>NZ_QHHW01000032.1:0-269817 GCF_003947325.1 Amycolatopsis sp. WAC 01375
ACTCTAGGCCGTGTCCGGTAAGTCGGTTCGATGGGCTTCGTGATCCAGGTGGTTCCTGGCGGTGCGGACGGATCGGCCTCGTACCGGGGTCGTACTCGGCCGCATCCGCCCGTGCCGTCACGGACCGCCTGGGCGCGAAGACCGCGAACCGATCTACCGGACACGGCCTAGTTCTTCCTTGCGGAGCGCTGTGCGGCACACTCGGGGAATGAGCACCGCCCTGGACGAACTCGCCGGGAACTTCGCCACGTTGCGCCCTCATCTGGTGTCGGTCGCGTACCGGCTCACCGGCACGCTCTCCGACGCCGAGGACGCGGTCCAGGAGTCCTGGCTGCGCCTGAGCGGCCTGGACGAGCGCCGCCGTTCGGCCATCGAAGACCACAAGGGCTGGCTGACCACCGTCGTCAGCCGGATCTGCCTCGACCGGCTGCGGTCCGCGGTGGTGCGCCGCGAACGGTACGTCGGCGAATGGCTGCCCGAACCGGTCCTCGGCCCGCTGGGTACGCCGTCGTCGGAGGATCCGCTGACCGTCGCGGTCCGCGACGACGGGATGCGAATGGCGGCGATGGTGGTCCTCGACCGGCTCACGCCGGAGCAGCGCGTCGCGTTCGTCCTGCACGACGCGTTTTCGGTGCCGTTCGGCGAGATCGCCGAGATCCTGGGCTGCACGCCGGAGGCCGCGCGCCAGCACGGTTCCCGCGGCCGCCGCGCGGTCGCCGACGCCGATCCGCCACCCCGGACGGCGCTCGCCGAGCAACAGCAGATCATCGAGAAGTTCATGACCGCGATGCTCACCGGCGACATCCAGGCGGTGGCGGAGGTCCTCCACCCCGACGTGGTCCTCGTCGGCGACGGCGGCGGCAAGGCGCGCACGGCGGTGCACACGGTCGCCGGGTTCGACAAGGTCACCCGGCTGTTCCAGGGGCTCATGCGGCTGTACGACCCGGCCGGGATCGAGCAGGCCAGGGTCGCGCTCGTCAACGGCGACCTCGGGCTGTACATCCCGCCGCAGGCGGCCTCCGACGGCTACCGGGCGCTCGACGAGCACGTCGACGCGTTCGTCATCCGCGACGGGAAGATCGTGGCGATCTACGACATGGCGAACCCGGACAAGCTCACCACCGCGCGGACCCGCGTCGGCCCCTGACGCAATTCGTCACCTGCTTGCGATGGTTCGGCGTCCGAACCATCGCAAGCAGGTGACGAATTGCGAGGGTCAGGTCAGGGAAGCGGGATCTTGCAGGCGTCGCCCGACGTGAAGCCCTGCGCGGTGATGTCGAGTGCGCTGTTCATCCGGGCACGCATGTTCTCGAGCCCGATCTGGTAGGTCAGCTCGATGACGCCCTTGCGGCCGAACTCGCGTTCCAGTTCGGCGACCTGCTCGTCGGTGACGGTCACCGGGCTCGCGGTCATCGCGTCGGCGTACGCGAGCCCGAGCCGTTCCTGGTCGGTGAAGGCGGGCGACTTCGCGTAGTCGTCGATGTTCTTAAGCCGTTCGATGTCGAGCCCCTCGTGCAGTTGCAGCATGGTCCCGAAGTCGATGCACCACGTGCAGCCGAGCTGGGTCGCGACGCGGTACACGGCCAGCTCGCGCACGTTGGCGGGCAGCGTCTTGCTGGCCTTTTCCGCCAGCATTTCGTGCATGCCGTTGGCCCGGAGCAGTGCCGGGTGGTGCGCGTAGACGGCCATCGGCTCGGGGACGGCACCGAAGCGCTTGCCGGCGAACTTGTAGATCAGCTTCAGCAGGAAGCCGGCTTCGGCGGTCTTGACGGCGGGAATGCGCGGCATGGTGTCCTCCTCGTGCGGTTGCGATCACCCTCTGGACGAGGCCGCCGGCCCGAACGTGACAGGCGCTCTCCGGTGAGGTGGACCACGCGGAGTATTTAGCCTTTTCGCCGGAACCCTCATTCGATCAATGAAGGTACGCTTACGCTCTGCGATCCCTTCGATACAACCGATGCGTCACATCGGTCTCTCCGGCGATCCCTCCGCACTCTCCCCACGGAGTAACACATGGACCATCCGAGGCTCGCCGTCGAGAATCCCGCGACCGGGCGGCCGATCACGACCGTCCCGGACGACGGCCCGGCCGATGTCGACAAAGCGGTACGCACCGCCGTCGGGGCCTGGCCCGCCTGGCGAGTCTCGGATCGGCACGCGGCGCTGATGTCGTGCGCGGTCGTCGTCGAGGAGGCCGCGCCGGTGCTGGCCCCCGTGCTGACCGAGGAGCAGGGGAAACCGCTGCGGGAAGCCAAAGCCGAGTTCGCCGAGGCCGCCGCGCGATTCCGGTACTTCGCCGGTGCGCGGGCCGGACCTCATCTCGTCGGCAACGGCCCGGTCGCCGCGATCACGCCGTGGAGCTTTCCCGTGCGACTGGCCGCCGCGGAACTCGCGCCGTCGTTCGCCGCGGGCGACACGGTGGTGCTCACACCGTCGCCGCACACCCCGCTCACCACCCTGCACCTGGGCCGGATGCTGGCGGAGGTGCTGCCGCCGGGGGTGCTGACCGTGCTCACCGGACGGGATCCGCTCGGCGAGCGGCTGGCCGCCGCGCCCGGACTGCGACGGCCGGCGCCGGAACCGGGCGGCAACGATCCCGCGATCGTGCTCCCCGGCACCGATCCGGCGCTCATCGCGGAAAGCCTGTTCTGGAGCGCGTTCACCAATTGCGGACAGCTGTGCACTGCGGTCGAACGGGTCTACGCCGTCGGGTCCGCGTACGAAGGCGTGGTCGAGGCGCTCGCCGCCTTGGCGGCGAAGGTCGTGGTCGGCGACGGGCGGACGCCCGGCACGCAGATCGGCCCGGTGAACAACCGGCCGCGGCACGCCCGCGTCACCGGCCTCACCGAGGAGGCGAGGTCGGACGGCGCGCGGATCGTCACCGGCGGACCGCTCGACGGACCCGGCTACTTCTTCGCCCCTGCGATCGTCGCCGACGCGTACGACAGGATGCGCGTGGTGGCCGAGGCACAGTTCGGCCCGGTGCTGCCGGTCGTCCGATGCTCCACAGTGGACGAAGCGCTCGGGCTGGCCAACGCCACGACGCCCGGCTCACGCGCATCGGTGTGGGGCAAGGACGAGGAGCACGCCATGGCAGTCGCGGCGCGGCTCGAATACGGGACGGTGTGGGTCAACGAGCACCAGGCCTCGTGAGTCCCGCGGTCAGGGAGTGATCGTCCGCACGTCCCACACCCAGACGCCGTCGACGAACTCGGCGGGTTTCCGCAGCAGCAGGTCGACGGTGGTCCGGAAGGCGTCCTGGTGCTCGCGCGGGATCAGCACGAGGACGTCGGCGTTCCAGTACCGCAGATCCTCCAGCGCCTGCTCCCGCTGCGACTCGGTGATCGTCGCCGGGATGCCGGTCTGCTTGATCTGGTCGAAGATGATCGACGTCGGCCGCTGGATGGCGCCGTAGCGGCCGCGTTTGTCGTCCGGGCCGCTCGGCCCGACGAAGTAGCCCTCCGGCATCGCGTAGCCGAGCCCCGCGTCGATCTGCCAGTGCAGTGGTTCGGATTCGCCGGAACTCGGCAGTGGCACGGGTACCACGGTCCCGCCGGGCGCGACGTAGCTCCGCCAGGTCCCGTCGGCGAGGAACCGCGGCGTCGGCGGCCGGTCCTTCACGATCAGTTGCGTCGGCGCGATCGGCAGCAATACCGCGATCACGACGCCGATCCACACCAGCCGCAACGGGAATCGCCGCTCCCCCGGCACTTCCGGCAGTCGCGACGCGACCGCGTGGACGCGCTCGGTCGCCAGCGCCAGCAACGCGCCGATGAGCGGGATGCAGCCCATCGCGAGCCGCGATTCCAGCAGCGATTCGAACAGGGGCAGTTCGGAGAAGAGTTTCCACGGCCCCGGGATCCCGGTCTCCTCGTGCACCACGATCAGTTGCACACCAAGGGAAAGCCAGGCCATCACGAACATCGAGATGGCCAGCGCCCGCGCGAACACCTCACGCCACAGCCAGGCGGTGATCACCACCATCAGCACGATCAACGGCCAGCCGAAGAAGGCGTTCTCCTCGGTGCGGTTCATCGACACGTCCGCGGCGGCCTGCGGCTGCCCGGCGACCGACTGGGTCGCGAACCGGGTGAACGCGGCGGTGTCGTTCCCGACGGGGCCGTGCTCGATCGCCTGATAGCTCTGCGGGCCGAAGAACTGCCACCACAGCGGGAAAGCACACAGCACGAGCGCCACGAGGACACCGATGCCGACGCCGATCCCCAGCGGTTTCGCCATCGGCGGGAACTCGCGGTAGTTCGTCGCGAAGTAGGCGATGGCGAAGATCGCGAACGCCATCGCGAAGATCAGCAGCGGTTCTTCACCGAGGAAGATCTGGTACGCCGCCAGCAGGCCGAGGAAGATCCCGTTGCGCACCGGACGCTCGCCGCGCGCGATCTTGAAGACCAGCAACGCGATGAACGGCAGGACGAACCACGCGACAAAGTTCGGATGCGCGTTGCCGTGCGAGATCATCGGCGGGGCGAAGCCGACGAACGCGCCGCCGATGGCCGCGCCGACCCGGTGGGTGACCAGATGCCGCGAGAAGACCCAGTACCAGGCCGCCGCCGTGCCGGCGAGACCGCCGGTGAGCGCGATGGCCCAGGTGACCGTCGGGCCGAAGGTGAGCGTGACCGGCGCCAGCGGGATTCCGATGCCGAGCATGGCCGTGTTGGCCATCAGGTTCACGCCGAGCGGATGGTTCTGGAAGTGCGAGCTGAGCGGATTCCTCAGGTGCAGCACGTTGTCCGCGGTGACGGAGAAGAACCACTCCCACAGGTTCTGATCCGACGCGCTGTTCCAGAGATAACCCTCCTTGAGGTCGAGCCAGAGCCCGTTGTAGAGCAGGAAGGCGAACAGCAGGAAACCGCCCATGATGGCGGCGTCGGCGGCGGCGAACCGGCGAGGTCTCGTGGAAGTCTTCTCGGCCTCCAAGCCCGCCGCCTCAGTGGTTGCCATCGGAAGTCCTTCGGGGGTATTCGACGGATCCAGGTTTCCGCCGGGCGTGGACTTCCGATGGTGACCACTCAGCCTGGAAAAGACTCACTGACCGTCCTCACGGCTCGACAACGTGGGCGAGAAAGTAGATCACACCCGTCGAGGCATGCCTGACGAGCAGAAGGAAGGGGCGATCGACGGCGACTTCCAGGGGTTCGTCGACGATGAGCGACGTCAGCCGCATCAGCACCGCCGTCGCGGCGGCGCCTTCGAGGCCTTGTTCGTCGATGCGGAGCACGGATTGGTGGACTACCTCGGACACTTCGAGCCGGTCGTCGTCGGCGAGCGCGGTGAGGTCGGCGTCGGCGGTGAACATCGTGCGCACACCGAGATCCTGGAGTTTCGCCGTCAGCGGGCTGTCGACGTCGAGGTCGAGTTTCGGCAGTGACAGGGCGATCGTCTTGGACCGCGTGTTCTCCAGCAGTACCGCCAGCTTGCCCGCGTCGAGTTCGGCGTCGTCGAGATCGCCGTCCGGCAGCAGGATGACCGCCTCCACCCCGCCCTCGGCGCCGAGGCGGACGACCTGCCAGCCGTCCTCGTGGGTGTGGTCGAGCTGTTTTTCGAGCCACATCGTCGGCACCGTACGGGTGCCGGACGGCGCGTGGAAGTCCGCGGGCGCGGTGTTGTCACCGGAGAACGGATTGGTCCACGCGGTTTTGAGATACAGGGCGTTGACGATCGCGGCGACGGTGTCCGGCGCGACGGTCCCCTGCTTCAGCAGTTCGGGGATCAGCTCGTGGGTGGCCTCGGCGACGTCGGCGTTGATCAGCCGCCGCGCGGCCTCCGGATCGTCGCCGAACGGGGCGCTCTCGACCTTCCCGCCCGGCCAGGTGGCGAGTTCCGCGCGGAAGGAATCCTCGAGCGGCAGCCCGTCCCAGGCCCAGAGCGTGTTCGCGACCGCGAGTTCGGGGCCGTCGTCGAGCAGCGACGAGGCCTTGCCCAGCAGGTCGGCGAGCTCGTCCGGGTCGCCGAGCAGCGCGATCAGTTCTTCTCTGGTCTTCCCCTTGGCAGCGTGGGTCACCAGGCCGAGCGCGCTCGCGATCGAGTACGGCGAGAAACACGCGTTCTCCGTGCGGCTCGCCAGCACCCGGTAGAGGTCCAGACCAAACCGGAGGTGGCTTTCGACAGCGCCCATGCCGCAGACCGTACCGTGCACGGGCCCGTCCGTCTCCTGTCCGAAAGTTCCGCTTTGTTCGAGAGTCGGGCCGAGGTGGCGCGTTGCGAAAGCCACTTTCGCAACCTTCGACGTTGCGAAAGTGGCTTTCGCAACGTCGGCCGGGGTGGGTGAGCGACGGCCCCGGCTCCGCTCAGCCGTGCCTGCCCGTGTGCCAGGCATGCCACGCGTAGGCCTGGGCGTCCGTGAGCGAGGCCACCTGGTCGACGACCACGCGCAGGCGGGCCGCGTCGTCCGGGGCGGCCTCCCACGCGGGAAGGAACAACCCGTCGAGCGCGTCGGGCGCGCGGCGGCACAGCGCCTCGACCAGTTCGGCGAGCGTCTGACGCTGGCCGTCCTGCATCGCGAGGCGCCGCCTGTCGCTCATCACGTACCGCAGCGCGAGCGCCTTGAACAACGCGACCTCGGCCGCGACCTGCTCCGGGATGACGAGCCGCGCGGCGTAGCGGCTCAGCGGTCCTTCGCCGTGCACTTCCCGCGTCGCGCCGACCACCGCGGTCGCGAACCTGCCGACCAGCTCACTCGTCAGCCGCTTCAGCGCGACCTGCGCCTTGAGCGATCCGTCGAGCCCCGGTTCGATGAGTTCGGCGACCACGGGCAGGTCGAGCAGTTCCTTCGCCGCACCCTCCAAAGTGGACTGAGACTGCCGTGAGAACCGGCGCGCCGCCTCGGCCACGGCCGCGCGTTCCTCCGCGTCGGCCAGTACCCGCAACGAGATCCGGCCGGCCAGCACCCCGTCCTCGACGTCGTGCACCGAGTACGCGACGTCGTCGGACCAGTCCATGATCTGCGCTTCCAGACAGGTGCGGCGATCCGGAGTTCCTTCCCGGACCCACGCGAACACCTCGGCGTCGTCGGCGTAGACGCCGTACTTCGGATTGCCCTCTTCACGCTGCCACGGGTACTTCGTCGAGGCGTCGAGACAGGCGCGAGTGAGATTCAGCCCGCCGACGACCCCGCCTTCGAGCAGGACCTTGGGCTCCAGCCTGGTCAGGATCCGCAACGTCTGCGCGTTGCCCTCGAAACCACCGCACGGCTGCGCGACCTCGTTCAGCGCGCGCTCGCCGTTGTGCCCGAACGGCGGATGCCCGATGTCGTGCGCGAGGCCGGCGGTGTCCACCAGATCCGGGTCCGCGCCCAGTTCGTCCGCGATCCCCCTGCCGATCTGCGCGACCTCCAGCGAATGCGTCAGCCGGGTGCGCGGCACGCCGCTGACCTCGGCACCTTCACCCGGCCCGACCACCTGCGTCTTGCCTGCCAGCCGCCGCAGGGCCGCCGAGTGCAGAACCCGCGCGCGATCACGGGCGAAGGCGCTTCGCCCGTCACTGGCGCCCTCCAGCGCCGCGCCCTTGGGCCGCTCGGGCAGCAGACGCGCCCTGTCGGCCTGGGTGTAGGTGTCGCTCACCCGACCAGCTTAAGCGTGGTCACCGACACTCAGCGGTTTCAGACGACCGCCGGGGACTTCGTGAGCCGGTAATACAGCAGCGCGCCGGTCTCGCGGACGATGTAGCGCGCCTGCGTCTCGCGGGCCTGCACTACGGGACCCCGGTGGGTCGGCGAGGTCCAGGTCTCCAGCCCGAGGTCGTCGGCCATCACCCGCGCACGGAAGGAATGCCACGGGTCGCTGACCAGTACCGCTGTCTTCCATCCCCGCTTCTGCACCTGCTCGGCGACCGCGCGCAGGCTGCGCAGGGTGTCGCTGCCCTCACCGACGGGCAGCGTCGCCGACTGGGGCACGCCGCGTTTGCGCAGCCACTGCACGCCAGCCTGCGCCTCGGTGTAGTTGTCGTCGGCCTTCTTGCCGCCCGCGGTGACGATCACCTTCGCGACGCCCTGGTCGTACAGTGTCTTCGCCTTCGCCAGCCGGGCCTGGAAGATCTCCGACGGCCTGCCGTTGTACTGGGCGGCGCCGAGCACCACGATGACGTCGGCCCGATCGCGCACGTCCTCCCGCGCGACCTGCCAGACCCGGAACGCCGTTCCGCCGATCACCGCGACGACGATCAGCAGGAATCCCGCCAGGATCCGGCGCACCCAGTTCGCGCGGGTGGGTTTCGTCCGTTCGGCGGTACTCACGAGAGTGATTCTCGCAGAGCGGCGAGACGATCTCAGAGCCAGCCGTGCTCTTCCGCGAGCCGCACCGCCTCGGCCCGTGTCCTCGCCCCGGTCTTGCCCATCGCGGCCGAGAGATGGTTGCGCACGGTGCCTTCGGAAAGGTGCAGCGCACCCGCGATGTCGGCCACCGTGCTGCCGTCCTTGGCGGCCCGCAGGACGTCGTGCTCACGTCCGGTGAGCGGGCTCGCGCCGGTGGCGAGCGATTCGGCGGCGAGCGCGGGATCGACCACCCGGAGCCCGCCGTGGACCCTGCGGACGGCGTCGACGAGCTGCTCCGGCGGCGCGTCCTTGACCACGAATCCGGCGGCACCCGCCGCCATCGCCCGCGAGAGATAACCGGGTCTGCCGAAAGTGGTGCAGATGATGATCCGGCACAGCGGGAGCGCGCCGTGCAGTTCCGCGGCGGCTTCGAGACCGTCCTTGCCCGGCATCTGGACGTCGAGCAGCGCGACGTCCGGAGCGGTCTCCTTCGCCCGTTGGAGCACTTCGTCGCCCGAGCCGACCTGGGCGACCACCTCGATGTCGGTTTCGAGGCCGAGCACGGTGGCCAACGCCCCGCGCACCATCGCCTGGTCGTCGGCGAGCAGGACCCGGATCACGCGCAGCCTCCAGCGGGTTCGGAGAGCGGCGCACGCGCGACGCTCCGCAAGGCGGACTCGGGTACCTCCGCCCGGACGAGCCATCCTCCCCCAGGCGGCGTGGTGGCGGTCAAGGTCCCGCCGACCGCGGCCAAGCGTTCGGCGAGTCCGCGCAGGCCGTTGCCCGGCTTCTCCTCGCTGCCCTCGCCGTCGTCCTCGACCTCCAGCCACGCCGCACCGAAGCGGACTTTGACCCGTTTCGCCCCGGAATGCCGGAGAACGTTCGTCACGGCCTCCCGCAGCACGTAGCCGAAGGTCCGTTGCAGGACGGGATCGACGTTGTCCACCGCGTGCGGCAGATCCGCGTCGATCTCGGCCGCCCGCAGCGCCGCCCTCGCCCCGGCGACCTCCGCCGACAGCGACACCTCGCGGTACTCGGAGACCGTGGCACGGATGTCCGTGAGCGCGCTGCGGGTCAGGCTCTCGACCTCGCTGATCTCCTGCAGCGCGCGGCTGTCGTCCTTGCCGCTCTCCAGGATCCGGCGCGCGAGCCCCGCTTTGACCGTGATGGTGGTGAGACTGTGGCCGAGGATGTCGTGCAGATCCCGCGCCAGGCGCTCGCGTTCACCCGCGACCGCGAGCGTCGCGATCTCCTGGTTGGCCGCCTCCAGTTTCCGCACCGCGCGGACCAGGTTCGCCATGAAGAACATCGCCGCCGTGATCGAGGCGACCGCGATGAGGTCACCGAAGTCGTCCTTCCCGACGACCAGGTGGACACCGGCGACCAGCAGCAGGGCGCCACCGTCCAGGATCACCGCCCACGCCGGCGGCAGCGTGAAGGCCAGCACCGCCGTCGCGTAGATCAGGATGTACGGGTTGTTGTCGTGCAGGAAGACCAGGACGAGGCCGAGGAGCAGCATCACCACCGAGAAGAGGTAGGTCCTCTTCCGCCGGGAAGGCCGCAGAACGAGCGGGAACAGCAGATAACAGGCCCCGTAGGCGATGAGGAAACCGGCGATCACCAGCTCTTCCGCGGTGACCCCGTCGGTGGTCAGCTCGACCACCGTGGGGATGAAACTCGGCAGGACGAAGGCGGTGCCGAGCACGGCCCACTTCGCCGGCCGGGGCCCGCGACCGGTCCGCGGCGGCATGTCCGACCACCAGTTCTCCCGGTTGTCCAAGCCCGTCCTGACCCTGCCCGGGTAGTCGTTCACCGGTTCACCCTCTTCTCAGACCCGCGCACTGTCCTTACGGTAACGCCTGATCACCAGCGTCCCGAGGACCGCGGTCCACGCCGCCAGCACGCCGAGCGCGGCCGTGACGCTCACCGTGAGATGGTCGGTGACCACCGGGCGGACCAGCTGGATCAGCCAGTACGTCGGCGTCACCTGAGCGAGGTCGGCCATCCACGACGGCATCCCGTCGATGGGGATCCACAGGCCGCCGAGGAAGCCCATGCCCATCATGACGATCATGTTCACCGGCTGCATCGACTCCGGCGTGCCGAACTGGCCGAGCAACAGGCCGAGCAGCACCAGCGGGATCGCGCCGAGCCAGACGCCGGACACCAGCCGCAGCCAGCCGGCGGCATCGAGGTGGACGCCCTGGAAGAGGACGCCGACCAGCGGGACGACGAGCAGCGCGGGGAGCGCTACGAGCATCGACGAGAGCGCCTTGCCGCCGAGATAGCCCGCGCCGGTCAGCGGGGTGAGCCGCAGCTGGCGCTGCCATCCGGTGGACCGCTCGATGGCCAGTTTCGTGCCGCTCGTCATCGCGGCGGAGAAGGTGCCGAAGGCCATCATGTTGACCATGATCACTCCGGCGATGTTCACGTTGGATCCGCCGAAAACGTTGGCCTGCAACAGGAACATCAGCACCGGGAAGGCGACGGCGAAGAGCACGAACCGCGTCGAACGGAAGGTGCGGACGATCTCGGTCTTGAGGTAGGTCGGGTTCATCGGACGGCGTCCTCGGTGCTGTCGGTGGTCAGGGAAAGGAACGCGCCTTCGAGGCCGACGGCGCTGATCTCGATGTCGTGCGCTTCGGGCAAGTGGGCCAGCAGCGCCCGCAGCGTCGCGTCGGAATCGGAACTGGAGATCGCGGCACGGCCGCCGCGTAGTTCGAACCCGGTGATCGCGGGCAGCCCCGCGATCACCGGCTCCGCCGCCGCGGGCACCACCGCGCGAATCGTGCGTCCCCCCGCGAGCGCACGGACCTGCGCGACCGAACCGTCCGCGACGATCCGCCCCGACCGCATCAGCACGACACGGTCGGCGAACTCCTCGGCCTCTTCGAGATAGTGAGTGGCGAACAGGACCGTGCGGCCGGAGTTCGTGTACTCGTACATGGACTTCCAGAACTCGCGGCGCGTGCCGACGTCCATCGCGGCGGTCGGCTCGTCGAGGATCAGCAGATCGGGGTTACTCACCAGCGCCACGGCGAACCGCACACGCTGCTTCTGCCCGCCGGAAAGCTTGGTGGAGCGCCGGTTCGCGAGGTCTTCGATCCCCGCACGGCGCAGCGCCTCGCGCACGGGCATCGGCTTGCGATGCAGCGCGGCGACCATGCCGACGGTCTCCCCGACCGTGAGATCCTCGACGAGCGCGCCGCCCTGCAGCATCGCGCCGATCATCCCGTCGCCGACCGCGTCGCCCGGCTCGCGCCCGAAGACGGTCACGGTGCCGCTGTCGGGTGCCGTGAGGCCCAGGATCATGTCGACCGTGGTGGATTTGCCCGCGCCGTTGGGGCCGAGGAGGGCGACCACCTCGCCCGGCGCGATCGTCAGTTCCACGCCGTCGACGGCGTGGACGTCGCCATAGTGCTTACGCAGCCCGGAAAGCCGTACCGCCGCCCCCGCGGTGATGTCTTGTTCTCGCATGCCTAGAGCTTGTCGCGACGGGGCGCCCTGGACGTGGGCCGCGCGTCATGACCTGAGGGTGACAGTTGTCAGGGGTGAGCCTCCTCGAACGCTTCCCCCCGTGCGATGAAAGGCCCCTTCATTGCAAATTTTGCAATGAAGGGGCCTTTCATGGCGTCGCCCGGTGGGGCAGCGGCCGGGGGTCGTGAGTGGGCAGTCGTGTTCTGTCGGGGGTAAGGCAAAGGTGTCATGAAGCCGGTCCCGTGATGCCGGGACGTGTCGCGAAAGCCCCCTACCTTGCGCTAGGCGCAAGGAAGGGGGCCTTCACGTACTTCAAAAGAGGGTCAGGCGCCGATCAGGCGACCCGCCAGGTACGACTCCAGCTTGTCGATCGCGACCCGCTCCTGCGCCATGGTGTCGCGCTCACGCACGGTCACCGCGTGGTCGTTGAGCGAATCGAAGTCGACGGTGACGCAGTACGGCGTCCCGATCTCGTCCTGGCGCCGGTAGCGGCGGCCGATCGCGCCGGCGTCGTCGAAGTCGACGTTCCAGTGCTTACGCAGCGCCGCCGCGACGTCGCGCGCCTTCGGCGTGAGATCGGCGTTGCGGGACAGCGGGAGCACGGCGACCTTGAACGGCGCGAGCCGGTAGTCCAGTTTGAGCACCGCGCGGGTGTCGGTGCTGCCCTTGGCGTTCGGCACCTCTTCCTCGTGGTAGGCGTCGACGAGGAACGCCATCATCGACCGGCCGACACCGGCCGCGGGCTCGATGACGAACGGGCGGAACCGCTGCTTCGTGGCCTGGTCGAAGAACGACAGGTCCACGCCGGAGTGGTTCGAGTGCGTCGTGAGGTCGAAGTCGGTGCGGTTCGCGATGCCCTCGAGCTCGCCCCACTCCTGGCCCGCGTTGAACGCGAAGCGGTACTCGATGTCGACGGTGCGCTTCGAGTAGTGGGAGAGCTTTTCCTTCGGGTGCTCGTAAAGGCGGAGGTTGTCCGCCTTGATGCCGAGGTCCTTGTACCACTCGGTGCGCGCGTCGATCCAGTACTGGTGCCAGGTCTCGTCCTCACCCGGCTCGACGAAGAACTCCATCTCCATCTGCTCGAACTCGCGCGTGCGGAAGATGAAGTTGCCCGGCGTGATCTCGTTCCGGAACGACTTGCCGATCTGGCCGATGCCGAACGGCGGCTTCTTGCGCGCCGCGGTCTGCACGTTGAGGAAGTTGATGAAGATGCCCTGCGCGGTCTCCGGGCGGAGGTAGTGCACGCCTTCCTCGGACTCGACCGGGCCGAGGTAGGTCTTGAGCATCATGTTGAAGTCACGCGGCGCGGTGTACTGCCCGCGGGTGCCGCAGTTCGGGCACGGCACCTCGGACAGGTCGTCCTCGGACACCTCCTTGCCCGAACGGGCGGAGAAGTCCTCGGCCAGCTGGTCGGCGCGGAACCGCTTGTGGCAGGAGAGACATTCGATCAGCGGGTCGGTGAAGACGTCGAGGTGCCCCGACGCGACCCACACCTGGCGCGGCAGGATCACCGAGGAGTCGAGGCCGACGACGTCGTCCCGGCTCTGCACCACGGTCTTCCACCACTGGCGCTTGATGTTGTCCTTGAGTTCGACACCGAGGGGCCCGTAGTCCCACGCCGACTTGGTACCGCCGTAGATCTCTCCACACGGGAAAACGAAGCCTCGACGCTTGCACAGGCTGACGACGGTCTCAATGGTGTTGGCGGGCACTCCACGCTCCGAAGCATGCGGGGACGGTTATCGGACTAGAACGACAAGACTAACCGGGAGGTCCCGCGTGACTTCCGGCGAGGTTGGAACGGGTCAGGGGCGGCTCGCCAACGAGGCGGTGACGATGCGGTTGTCCTCGTAACCGTCGGTCCCGCCGACGTACTCGCCACCGCAGGTGACCAGCACCAGCCGATGCGGACCGTCCGGCCCGAACAGCTTCTCCGCCTGCTCGGCCAGCTTCGTCTTGTGCACGGTGACGATCTCGTCGATCTTGTAGACCCACTTGCCGCCGTCGGTGTCGACGACATCCACCTGCTGACCGGCCTTGAGCCGCCACAACTCGTCGAACGGGCCCTTCTTCCCCTTCCAGTTCACATGCCCGGAAAGGAGGGATGCGCCCTGGTCGGCGCCCAGTTTCGCGCCCCACCAGGTGGCTTCGTCGAGACCCTCGGGGATGGGGAGGGTCCCGTCGGCGGTCAGTTCCTTGCGGATCAGTTTCGCCGTGCCACCGCCGGGAAGTTTGACCGTGCCGGGCGCCTGTCCGGTGAGGACTTCGGGTGTTCGCGCGGCCGACGTGTTCGCCTGGTCTTGAGCCGCGGCCGCGACGACCGGATCACTCTTTCCGGCGAACACCAGCACCGCGACCACGGCCGCCACCACGAAGATCGCGGCGCCGGCGAGGATCAATCCCAGGCTGGAGCGCTTCTTCGGCTTCTCCTCGCTCGCCGTGCTGTCGTCGAACTGTCCCACCATCGGGTATTACTCCTTGCTCGCGTCAAGCCGCCGAGGCGGCCGGTGTCGCTAGACACGCGACTCGAGCCGAGAGAGGTTGCACCGACTTCCCGCATTTCGTCATCTGGATGCGGGAGTTCAGGCGGGCGGTCCGGAGACGGGAGTCGCGACGACGACCCGGTTGTCCCGGTAGCCGTCCGTCCCGCCGAGGTAGTCGCCGCCGCAGGTCACCAGGACCAGCCGGTGCGGCCCGCTCTGCGCGAACAGCTTCGCCGCCTGCACGGGCAGGTCGTTCTTGTGCACCGTGACGACCTCGCGCACGCGATAGACCCAGATGCCGCCCGCAGCGTCGCTGACGGCCACTTCCTGGCCTTCCCGCATTCGCCACAGCTCGTCGAACGGTCCTTTGGCGCCGCCCCAGTTGACGTGCCCGGAGATCAGCGACGTACCCGCTTCGGCGCCGAGCCGCGCACCCCACCAGGCCGCGTCGCCGAGCCCTCGCGGGATCGGGAGGACACCGTCGGAGTTGACCTCGGAGCGGACGAGCTTCGCCGATCCGCCTTCGGGCAGCCGGATGGTGCCGGGCCGCTGCCCGCGTGTCGAACTGTCGGCGGGCAGAGCCAAGGGAGCGCCGTCCTCACCCGGCATGACCGCGGGTTCCGCGAACGAGACCGCCTGTTCCGGCGGGATCCAGGTCAGCACGATCACGCCCGCGGAGATGGCGAGCGCGGAGACGACGGCGGAAAGTCCCGCCAGCCAGTGCCGCACGGGGCCGCTACTTCTCCCGCACCGGAACGGGCTTACGACGGCGAAGGAACAGCATCGCCGCGGCACCGATCACGATGCCGCCGCCCAGCAGTCCCAGCCCGACCACGGTCCGCGTCGAGTCGGCGGTCTGCGGCGGGATACCGCCCGCGGGGACCGTCCCCGGCACCGCGGGCTGCTCGGGCGCCGCGCCCGGTCCCGTGCCGCCGGCGGGCTTCGCCACGAAGTTCCTCGGGATCGCGCAGCTCACGCCGCCGAGCACGATCGTCGTGCGGGCCTCGCGCAGGTCCTTGCCCGCGTCGTCACGCACATGCGTGACGATGTCGAGCTTCCAGCCCGCCGCCTTGGTCACGTCACCGCTGCGCCAGCCGTCCTGCCGGATGAGCTGGTCGAAAGCGGTCACCCGGGACACGGTCAGGTCGGAGGTGGTCTCGTCCTTGCTGGCCGTCTTGTCGATGTCGCCGGTCGAAGGCGGACCGAGCTTGAGCCCCTTGACGTCCACGCCCGAAGCACCGGACGGCTGCAGCTTGCCGGTTTCGTCACGCACCCAGATCTTGCTCACGCTCGTCGCCGACGTCGCCTTGCTCGGCGACGAGCAGTCCACCGAGCTCTTCGCGCCTTCGAGCACCAGCACGGTGTTCTCGGCGGGTGTCGCGCCGCCGCGGCCGTTGTCGATCAAGGCGTAGTTGCTCTCCGCGACCGCCGTCGGGACCGTGGTCTGCTGCAACGCGGCGATCACGTTGTGGTCGCGGCTGGCGATACCGGGCGGGTACGGGCTCTGCGCCCCGTAGCGGCCCAGGTTGATGTCCCATTTCTTGCCGAAGGTGGTGCGCTCGCCGTCGTCACGCGGGACGACGGTGCGATCCGGGGAGAGTTTCGACTGGCCGGGCGTCAGCGGCGAGCGCTGGGTCTCGGTGATCAGCGATCCCGGGTTCCCGATGCGTACGGAGGCCACGTTCGCGAACGACACGGGGCCGGACTTCTCATCGACGGCCTGTGTCGTCTGCGCCGAGGCGAGCCCCGGAGTCGATGCCAAAACGAAGGCCGCCGTCGCGGCGGCCAGCTTCGTCACGAAACGAGTCATGTCTCCCCACTGCCTCTCCGGGCCCTCAGAGCGCGGTCGTCAGCGTACGAGAAGCGACGAAACGCTCCGCGACAACCTTGCACCGTTGGCGACCACATGCGAAGTGGAATGGTCATTTCTTTGCGAAGTCACCCGAATGGAGCAGTAACGACGCGGCCAAGTGGTCTCCCGCTCGGCGAACAGACCGCCGGGGGCGGGGAACACTAAGATGGCCTGGACTGTTACTGGCAATGACTTCGGAAATCATGATGGACATGGAGGCGGCGATGGCTACGGTGACCCCGGACTCGGCCGCCCCGGGCTTCACGGAAGACCCCGGACCGCATTCGACGGCCCGTCCCCCCGCCGAACCCGCCGCCTCGGCCTCGGCCGCCGCCCTCTCGGACGCCGGCGACCTGCTCAGAGCACTCGCCGCCCCCGTGCGCATCGCCATCGTCCTGCAACTGCGTAACGCGGACAGGTGCGTACACGAACTGGTGGACACGCTCGATGTCGCGCAGCCGCTGATCAGCCAGCACCTGCGGGTGCTGAAGACCGCGGGTGTCGTACAGGGTGAGCGACGCGGCCGTGAGGTGGTGTACCGGCTGGTCGACGATCACCTTGCGCATATCGTGGTGGACGCCGTAGCCCACGTTCAGGAGGGGAAGTGAGCATGAGTCCGACGACGGCCAACAGTTCCGCGCCGGTCCCGGGACGCCGGTCGACGAAACAGCGGGCCGCCGTGGTCGAGCTGCTCAAGGAGATCGACGACTTCCGTTCCGCCCAGGAACTGCACGACGAGCTGCGCAAACGCGGCGACGGCATCGGGCTCACGACGGTGTACCGGACGCTGCAGTCGCTCTCCGAGGCCGGCGAGATCGACGTCCTGCGCACCGACACCGGCGAGGCCATCTACCGGCGCTGCTCGTCGCACCACCACCATCACCTGGTGTGCCGGATCTGCGGCAGCACCGTCGAGGTCGAGGGACCGGCCGTGGAGCGGTGGGCGGAGAAGATCGCCTCGGAGCACGGGTTCTCCGACATCAGCCACACCGTGGAGATCGTCGGGACCTGCTCGAACCACTGACGTCCCAAGCGCCATGAAAGGTCCTTTTCTTGCAAATTTCGCAAGGAAAGGACCTTTCATAGCATCCGGTCAGTACTCGGCGTGGCTCCCGTGAAGGGGCCTTCACGCGGCCGCCGACCAGGGCAAAAGCTGCAATGAAGGGGCCTTTCATAGCAAATTTTGCTATGAAAGGCCCCTTCATTGCAGCCGGGAGCATCCTGGTCAGCAGGACTTCGATCGCGTGTCCGTGAAGCAGGAAGAGCGTCCGGTCAGTACTCGTAGGGGTCCTTCGGCGCCGGCACCTGCCGCACCGAAGTGAGCGTCAAGTCCGGCATGTAGCTGTTCTCCCGCACCGCGGTGCCCGGCACGACCGTCCCGGTCACCTCCAGCCAGGTGTCGTCGCGGAAGCCCGCCACGTCCTGGCCCACGAGCCGCACGGTGATCGGGAAGGCGTCGGCGGCGCAGCAGCCGATCACCATCCTGGCCAGCATCGTGTTGCCCTCGTTGTGCACGACGAATCCGGACAGCCGCACCGTCCGCCCGTTCAGGCTCCCGCTCTTGTCCCACCCCGCGCGGCTGACGAACTCGTTGACCTCCAACGGAACCACGTCCCCGGCGGGTAGGGGCGGGAAGGCGGCCGCGTTGCTCGCCGAAGCGCTTTGCGGCGCCCTGGCCTCGGTGCGGGTCACCGAATCGGCGCCCAGCGCGGGCGGCGCGACCAGGAAGACGGCCAGCACCGGCACCATCAGCAGCCAGGCCGAACGGGTGTTGTGCTCATGCGCGTGGACATCGCCGGACACGACGGCGGCGGCCCGCGCGGCCAGCAGGTCGCGGACGATCGCGATCGCGCCCAGCGTGACCATCACCGCGCCGCCCGCGATGATCCATGGCTGCTGCGCGGGTTTGACGTAGCGCAGGTAGTCGCCGTTGATCGTGATCTTGAGCAGGGCCCCGCCGAGCAGGATCAGCAGGATGTTCTGGGTCTCGCGTTTCACGCGCCACCCCCGAGGATGAGCACGCCGGAGACGACGGCGCAGGACAGCGCGACGACGAACGTCACGGGCGCGAACCGCAGCGCGAAGGATTTGCCGAACGTGCCGGTCTGCAAGGCGAACAGTTTCACGTCGATCGCGGGCCCGACCACCAGGAACACCAGTTTCGGCAGCAGCGGCATCGCGGTCAGCGACGCGGCGACGAAGGCGTCGGCCTCACTGCACAGGGCCAGCACGACGGCGAGCACGGCCATCACCAGCACCCCGAGCACGATCTGCTCGCCGAGCACACCGAACCATTTGGCGGGCACCAGCACGTTCATCGCGGCGGCGATCATCGCGCCGAGTACGAGGAAACCGCCCGCCTCGACGAGATCCGCCCGCGCGGTTTCGGCGAAGGTCTTCCAGCGTGAACCGTGCTGGACGTCCGGCATGCGCCGCAACGCGCGCTCCGCGATCCAGTCGAGCTTGCCCCACTTCGCCCACAGCCAGCCCATCACCATCGCCGTGGCGAGCGAACCGGCGAACCGGGCGAACACCATTTCGGGGTTCCCGGGGAACGCCACCGCCGTCGCGACCAGAACCACCGGGTTCACCGCGGGCGCGGCCAGCAGGAACGTCAGCGCGGCCGCGGGCGCGACACCCTGGCCGATCAGCCGCCGCGCGACGGGCACCGACGCACATTCACAACCCGGCAGGGCGACCCCGGCCAGCCCCGCGACACCGACCGCGGCACCGGCTCGGCGAGGAAGCACCCTCTCCAGCACCCGCGCGGGCACGAACGCCGCGATCGCGCCGCTGATCAGCACCCCGAGCACCAGGAACGGCAGCGCCTGCACGCAGACGGCGACGAACACCGTCGAGCCGGTCCGCAGCGCGGGCACGTCGAACACCTGCTGGAGCCAGGTCTGCCCGAGGATCGCGATCAGCAGGATCGCGCAGAGCACCTCGATCGAGGTGATCTTGAACCGCCGGGCCGGCTTCTCCGGGGCGCTTCTGGAAATGGTTTCCATGCGCGAGATGATGCCAGGTGACCCTGTGTGGAGACGGTCAGTCCCCGGGGGCGGTGCCCAGGAGGTCGGAGCGCAGCTGCGACGCGGTGGAGACGACCAGCATGAGCAGCGTCCCGAGCGGCGAGGCGTCCATGCCTTCGGCCGGGAACGCGTACCTCAGCGTGATGTCGATGCCCTTCTCCGACCGCACGACGCCGAGCGTGCCGAACAGGCCCTGTCCGGCGCGTTCCGCCGCCGAGGCCGCGATCGCCGGGTCGTCCGGCAGGTCCCAGGCCACCACGCAGGTCAGGCTCAGCACGGTCAGCCCTTCGGCCAGCCGGGTCGCCTGGATGACACACGGGACGTCCGCGTGCGAGAAGGTCAGCGCACCGTCGTCGTCGACGTGGACTTCGAGATAGCGCTCGAGGGCTTCCCGTGCCGACGTCAGCAACGCCGCCGTGTCCGCTGCTTCGGTGGTCATGAGGTCCCTTCGGAAGCCTTGTCGATGGCCCCGCCGAAGCGGCGGTCCCGTTTCGCGAACTCGAGGCAAGCCCGCCACAGGTGGGTGCGGTCGAAGTCCGGGAAGAGCGTGTCCTGGTAGACCATCTCGGCGTAGGCCGACTGCCAGAGCAGGAAGTTCGACGTCCGCTGCTCCCCCGACGGCCGCAGGAACAGGTCCACGTCCGGCATGTCGGGCTGGTACAGGTACTTGCCGATGGTCTTCTCGGTGACCTTGTCCGGGTTCAGCTTCCCGTCGGCGACGTCGTGGGCGATCCGCCGCATGGCGTCGCCCAGTTCGGCGCGGCCGCCGTAGTTGACGCACATGGTCATGTTCAGCGCCGTGTTGTTCTTGGTCTTCTCCTCGGCGACCTGCAGTTCCTTGATCACGCTCGCCCACAGCTTGGGACGGCGGCCCGCCCAGCGGATGCGGACGCCGATCGAGCCGAGGTAGTCGACCTGACGACGGATCGTGTCGCGGTTGAAGCCCATCAGGAAGCGGACCTCTTCCGGGCTCCGTTTCCAGTTCTCGGTGGAGAAGGCGTACACCGACAGCCATTTGACGCCGAGTTCCACGGCACCGCTGGCGACGTCGATCATCACCGCTTCGCCGCGTTTGTGGCCCTCGATGCGCGGCAGTCCCCGCTGGTTGGCCCAGCGGCCGTTGCCGTCCATCACCAGCGCGACATGCTTCGGGAGGAGTTCCCGGGGGATCTCCGGCGGCCGGGCACCGGACGGATGCGGCTCCGGCGCGCGAAGTTCGAATTGTGACGCCTTGTTCTCGCGTCCCCTGCGCAGCACCTTCGAGCCTCCTGATCGAGTGAACCTGTGCCTGCGACCCTACTGCGCTCCGGTGGTGCTCTCCCGAGCACGCCTCTCCACCAGCGGCAGCGAGCGCAACTGACGCTCCAGATGCCACTGCAGATGCGCCGCGACCAGTCCGGACGCGTCACGCCGCGGCACCGGCTGCGACGCTTCGGCCACCGGCCATTCGCCGTGCAGAAGCGCCGCGAGCAGGGTCAGCACCTCCTGGGAGGGGTGCACACAGCCGGGAACCCGGCAATCCGGGCACATCGAGCCGCCTGCCGACACGCTGAACGCCTTGTGCGGACCCGGCAGGCCGCATCGGGCGCATTCGGTGATCGCGGGTGCCCAGCCGGCATAGGCCATGGCTCGCAGGAAGAAGGCGTCGAGCACGAGGGAACTGTCACGTTCACCGCCCGCGAGAGCGCGAAGGGCGCCGACGACGAGCATGTAGAGCTTGAGCACCGGCTCGCCCTCTTCGGCGGACAACCGGTCCGCCGTCTCGGCGATGGCGCTCGCGGCGGTATAGCGCTGGTAATCGGCGACCAGCGGAAGGGCGAAGGCGTCGACCGTCTCGACCTGGGTGATCACGTCCAGGGAGCGGCCGGTGTAGAACTGGACGTCGACGTGGCCGAACGGCTCCAGCCGCGCCCCGAAGCGCGATGAGGTCCGACGCACGCCTTTCGCGACCGCACGGACCTTGCCGTGCCGCCGCGTGAGCAGGGTGACGATCCGGTCGGCCTCACCCAGCTTGTGCGTCCGCAACACCACCCCGGTGTCGCGATAGAGGTTCACCACCCCGACATCGTCCCACCCGGGACCGACATCGGGGTGGTGCGCCCCGGAATCAGCAGTAGCGGCCGTAGCAGCTGGGCACGGACGAAGCCGCGACGATCGAGATGATGATCATCACGATGGCGAAGACGCAGCCGAGGCCACCGATGATCGACGCGATCATGCACATGGTCCTCGTGGACCGCGACGCGTCCGCGGCGGCGGCGTAGTTGCCCTGCATCTTGTAGGTGTTGACCTCGTTGGACTTCATGATCGCGAAGATCGCGATGATCCAGCAGAGGAAGATGCAGCCGATCGCCCAGCCCTTGTAGTCCTTGATGGCGTTGATGTCGCCACCGCCACCGGGCATGCCGCCCGGGGCGCCGTAGGGAGAAGGCTGGCCGTACGGAGCCGGCTGACCGTAGGGGGCGGGCATGCCGCCGGAAGGCGGCCCGTAGCCGGGCTGCTGCTGTCCGTAGGGCTGCTGCTGGCCGTAAGGGTTGGTCATGAAAGTGGTCCTCGTTGTTCTTTCGTTCTACGGTCGGACTAGAACGCCGTCGCGGCGGCCAGGATGATCCAGAGAATGGAGAAGAGGCAGCCGACACCGCCGATGATCGACGCGATCATGCACATGGTCTTCGTCGACTTCGACGCGTCCATGGCGGCGGCGTAGTTGCCCTGCATCTTGTAGGTGTTGACCTCGTTGGACTTCATGATCGCGAAGATCGCGATGATCCAGCAGAGGAAGATGCAGCCGATCGCCCAGCCCTTGTAGTCCGGGATCGAGTTGATGTCGCCACCGCCGCCGCCGGGCATGCCACCCGGAGCGCCATACGGCGCGGGCTGACCGTACGGAGCGGGCTGGCCATAAGGCGCCGGCTGGCCGTACGGCATCGGGTTCGCACCGGACGGCTGACCGTACGGCGCGGGCGTGGCGCCGGACGGGGGTCCGTATCCGGGCTGAGGCTGCTGGCCATAGGGCTGCTGCTGGCCGGGGCCGGGCTGCTGGCCGTACGGGTTCGTCATCGGGTTCCCCACTTGTGTCGTGCTTCCCGGCGGGTGGATCCCGCCGGTCGTTCCTTACTGCTGCGGTGTGCCGGGCCCATTCGACCCGTCCGCTCCTGGCAACTGCTGCCTCAGCTGCTCCGGCGTGATCTTCTGCGTCGGCTCGGCTTCGTCGAACCCGGACGGCGCCTGCTGAGGTGGCTGGCCGGGGCGAAGGACCTGCGTCGGCTCGGCCTCGCCCAAGGCCGGTCCCGGCTGGGACTCCGGGGACGGCGCCGCGGTTCCCTGCGGCTGCTGCCCGAACGGCTGGGACGGCTGCTGCCCGGACGGCTGCGGCTGCTGAGCCTGCTGCCCGAACGGAGAAGGCTGCTGCTGCGCGCCGAACGGCTGCTGCTGCGGCGGCTGCTGGCCGAACGGCGAGGGCTGCGCGGGGAGCGGCGGCTCGGGGAATCCCGGCGCCTGGCCGAACGGCGCCGACGCGGGCGCGGCTGCGGCTTCGCCCGGCACCACCACGGTGCTGAGGATCTTGTCGGCGAACGTCTGCTTCTTCTCGTCCCACAGCGGCCAGAGGTAACCGAGACCGCAGACCCAGCCGTCCAGGTTATGGCACAGGTCCCGGACGAAGGCCATCAGCGGGCCGATCGGCTGCCCGTCGCTTTCGCGGACGAGCTTGATGTTCACCATCTTCTTACCGAGCGACTGGCCGGTGGTGCCCATCTTGATCCACCGGTTGTAGACGGTCCAGCCGATGCCGGCGAGGTAGCCGATGGCGGAGATGATGCCGCCGATGAGCGAATTCGCGTTCGTGGCGATGATGGCGCCGATGATCGGAAGCACGAAGATCGGCGCGAAGTCGATCAGGGTCCCGGCCGCGCGCAGGCCCCAGTGGGCGTAGTCGGTCTGCGGGCCGAACTGGGCGGCCGACCCGAACGGCGAGGGCTGGCCCTGCTGCCCGAACGGCGAAGACTGCGGGGGTTGCTGCCCGAACGGCTGCTGCTGCTGCGCGCCGAACGGCTGCCCCGGTTGCTGCGGCTGCTGACCGAACGGAGCCTGCTGAGGTTGCTGCCCGAACGGCGAGGGCTGCTCGCCCTGGGGAGCCTGCTGCGGTTGCTGCCCGAAGGGCGAGGGCTGTTCTCCCGACGGCGGCTGTCCGAACGGCTGCTGCGGCTGCGGTGACTGCAGCTGCCCGTCCCCCGGCGGGGGCCCGGACCCGGGCGGCGGCTGCTGTCCCGGCGGCTGCTGGCCGTAGGGAGTGGTCATCGAAATCCCCTCGCTGGTTCCTCGCCCCTGGCGCACGAGGCCTCGTGCGGCGACCCGGGCTGAATGTACGGCATGGGTATACGCCGACCAGACCGGTGCGCGGGAGCGTACTCGGTACCACCGACGATCCGGGCCTCGGCCCGGCACTCAGACGTAGAGCGAGGTGAACGGGGCGAAGGGCAGGTTACGGATGATGAACCAGACGACGAACACGACGCCGAACGCGAGCGGTGTCCAGCGCCAGTGCAGCCAGCTGTTCACGGCCCGGCCGCGAAGTCTGCCCACCGCCCACGCGGCTGTGCTCCAGACGAGCAGCAGAACGACCACAAAGGACACCGCGTTGTAGTGCAGCGCGGCGGGGATGTCCCCGTGCAGCGCGCTGTAGACCATGCGCATGCCACCGCAGCCGGGGCAGGCGATGCCCAGCAAGGACTTGGTGGGACAGACCGGAAGCGGTCCGCCGGGAGTGGTGGGATCACCCAGCCAGAGGACGACGCAGCCGAGGCCGGCGCCTGCCGCGATGGCCAGGGGCGGCCCCAGCGCGCGGGCCCTTGCTTTGAACCCGCGCGCCGGGAATCCCGTGTAGACGGACGTCGTCACGGCGTGAAGCTTCCCGCCGACGCGCCGATGATGACCATCACCACGATGAAGATGATGTACAGCAGGAAAAGTCCACCGGTGGCGATCGCTCCCCACATGGACCACTTCTTCGCGTCGTCGGCGGCCTTCTGGGCTTCCGCGTGGAAACCCTGTGACCACAACGTCTGCACCTGGCTCGACTTCACGATCGCCACGATACCCAGCGGCAAGCAGCACAACACCGTGCAAAGAATGGCCCACACCAGGTTGTTGTCCGGCGGGGGACCGTAGTTCGGCATGCCGCCGTAATACGGCTGCTGCGGCGGAGGTCCGCCCGGGGGCGGGTAGTTCGGGTACTGGTCGGTCATGAGGTCTCCCCCTCGATCGCCGGGATCAGCGGTAGTTGTTCACGTCCACCGAGGCCGCGAAGACTCCGAGAACGACGACGAGGACAACGTACAGAACGATGATGATGCCACCGACGATCGCCGCGATGATCGACCACTTCTTGGCGGCATCGGCCGCTTCCTGCGCCGCGGCGGGCTGGCCCTGCGCCCAGAGGGTGTTCACCTGGTTCGCCTTGACGATGGCGACGATGCCGAAGGGCAGGCAGCACAGGATCGTGGTGAGGATGGCCCACACCAGGTTGTTGTTGGGCGGCGGGCCGGGGTTGTTGAAGCCGCCACCGCCCTGAGGGTCGCCGGAGTAGTTGGGCAGGCCCTGGTTGTCGGTCATTTACCGCTTTCCCTTCACGAATGAGATGCAGAACTGCGACCCGGGCGCGCCGCCCGATCAGCGATCACCGGAGTCAAGGGTTGAGACTCTAAGGTCACCCGTCCGGTTCCACATCATCAACCGGTCTCCGCGACCGAATCGAGACATTCCGTTCAGTCAGAAGCCCAGCCGTCGCAACTGACGGGGGTCGCGCTGCCACTCTTTGGCGACCTTGATGTGCAGGTCGAGGTAGACCTTCGTGCCGAGAAGCCCCTCGATCTGCTGCCGCGCGCGGGCGCCGACGTCCTTGAGCCGCTCACCCTTGTGCCCGAGGATGATGCCCTTCTGGCTCGGTCGTTCCACATAGAGGAACGCGTGCACGTCGATCATGTCGTCTCTGCCCTCGTGCGGCAGCATTTCCTCGACGGTGACGGCGATCGAGTGTGGAAGCTCGTCCCGCACACCCTCCAGCGCGGCCTCGCGGATCAGCTCGGCGACCAGGGTCTGCTCGGGCTCGTCGGTGAGTTCGCCGCCCGGATACAGTTGCGGGCCTTCGGGAAGGTGGCGTACCAGCAGATCCGAGAGCGCGCCGACCTGGAAACCGTCCACAGCGGACACCGGAATGAGTTCGGCGAACTCCATGACCTCCTGCAGGGCGAGCAACTGCTCGGCGACCTGCTCGGGTTTCACGAGATCCGTCTTGGTGACGACACCGATCACCGGGGTTCGCTTGGCGATCTTCTTCAGTTCGGCGGCGATGAACCGGTCACCGGGACCGACTTTTTCGTTGGCGGGCACGCAAAGCCCGACAACGTCCACTTCGGACCATGTCGAGTGGACGATGTCGTTGAGCCGCTCGCCGAGCAGTGTCCTCGGCCGGTGCAGCCCCGGCGTGTCGATGATCACCAGCTGGGCGTCGTCGCGGTGGACGATGCCGCGGATGGCGTGCCTGGTGGTCTGCGGTTTGCTGGAGGTGATCGCCACCTTGCTGCCGACGAGCGCGTTGGTCAGCGTGGACTTGCCCGCGTTGGGCCGCCCGACGAAGCAGGCGAAACCGGAACGATGCGGCTCGGCCATCAGCTCAGCACCTTGCCACTGGGATCCGCGAGATAGACCGGGGCCTTTTCGGCGATGTCGCGCACTGCCTGCACGGACGCCTCCTTGAGCAGCCCTTCGGCGGTGACCACGACGGCGGCCTCGATTCCTTCGGCTCCGCTCGAAACGGCGGCGGCGACGGCGGCCTGCAGCGCGGTGAGTTTGAACGACGGCTGGTCGACCGTGCTCGCCGCGTAGGTGCGGCCGTCGGTGTCGCGAAGCGCGGCACCCTCGGCGGCCTGGGTGCGGGCTCGCGCGGACCTGGCCAGGGTCACCAGCTTCTGGTCCTCGGCGTCCAGCTCAGGCATGTTCGACACTCCTGTCACTTTCATCGGACTGCGGGACCCGGGTCCGACGCCTGCCCTGGGCTGCGTCGGTCACCGCGTCCGCGTCGGCGGGGTGGACGACCACCGTGGTGATCCGCATCCGCCCGCGCCGATCCTTACCGCCTTCGGCGAACAGCCGAAGTCCGGCGACCTCGGCTTCGGCCCCCGGCAGCGGGACCCTACCCAGTCGCTCCGCGAGCAGTCCGCCCACGGTCTCCACGTCATGGTCTTCGAGATCGATCCCGAACAGTTCGCCGAGGTCGTCGATCGAGAGCCGGGACGAGACGCGGACCGCGCCGTTTTCGAGTTCTTCGACCTCGGGACGCTCGTCGGTGTCGGATTCGTCGGTGATCTCGCCGACGATCTCCTCGAGGACGTCCTCGATGGTGAGCAGGCCGGCGGTGCCGCCGTATTCGTCGACGGCGATCGCCATGTGGTTGTGCGAGACCTGCATCTCCTTGAGCAGATCGTCGAGCCGCTTCGAGTCCGGCACGAAGCTCGCCGGGTTCATCAGCTCCTCGACCTGCCGCTGCGAACCACCCTCGGCCATGTACGCGGGCATGAGGTCCTTGATGTTGACCACGCCGACGACGTCGTCGACGGAGTCGCCGATCACCGGCAGCCGGGTGAACCCGGTGCGCAGGGCCAGCGCGAGCGCCTGGCGCACGGTCTTGTCGTGCTCGATCCAGACGATCTCCGTCCGCGGCACCATGACCTCGCGCGCGACGGTGTCGCCGAGTTCGAACACCGAGTGGATCATCTCGCGTTCGGATTCCTCGACGACGCCGCGTTCCTGGGCGAGGTCGACGAGCTCACGCAGTTCGACTTCGGACGTGAACGGACCTTCGCGGAAGCCGCGGCCGGGGGTGATCGCGTTACCGAGGACGATCAGCAGCCTGCTGAGCGGGCCGAGGATCGAGCCGAGGACGCGGACGGGACCCGCGACGACGAGACCGATCCGGTACGGGTGCTGGCGGCCGAGGGTGCGCGGGCCGACCCCGATGAGCACGTAACTCACCACGACCATCACCCCCGCCGCGACGACGATGGCGAGCCACAGCGGCCGGATCCAGCGGAGGATGTCGACGGTGACCAGCACCGTCGCGGTCAGCTCGCAGGTCATCCGCAGCAGCAGGATCAGGTTGATGTGGCGGCGGCGTTCGGCGATGACCAGCGCGAGCTGACGCGCGCCGGGGCGGCCGAGCCGGACGAGGCCGTCGGCACGGGCCTTGGAGACCGTGCTGACCGCCGCGTCGGCGGCCGCGAACACCCCGGCGAGCAGGATCAGCGCGATCGCGATGACCAGCAGGGCCGTGGGACTACCCATTTCTAGGCGGGGGGTTCGTCGGCGGGCACGGTGTCGAGACCGGCGGTGCCGAGGAGCCTGTCGTCCGCGGTGCGCTGCGCGTCGCGCCTGTTCACCGCGGCCACGGCGGCCTGGAACTCGCCGAGGATCCGCTTCTGCAGACCGAACATCTCGCGTTCCTCGGCGGGTTCGGCGTGGTCGTAGCCGAGCAGGTGCAGCACCCCGTGCGTGGTGAGCAGGTGCAGCTCGTCCATCAGCGAATGGCCCGCCGTCTTGGCCTGGTCCTTCGCGAACGCCGGGCACAGCACGATGTCACCGAGCAGCGCGGGCGAGGCGTCGGGCGCGTCGGGGCGGCGCGACGAGTCGAGCTCGTCCATCGGGAAGGCCATCACGTCGGTGGGACCGGGCAGGTCCATCCACCGTTCGTGCAGGTCCTCCATCACCTCGAGGGTGACCAGCAGGATGGACAGCTCGGCGAGCGGGCTGACCTCCATCTTGTCGAGCGCGAAGCGGGCGGCCGACACGATCGACGTCTCGTCGACGTTCACGCCGGACTCATTGGCGATCTCGATGCTCATGACCGCCGCTGCCCCTTCCAGCCGTTGCCCTTGTCCTGGCTGTCCTGCAGGGCCTGCCACTTCTCGTACGCGTCGACGATGTCGCCGACGAGCCTGTGCCGCACCACGTCCTGGCTGGTGAGCTGGGCGAAGTGCAGGTCATCGACACCTTCGAGGATGTCGCGGACCACTCGCAGGCCGCTCTTCTGGCCGGTGGGGAGGTCGACCTGGGTGACGTCACCGGTGACGACGATCTTGGCGCCGAACCCGAGCCGGGTGAGGAACATCTTCATCTGTTCCGGCGTGGTGTTCTGCGCTTCGTCGAGGATGATGAAGGCGTCGTTGAGGGTGCGGCCGCGCATGTACGCGAGCGGCGCGATCTCGATGGTGCCCGCCTGCATCAGCCGCGGGATCGACTCGGGCTCGACCATGTCGTGCAGCGCGTCGTAGAGCGGGCGCAGGTACGGGTCGATCTTCTCGTTGAGCGTTCCCGGCAGGTAGCCGAGGCGCTCGCCCGCTTCGACCGCGGGGCGGGTCAGCACGATGCGGGAGACCTGCTTGGCCTGCAGCGCCTGGACGGCCTTGGCCATGGCCAGGTACGTCTTGCCGGTACCGGCGGGGCCGATGCCGAACACGATGGTGTGCTTGTCGATGGCGTCGACGTAGCGCTTCTGGTTGAGCGTCTTGGGCCGGATCGTCTTGCCACGCCGGGAGATGATGTTCATGCTCAGCACTTCGGCCGGTGACTCGTGGTCACCGGTGGAGAGCATGCCGACGGTGCGGCGAACGGTGGCCGGGTCGACCTGCTGGCCGCGGCCGGCGAGCGTCACGAGTTCGGCGAAGACACGTTCGGCGAAGGCGACGTCGGCGGGAGCGCCGGTCAGGGTGACCTCGTTGCCCCGGACGTGGACGTCGGCGGCGAGGAGTTCTTCGGCGACGCGGAGGTTTTCGTCCCTCGAGCCGAGCAGGCTGAGCGCGGCGGCGTCGGGGATGGGGAATCGGGACTGGGCCGCTTCGATGACAGCGGCCTCGTCGGCCTTCGTCGGGGTGACGTCCGTGGGAACGTCGGGTCGGGCGGCTTCACCCGGTACGGTTCCGGCCACGTGGCCTCTGGCCTACTTCCTGCGCTTACGCTGCGATTTTCAACGACAGTGACAAGGTCGATGTTACTGGTTGCGGGTGCCGGCACGCAGTCCGGTTTCCGCAGGCCGCGCGCTTCAGCGTCCGAAATGCCCCAGCTGCTCGCCGCCGAGCACGTGGGCGTGCACGTGGAAGACGGTCTGCCCGGCGTCACGGTCGGTGTTGAAGACCACCCGGTACCCGGATTCGGCGATCCCCTCGAGTTCCGCGACCTTCTTGGCGGTGGCGGTCACGTCGGCGAGGAGCCGCGGGTCCGCGGCGGCCAGTTCGGCGACGTTCCGGTATCGCTTCTTCGGCACCACGAGCACGTGGACCCGCGCCTGCGGCGCTATGTCCCGGAACGCATAGGTCGTGTCGTCCTCGTACACCTTGTCGGACGGGATCTCGCCCGCGATGATCCGCTCGAACAACGTCTCCGCGTCACTCATGACCTCACCCTATCCCCACTCCCACCCCCGTCAGGAGGCTGCGTGTGGTCGTAGGGCGACACGCGTCGTGAGTGCTTCAGGACGACGGGAACCGTTGACACCATTGTGACCTTGGAAGCGCCGAACTCGGGGTGTTGTTCGCCGCCTGCCGGTTAAGATCGGCTGCTTGCAGGGGGGTACTCATGACGACCCAGACTCTCGCCGCGCCGCCGTCGGCCGGTGGTACCACCGGACCACAACGGTCCCGCTTGGCGCGATGGACCGGGCCGCGCACGCCGGCGCGGCTACGGCGCATCGGCATCGTGTTGACGCTCGCCAGCCTGGTGACCGCCGTGATCAGCCTGGTCAGCGGCATCTCCAGGGCCGGCGCGATCGACGACGCGGGAAACCGCGACGCGTCGTTGACGCAAGCCGCGGGCGAGATTTACCAGGCGCTCGCGGACGCCGACGCGATGGCCACCAGCGGCTACGTCTCGTCCGGCCAGGAGCCGCCCGCGATCCGCGCCCGCTACGACGCCGACCTCAGCCGCGCCGGCCGGCGACTCGCGGAGGCGTCCCGGCTGATCACGCCGGACGATCCGGCCGCGAAGCCGCTGGACGTCATGATCACCGGGCTGCCCGCCTACACCGGGCTGATCGAGACGGCGCGCACCTACAACCGGCAGGGACTGCCGCTCGGCCAGTCCTACCTGGCGCAGGCGTCCACTCAGATGCGCACCCAGCTGCTGCCCGCCGCCCAGTCGTTGCGCCACACCGAAGTGAGCGCGCTGAACGCCGACTACCAGCGGGCCAGCGCCCTGCCGATCGCGGTGGTGGTGTTCGGGCTGGCGCTGCTGTTCATCGCGCTCGACTTCTCCCGGAAGGAGTTCCGGCGGACCCGCCGCAGGCTGAACCCCAGCGTCGCCGCCGCGTGCTGCGCGGTCGTCGCCGGGCTGCTGTGGTGGACGGTGGCCACGGTGTCCACCGGCAACGCGCTGGCCGACGCCAACGAGGCCAGTGACGCCGCGACCGCACTGGACGAGGCCAGCACACTCGTCCTGCAGGCGCGCAGCAACGAGAGCCTCGTGCTGGTCGCCCGCAGTGGCGGCAGCGCGTCCGACGACGATTTCACCGGCCAGATCGACCGACTGCTGGCAGGCGACGGACCGCTGGCCGTCGCCGGGGCCAACGGTGTGGACGTCGCCGGTATCCGCGAGGCGACCGGCACCTGGGTCGACGCGCACAAGAATCTGCGGAAGGCCGACGACGAGGGCCGCTACGCCGACGCCCTACAGGCCGCCGTCAGTACCGACGAGGGCAGTTCGGGTTCCGCATTCACCGTTCTGGACAAGGCTGTCGGCGACGCGGGCGACACCGCGCGGGCCCGGCTGTCCGCCGCGACCGGTGACGCGGGCGACGCAAGCGCATTGCTCGGGTTCGGCCCTGCCGTGTTGTTCGCGTTGGCGGCTGCCGGATTCGCGATCGGTATCGCACGCCGAGTGGAGGAGTACCGATGACCGGCCCGGTGAAAGCCACGATCAACGTCCGGCGGCCGGTGGTCGTCCTCGCCGTCGCTGCGGTGTTGTCGCTGGGCAGCATCGCCGTACCTTCGTTGCACGGCAACGAATCCGTGGCCGTGGCTACCGACGACTCAGGCACCAAGGCGCCGTCGGCGAAGCGGCAGGAGTGCGACACCGTCAAGGACAGCCTGCGCCCGTCGGGCTCGTTGCCGTCGCCCGGCGCCATGCCGTCCGGCTCGACCATGGCGAAGATCCAGCACCGCGGGCGCCTGATCGCGGGCGTCGACCAGGGCAAATACCTGCTCGGTTACCGCAACTCGCAGACCGGACGGCTCGAAGGCGCCGACATCGACATCGTCCGCATGATCGCCCAGGCGATCCTCGGCGATCCGGACAAGGTCCAGTACGTCGTACGCGACGTCGCCGACCGTACGCGCCTGATCGAGCAGGGCCAGGTCGACGTCGTGGTCAACACGTTCAGCGCGACCTGCGACCGGCAACGCACGGTGGAGTTCTCCACCGCCTACTACGACGCGACCCAGCGACTGCTGGTCCCGGCGAAGTCCGGTGTGGACGGAGTCGAGCAGCTGGCAGGCAAGAAGGTCTGCACGTCGATCGGCTCCACCACCGAGGTCGTCCTGCGTAAACCCCAGTACGGGCTGGACGTGGTCACGCTGGCCGGTATCCCCGACTGCACGGTCGCGTTGCAGCAGGGCAAGGTCGACGCGGTGTCCAGCGACGACGGCATCCTCGCCGGAATGGCCGCGCAGGACCCGCAGACCAAGGTCGTCGGACAACCGCTGGCCAACGCCTACTACGGCGTCGGGATGGCGCCTCAGCAGCCGGACCTGGTGCGCTTCGTCAACAAGCTGCTCGAACGCGACCGCGCCAATGGCAGTCTCGCCGCGAGCGCCCAGAAGTGGCTGGGCGCCCAGCTGAACCCGGTACCGCCGATCCCGGCGGCCCGCTATCGCGACTCGTGAGTGGTAAGTCGCGTCAGAACGCGACTTACCGCTCACGACCACCTGACTAGGTTCGTTCCAAGGTGATCACGGTCCACGCACCGAGCCGGATCGGCACCCCTGCCGGAACCTCGACCGGGGTGTTGGGCTCGATCACGTCGGTCGTGTCACCGACCGACGTTCCGTTGGTCGAACCGAGGTCGACGACGTCCCAGCCACCGTCGGACCGGGCCACCAGCACGGCGTGCTGCGCGGACACGCCCGGATCCAGTGGCGGGCCACCGAGGTCGATCTCCGGGTTGGTCCCGCGCGAACGGCTTTGCCTGCCGATCCCGACCTGATCGCGGTCCAGCTCGAACCGGCGTTCCGGGCAATAGAGCGGAAAGTCCATCTCCGCCGCTTCCGAACCCTCACGGCGGCGGACCTCGTCGAACCAGGCGCGGTCCGCCCGCACCACCGCCGTCCAGCGCGACCGCACCGCCTGGGCATCGACGGGAGACGGCGAAGGCGCGGGCAGGTCGTTGTCGAACCCGCATTCCTCGCAGAACCTGCCCTCTCTCGGCACCTCGCAGCGGGCGCAGGTCATCCCTCCGGGCCCCGGTGCCGACGTATCCGATGCAGCCGGTTCTGCCGGTGGCGGGGCGGCCCCGAGCACGAGGCCACAGACGTCGCAGTAGTCGGTGGCCGTCGAGTCGTGCCCGGCCGCGCATACCGGCACGGGTCAGCCCTCGCCGCGGACCCGGCTGGTCCGCCGCGATCGGATGTCCAACTCCATCTCGGCCTCGTTGGAGACCTTGCCCTTCAGCCGCACGGTGCCGGTCGCCGCGTCGTCCACGTCGACCACCTTCTCCAGCATGTCGAGCTTGTCCCGGTCGCCCGCCGCGGTGGCCAGCGCGACCGCGCGACCGAGGCGCGCGGTGGCCGTGCGCTCGTCGCCGTCGCGGCGGGCGGCGAGCCCCTGCTCGACGGCGTCCGCGTACTCGGACTGTCCGGTGTAGTGCGCGACCTTCCTGCTGACCTTGGCCGACAACGCGTCGTCGTCGGTCCACACGGCCCGGATCAGGCCCTGTGCAAGGGTTTCCGTGGAGCCGCCGCGGACGACCATCGCCCGTCCGGCGAGCATCTCCGCCCCGACGGCCTGTGTGAGGACCTCGACGCACACGTGGTACTCGCGGCTCTCCGCGCCCCACGCGCCGAGCGGGTAGTCGCCGTGCAACGGCCCGGTCTGCACTCGTTTCGCGGTCAGGTCCTCGACCTCCGGCGCGACCTGCTTGACGAACTTGATCTGCGCGCCCTTCGGTGTCCACAGCCGCAACGACACGTCCGCGACCCGTTTACCCATGGCCGAGTTCATGATCGCGTGGAAGTCCGCGGCCAGGTTCTCCGGCTTCGCCACGATGTCCACCGTGCCCAGCAACGCGGACGCGATCTTGCGTACCTCCGCGACCTTCCAGTCGGTACCGACGCCGCGGCAGTCACAGCTGAACACGCCGGTGCACTCTTCGATGGCCTGCTCCAGCACACCGGGGCCGTCGCCGTTCTGGCCGTCGGTGAGCAGCAGCGCGTGCCGGATCGCCCCCGGATGCTGCTCGGCGATCTGCCGTGCGAGGCGCAACCAGTTGGAGAACGCGGTGCCCCCGCTCGCGGAGAGCTTGCGCACCGCCGTCGTGGCTTCGGCCCTGGTCTGGGGGTCGGCCCGCGCCGCGCCCCGTTTCGGGTAGATCTGCCGCGCGCTGGTCGCGCCCGAGATCACGGCGAACAGCACACCGTCGCGGAGCTGCTCGATCGCGACCGCGGTGGCCGCGCGCGCCGAAGCGATCCGGTCGCCCTGCATCGACCCGGAGGTGTCGATGATCAGCATCTCCAGCGCCTCGGTGACCACCGAGGGAGCGGCGTCCCCGGTGGCGGTCACCGACACGACCGCGTCCACCCGGGTCGCCCCCGCCGAAAGATAGGCGTTCTGGTCGACGGCGACGACGAACTCTGCTTCTGCACTCATACCTGTTCCCCCTCCAAAGGGATGACTACGACGCTGATGTTGTCCCGGCCGCCGGCGGCCAGTGCGAACTCGGTGAGCCGCTCGGCGACCGCCAACGGTGTCGCCCCTTCCCCCGCACCCGCCACGAACCCGCCGATTCGCTCGGCCTCGGGCACCTCGTTCCACAGGCCGTCCGAGCAGACGAGCAGGGTTCCGGCGCCGTCCTGGTCCACGGAGACGACGTCGGGATCGGGCAGCATGTCCGGGCCCAGCCAGCGGGTGATCGTATGCGCGCGGCGGTCGGCGAACGCGGACGTCTCATCCATGAGCCCCTCCGCGACGACCTCGGCGGCCCACGAGTGATCGCGGGTGAGCAAGCGGCTGTCCGGACCGGCGAGCCAGTACGCCCGAGTGTCGCCGACCCAGCCGACGGTCACCCTGCCGTCGGCGACGTAGGCGGCCACAAGCGTGCAGGATGGTCCGTCCGGCGAGGGATTCGGACCGTCCAAAGTGGCCACGGCGGTGCTCGCGGCCGCCACCGCCGCGCGGACCCGGGCGACCGGTTCCACCGGCGCGTCCCCGCTGAGCAGTACCGCCAAAGCCACCTCGGACGCCGTTCGCGCCGCGCGTTCGGGTCGCCTCGTGGTGGACACACCGTCACACACCACGGCGGCGGTGCTCCCATCGAGCAGGCGGCCGAGCGCGATCGCGTCCTCGTTGCGGCGATGAACCATACCCCGGTCGCTGACCCCGGCCAAGGAGCCGAGGTCGATGCTCGTCCGATCGGCAGGGTCCGGCAGGCGCAACCCGCACTCGTCGCAGTACTCGGTCGTGGTCCCACTCACCGTGCCGCACGCCGGACACTTCCGCGCGGTCTCCTTCGTGACGGTCTCGACGGAGGTGCTTCCCTGGCGCAGCAACGAACCACCGCACGCCTCGCAGAACCGATCGCCGTGCCCGACCGGTTCGGCGCACGCCGGGCACTGGCTGGTCCGTACGGTCACACCCATGACACCGGCCGGATGGCGTTGGCCAGATCGACCAGGTCGACCCGGATGTCTTCGTCGGTGGTCAACCGAGCGCCCGCCCTCAGCTCGGTCTCCAACGCGGCCCGCACGCCATGCTCGGTCCAGGGGCAGCCGAGCAGCGGCGGGCGAGCCTCGCCGGTCTTCGTGACCAGCGGCAACGCGGCCTTGAACACCGATGCGCGGACCTCGTGCCCGGTGGCCTGGTCCAGGGTGAGCCTGCCGACCCGGTCGGCGGCGGCACGCAGCGTGCCCTCGTCGATCTGGCCGCCGATCATCACCCGCACGGCGACGGTCTGCGCGGTCATGTATTGGCTCGAGGTCGGCGCGACCGTGTCCAGCGCGGCGAGTGCCGCCGCGGGCTGACCGGCACGCAACGCCACCCGCGCCTGGCCGAACGCCGCGTCGGCGATATCCGGGTTCGCCCGGTTGACCTGCAGGTAGTAGCGGCCCGCCACGGCGTCGTCGGCGGCGTATTCCGCTGCCGCGGCCAGCGCCAGTTTCGGCGCGGACTCGCCGGGCAGCGTCGCGAGCACGGTGTCGAACGCCGTGGTCGCGGCCCGCGCGTCACCCCCGGTCAAGGCCGCCACCCCGGTGAGCCAATCGCCGCGCCAGTCACCGGGTAGGTCGGTTCGCAAACGCTGCAACGCTTCATGGGCCGAACCGACGTCGCCGAGTTCCAGGTGCGCGCGAATCACCCGCAACCGCAGCTCGACGCTGGGTGTCGGGGTACCGGCCGCGAGGCGCAGGATCTCCTCGGGCGCCGCCGACGACACCGTGGCGAGCAGCCCGGCCGCCGAGTCGGTCGTGTCCACGAGCGGAACCGGCAGCGCTTGGGCGACCGCCACCGAGCCGGGGCGGCCGGGTGCGCCCACGTCGCCCAGCAGGCCGATGCCGAACACCGATCGCGACGGACCGAACAACGTGGACACGCCGGGGCGTGCTTTGCCGTCCTCGACGGCAAGCACCTCCCGCAGCACGCCGTTCAGCTGATCGGCCATCTCCTCGGCGGACGCGAAGCGCCGCATCGGATCAGGATCGGTGGCGCGTAGCATCACCCGGTAGAACGACTCGTGCTCGGCGAGCAGCCTGCTGGTCGCCGGGTCGGGCAACGGCACCGGCTTGCCGGCACGCAACGGCGAGATACCCAGCGCCATCACCATGAGCGTGCGCCCGACGGTATGGATGTCGGCGGCAGGCGACGGTCCCTCTGACTCGAAGTCCGGTGCTTGATAGCCGGGCGTGCCGTACCAGTCGAAACCGTCGGCGTTCTCGAACGGCACGACCGCGCCCATGTCGATCAGCTTGAGCCGGCGTTCGTACTGGATCACGTTGTCCGGTTTGAGGTCGCAGTAGGCGAGGCCCTGGCTGTGCAGGTAGCCGAGCGCGGGCAGGATCTCCAGGCCGTAGGAGATGACCTGCGGCAGCGGCAGGGGCGCGAGGCGCTGGCCGACGGTCTTGCCGCTGTCCTCGACGAGCTTGCGCAGCGACGAACCGCCGACGTACTCCATCACGATGTAGCCGATGGGTTTGCCGTCGTCGTCGGGATGCTCCACGAAGTTGTGGATCATGACGATGTTCGGGTGGTTCACCTCGGCGAGAAACCGCCGCTCGGCCTCGGCGGCCGCGCGCGCGGCCGGGTCGTCGATGTCGAGCAGTCCCTTGAGCACGACCCACCGGTCGTTGACGTTGCGGTCGGTGGCGAGGTAGATCCAGCCGAGCCCGCCGTGCGCGAGGCAGCCCTGAACGAGGTACTGGCCGCCGACGAGCGTTCCCTCGGTGAGCGACGGCACGAAGTTGAACGGTGTGCCGTCCCTGGGGCAGAACCCGCGCAGCCGTCCGGGTTGCCCGTCTTTGCCGCGGCCGACGGGCTGGTCGCATTTGCTGCAGTACCGCTTGCTCTCGGTGACCTGCGGGTCTTTGAGGATGGCCGCGACGGGGTCGACCTTGGGCACCGCGGGGACGTCGACGAGCCCGGCGCCGAGACCGCCGCCACGCCGGGACGAGGACTGGGCGGCCGAGGCGGCGGAGGTCCGGCGCGACGCGCGGCCGCTGAGCCTGCTGGCCGAGGACGAGGCGGCGGTCTCCGACCTGGCGGAGGTCGCGCCGGCCATCCCACACGTATCGCAGTAGCCGCCATCGATCGCGCCGCCACAACCCGGCTGCGAACACGCCCCACCCGACACCGGCTGCGACACCGGCGCGGTCACACTCACCGGCACCGCACCAGCCATCCCACACGTGTCGCAGTAGCCGCCATCAATCGCGCCGCCACAACCCGGCTGCGCGCAACGATCCCCCTGGCTCATGCCGAACTGCCTCCGCTATCCGTGCCGGGCTCGACGAGCAACCGGCGGAAGTTCCCCAAATCCCTGGTGGCAGCGGCCAGATCGGACGGCCTCCGCCATAACGTCGCCTTGATCCGCTCGGCGACGATCATCACCGCATCCTCCTCGGCCAATCCCAGCCGAACAGCTCGGGCCTGGTAGGCACCGAACCGCCCGCGCAGTTCCTCGCGCCGGTCCAACAACCCCGTGGCCAGCTGCCGCGCCGCACGCAGTTCCGCGTCGGCGCTCGCGAGCTCACGCCGTACCCCGACGGCCCCCGCGTCGCGCATGGCCCAGCTCAGGTCGTCCAGCCGCGCTAGTGCGGCCCGCAGTTCCGGCGCCCTGTCCACTGGCAAGGCAGGCAATTCGCCGACCACTCGCTCGGCAGCCGCCGCGTAGTCGTCCGTGGTGGCCGCCCGCAAATCGTCGAGCGCTTGCGTGGAACCGACGAGTTCGGCCCGCGTCTGCTCCCAGCCGTCCCGCAGCGCGAGTAGCCGGTCGACCCGCGCGCGTTCCTCGGCGAGCTCGGCGGTGAGCCGGGCCAAGGTGTCGTCGAGCGACCGGTCGGCCAACGCGAGTGGGTCGTTGCCCGCGAGCTGCTCGATCTCGCGGATCCGCCGCACCACCGAGGCGGGCCCCTGTGCCAGCGCGGCGTCGTCGTCGGCAAGCCGTCGTGCCTGTTCCAGCAGCGGCGCGAGAGCCTTGAGGGTGGCGGAATTCAGCTCGTCACACCGAACGGCCAGCTCACTGACCTGCCGGTACGCGTCGTTCATCCGAGTCGTCAACGCCGCGAGGGTGATCGACTCGACCTGCTCGGCGGCCCCGGTCAACCCGCGCTCGGGTAGTGGCACCGCCCGCCGGGATACCTCGACGGACGGTTCGACGAGCAGTCGTCGCAGCTCGACGACCTCGGGCGGCCCCAGTTTGGAACGCCGTCCCCGAATCTGTTCGGCGTCGGCGAGCACCGCACGGTAGGTGTCGAAGTCCCGCCATAAGCCCGCGAGCACGACCTCGGCCGCGTCCCACCGCTCGGCGGTGATCCCGGAGGACAGTTTGGCGGTGAAGAGCTGGTGCCCCGGGTGCCGGTCGAGCTCGACGAGCGCGTTGGCCATGGCGGTCGCGTCGACCTGGTGCCGGTCAAGGGCACTGGCCAGCGTGGCAGCATCGTTGTCTGTCAACGCACTCCCATTCGAACGCCCCTGTCCAACCATTCGCGTCGACGACTCCGTGAACGTCATCGCAGCCGGCTCCGCTGCCTCTAAAGCCCCAGCAGACGCATGCCGACCCCAACACACATCAGGAGAGATCCACATCGTCAAAACGACCCACATCACTCACCAGGCGAGGCCGCCGGAAACAAACACACCTCGTGACCACTGCAAGTCGTTGGAACGCCCCGTTTGGCCGAAGGTCAAAGGTGTCGCCCTGCCCGCAGGGTACAGCTGGTCATGGATGGAAATTCGCGCTTTCGAGGGATAAGGCAAACGTGGCGTGGCCGGTCCCGCAGCCCGCCTCGCGCAGCATTGGGACCTTCACCTTCACGCGCCACCCACCAGGCAAGGGCCGCCAGGCCCAACGCCGATACCGAAGACCACCCGCCGCCCTTCGGGGCCGCCAACCGCCGCCGGACGCACCGTGGGGGGTCCGGGGGGCTCGGCCCCCCGGGCAGACACGCGGAACCGCTCCGTGGCGCGAAATTTGGGGCGTAGCTTGCGAAGCCCCCAAATGAAGACGCCGCGGCGCGGTGGAGCCTGGGGGTCGCTCCACCGCGCCGCGGCTCCGCCGGACCGAGGGGGGAGGTGCCCGGCGGGGATTCACGCGCGCGACTGGGCTTCATCCCCAGTGGCGCGCCGAAACCGTGTGTTGCGCGTCAGTTAACGAGAGTAACGGCTGTTTGTGTGATCGCGCCATAACTCGCCGCAAATTAGGGGGGTGTTTTTTCACTTCCAGCGGTCGGTGAGTACGCCGAGTGCGCCGAGTGCGACGGCGGCGGCGGTGGAGGTGCGTAAAACGGTGGGGCCCAACCGGATGGCGGTCGCGCCGGCGTCGGTGAGGGTGGTGAGTTCTTCGTCGGTGATGCCGCCTTCGGGGCCGACGATGAGGAGGATGTCGCCTTGTGCCGGGAGTTCGATCTCGGTGAGGCGGGTGGTGATGCCGGATTCGAGGACGAGTGCGCGGGAAACGGTCTGGGTGAGTTCGGCGAGTTCGCGGGTGGTGGCGGGTTCGGCGACTTCGGGGACGTGGGCGCGCCGGGCTTGTTTGGCGGCGGCGCGGGCGGTGGTGCGCCAGCGGCCGAGGGCTTTGTCGCCGCGGGTTCCTTCTTCCCAGCGGGCGACGCTGCGGGCGGCGCGCCAGGGGACGATGGCGTCGGCGCCTGCTTCGGTGGCGAGTTCGACGGCGAGTTCGCCGCGGTCGCCTTTGGCGAGTGCCTGGGCGACGATGACGCGCAGTGCGGGTGGTTCCTCGGTCCAGTGTTCTTCGATGGCGAGGGTGAGTGCCGCGTCTCTGCCGGCTTGGACGGCTTCGACGACGCAGCGCGCCATGCCGCCTTCGCCGTCGGACAGCACGAGATGTTCGCCGACGCGCAGTCGCCGGACGGTGGCGGCGTGCCGGGCTTCCTCACCGTCGAGGGTGGTGCGCCCGGAGCCGGGCAGTGCGGCGGTGAGGAAGACCGGCAGTGTCGTCTCTGGCACGGGTTACCGGTGGTTCTTGGTGCGCAGCTTGGAGAACAGCCCACCGGGCTTGGAGCCGTTCGAGGAGAGCGAAGGGACGTCTTCGCCGCGCTGCTGGGCGAGTTCGACGAGGAGGTCGCGCTGGGCGTCGTCGAGTTTGGTCGGCACGACGACGTCGATGTGGACGTGCAGGTCGCCGCGGCCGTCGACGCGGCCGGAGGACCGCAGCCGCGGCATGCCCTTGCCGGTGAGCACGAGTTCGGTGGCGGGCTGGGTGCCTGGCTCGATGTCGAGTTCGTAGTCGCCGTCGATGAGGGTCTCGATGGGCACCGTGGCGCCGAGGGCGGCGGTGGTCATCGGGATGCGGAAGTTGCAGTGCAGGTCGTTGCCCTGCCGGACGAAGACCTCGTGCGGTGCCTCGTCGATCTCGACGTACAGGTCGCCGGCGGGGCCGCCGCCGGGGCCGACCTCGCCCTGTCCGGAGAGCCGGATGCGCATGCCGTCGCCGACGCCCGGCGGGATCTTCGCGGTGACGTTGCGGCGCGAGCGGACGCGGCCGTCGCCGCCGCACTGGCGGCAGGGGTCGGGGATGACCTCGCCGTAGCCGCGGCAGACCGGGCAAGGGCGGGCGGTGACGACCTGGCCGAGGAACGACCGCTGCACGGACTGGACCTCGCCGGCGCCGCCGCAGGTGTCGCAGGTCTTGGTGCCGGTGCCGTCGGCCGCGCCGGCACCGCGGCACAGGTCGCAGAGGATGGCGGTGTCGACGGTGATCTCGCGGTCGACGCCGGTGGCGCAGTCCTCGAGGGTCAGCCCGAGGCGGATGAGCGCGTCGGAACCGGGCTGCACACGGCTGCGCGGGCCACGGCCGCGGCCGCCGCCACCTCCGGCGGCGCCGAAGAAGGCGTCCATGATGTCGCCGAGGCCGCCGAAGCCGGAGAACGGGTCTCCGCCGCCACCGCGCGCCCCGCCGTCCATCGGGTCGCCGCCGAGGTCGACGATCTTGCGCTTCTGCGGATCCGACAGCACCTCGTACGCGGTGGTCACCTCGCCGAAGCGATGCTGGGCGTCCTCCGACGGGTTGACGTCGGGGTGCAGTTCACGGGCCAGTTTGCGGTACGCGCGCTTGATCTCCTGATCCGTCGCGTTCTTCGCAACCCCGAGAATGCCGTAATAGTCCCTCGCCACCGTCTCCGCCTTCTCCTTCTGCTTTGCCCTCACCGCCGCGTTCAGCGGCCGGCGAGGATCTGCCCCACGTAGTTCGCCACCGCACGCACCGCGGCGATGGTGTTCGGGTAGTCCATCCTGGTGGGCCCGACGACGCCCATCCCGCCGAGCAGCAGGTCGTCCATGCCGTAGCCGATGGACACCACCGAGGTGCTGCGCATCTGCTCGTCCTCATTTTCCTCACCGATGCGCACGCTGATCGCACCGGGGTTGCGGGCGGCCGCGAGCAGCTTGAGCACGATGACCTGCTCCTCGAGCGCTTCCAGCACCTGCCGCAGTGATCCGGGGAAGTCCGAGACGTTGCGGGTGAGGTTCGCCGTGCCGCCGAGGACCAGCCGTTCTTCGGGGTGCTCGACCAGCGATTCCACCAGCACGGTGCAGACGCGGGTGAGGTTGTCGCGCAGCTCGCCCGGTGCTTTTTCGGGCAGTTCGGCGACCGCGGCGGCGGCCTCGGAAAGGCGGCGGCCCGCCAGCGCCCCGTTCAGCACCGTGCGCAGCCTGCCGACGTTCTCCTCGGTGATGACGTCCCCGAGGTCGACCGTGCGCTGGTCGACGCGGCCGGAGTCGGTGATCAGCACCAGCATCAGCCGGGCCGGGGTGAGCGGCACCACTTCCAGGTGGCGGACGGCGGAATTGGTCATCATCGGGTACTGGATGACCGCGACCTGCCTGGTCAGCTGCGCGAGCAGCCGGACGGACCGGCGCAGGACGTCGTCGACGTCGGTGCCGCTGTCGAGGAAGGCCGTGATGGCCCGGCGCTCGGCCGCGCTCAGCGGTTTGACCTCGGCGATCCGGTCGACGAACAGCCGGTAGCCCTTGTCGGTGGGGATCCGGCCCGCGCTGGTATGGGGTTGGGTGATGTAGCCCTCTTCTTCCAGTGCCGCCATGTCGTTGCGGACAGTGGCGCTGGACACACCGAGGTTGTGCCGGTCGACGATCGCCTTGGATCCGACGGGCTCCTGGTTGGAAACGTAATCGGCGACGATCGCGCGAAGCACCTCGAAACGTCGCTCTTCCGCGTTGGCCACCTGCACCTCCCTCGGCTCGTCCTCACAACGAGTTTACGGAAGGCATAGTGCCCGAGGAGCCGCCGGACTTCTTTGGGGCGTCGTGAGTGGCTAAGACGGTTCTTGAGAAGAAGGTCGACCGTGTCGTGCTCGCGGGTGAGGCTGGTGGTGGGTGAAGGCTCCCTTCGCCGCGTCTGATGCGACGAAGGACGCCTTCGGCCCTGGTCAGGCGCGAGGGGGTCGTGAGTGACGTTTCGGGTTCTAACCCGAAACGCCACTCACGACCCCCGGCACCGACCACGCCACCTTTGCCTTACCCCTCAATGGAACCGCGGGTCCCATAGGTACCTCGTGGATTCCGGCTGGGGTTGATGCAGGCCCGGTCCGTCACGATCAACACCGCGGGCGGCAGGGCATCGAGCGGGCGGGCAGGACATCGGTACCGAGCCGGCCGAGCGTCAGCTGTTGCGCGGGAACCCGAGGTTCACCCCGCCCTGCGAGGGGTCCGGCCAGCGTGAGGTGACGACCTTCGTCCGCGTGAAGAAGTGGAACCCTTCCGGCCCGTACGCGTGGCTGTCGCCGAACAGCGAGTCCTTCCAGCCGCCGAACGAGTAGTAGCCGACCGGCACCGGGATGGGCACGTTCACGCCGACCATCCCGACCTCGACCTCGTTCTGGAACCGCCGCGCGGCCCGCCCGTCGTTGGTGAAGATCGCGGTGCCGTTGCCGTAGGGGTTGCCGTTGATCAGCTCCAGCGCCGCGTCGTAGCCCTCGGCCCGCGCGACCGCCAGCACCGGCCCGAAGATCTCGTCGGTGTAGATCGACATGTCCGGGGTGACCTGGTCGAACAGGGTCGGGCCGAGCCAGAAGCCGCCGTCCTCGCCGTCGACCTCGATGCCGCGGCCGTCGACGACGAGCCGGGCACCCGCTTCCACGCCCGCCTCCACATAGGACTCGACGCGTTCGTGGTGGGCGGCGGTGACGAGCGGCCCCATCTCCGAGGTGGGCCGCATGCCGTCGCCGACGCGGAGCCGCTGGATCCGCTCGGCGATCTTGGCCACCAGTTCGTCGCCGACCGGGTCGACCGCGACCACGACCGACACCGCCATGCACCGCTCTCCCGCCGAGCCGAAGCCCGCCGAGACGGCCGCGTCGGCGGCGAGGTCGAGGTCGGCGTCCGGGAGGACGACCATGTGGTTCTTCGCGCCGCCGAGCGCTTGGACGCGCTTCCCGTGCCTGGTCCCGGTTTCGTAGACGTACTTCGCGATCGGCGTCGACCCGACGAACGAGATCGCCTTGACGTCGTGGTGTTCCAGCAGCCCGTCGACGGCCACCTTGTCGCCGTGCAGGACGTTGAGGACGCCGTCGGGCAGGCCAGCCTCGGCGAACAGTTCCGCGATGAACACGGCCGCGGACGGGTCCTTCTCGCTCGGCTTGAGCACGACGGTGTTGCCGCAGGCGAGCGCGTTCGGCACGAACCACAGCGGGACCATCGCCGGGAAGTTGAACGGCGAGATCACCCCGACCACGCCCAGCGGTTGCGAGATCGAGTAGACGTCGACGCCGGTGGAGGCGTTTTCGCTGAATCCGCCCTTGAGCATTTGCGCCGCGCCGCAAGCGAACTCGACGTTCTCGATGGCGCGCGCGACTTCGCCCGCCGCGTCGGATTCGACCTTGCCGTGCTCGCTGGTGACGATCTTCGCCAGCTCGTGACGCCGCGCCGAAAGCAGCTCACGGAAGGCGAACAGCACCCGTGTCCGCCCGGCCAGCGACGTCCCGCGCCAGCCCGGCAGCGCCCGGGAGGCGGCCGCGACGGCGGCGTCGACGTCTTCTTGCGCGGCGAAGGCGACCTTCGCGCGCACCTGGCCGGTGGCCGGATCGAACACGTCACCGGACCGTTCGCTCACGCCTTCGCACGGTTTGCCGTCTATCCAGTGGGTGATGCGGTCGGTCACGGATTCCGCCTTCCTGTTCGCCGGATGCCTGCTCCCGGTCGAGTCTGAGCGCGCGCGCCACACCGACGCCATCGGCAACGTGTACGGACTCCCGGTCCCGGCCGTACAGTCTGTCTCTGCGTTCCGACCAGGTGGGAGGCCGATGTACCCGACCGTCGCCGAGGTGCTCGCGCTGCCGGCGCTGCGTCAGGGCAGGCCCCACGTGGTGGCGGGGGCGGCGGGGCTGGACGCGCCGGTCCGCTGGGCGCACGTCGCCGAGGTCGCGGACATCGCCCCGCTGCTGCGCGGCGGGGAACTCGTGCTCACCACCGGGGTCGCGCTGCCCGACGACGGCGCCGCGCTCGCCAGGTACGTCGCCGATCTGGCCGGTGTCGGAGTGGCCGGGATCGTCATCGAGCTGGTCCGGCATTGGAGCGAGAAGCTGCCGTCCGCGCTGGTCGACGCCGCCGACCGCCACGGTGTCCCGCTGATCACCCTTTCTCGCGAGACGCGCTTCGTGTCGGTCACCGAGGCGGTGAACGGGCTGATCGTCGATGCCCAGGTCGACGAACTCCGCGCGGCGGAGCGGGTCCACGAGACGTTCACCGCGCTGACGGTCGCCGGCGCCGAACCGGGCGACATCCTGCGCGAGGTCGCGAGGCTCACCGAACATCCCGTCGTGCTGGAGACGCTGTCGCACGAAGTCCTCGCCTACGACACGGCCGGGACCGATCCCGGTGAACTGCTGCCCGGCTGGCCGTCCCGGTCGCGGCCGGTGCAGGTCGGCGAGCGGACCGGCTATCACCCGGGCGCGGGCTGGCTGATCACCGTGGTCGGCGCGCGCGGGCACGACTGGGGACGGCTGGTCGTCGTCTGCGGGGATCCGCCGCCGCGCCGGCACGTCGTGGTCGCCGAACGCGCCGCGTCCGCGCTCGCGGTCCACCGGCTGGTCGCCAAGGACACCGACAGCCTCGAACGGCAGGCGCATCGCGCGATCCTGACCGAACTGCTGGCGAATCCGGTGCCACCCGCCGAGCTGACCGCGCGGGCGTCCGCGCTGGGTGTCCCGCTGACGGGACGGCTACTGGTCGGGGTCGCCGTGCGGCCAAGGATCACCGCGACCGCCAAGACCACGCAGTCGACCCCGGTGCTGCTGCGGGAACTCGCCGAGGCGACCGCGCTCGCCGCCCGGCGCGCCAAGGTGTCCGCGCTGGTGGCCACTGACGACACGCTGGTGCGCGCGCTGATCGCGCTCTCGCCGGAGGCGGGGGTGGACGCGGTCCTGCGGCGGCTGGCCACCGACGTCCACGAGGCCCGCGCCGGGGCGCCCGCCGTGGTCGCGGTCGGCACCACCGGCAGCGGGCCCGCCGAGGCACGCCGGACACTCGTCGAAGCCGCGCAGGTCGCCGCCGCGGCGCTCACCGAGAACGTCGAACGGGTCGTCCACCGGCTCGACGACGTCCGGTTGCGCGGGCTGCTGCATCTGCTGGCAGGCGACGAACGGATCACCGCGTTCGCCGCGCGGGAGCTCGGCCCGCTGCTGAACCGGGACGCCGCACAGGGCAGCAGACTCGTTCAGGCGTTGAGACATTACTGCGAACACGGCGGCAACAAATCGGCGGCCGCGGCGGCCGCGCACACCTCCCGCACCGCCTACTACCAGCAGCTGGCCAGGATCGAGCAGGTACTCGGGGTGCGGCTCGAAGAACCGGAATCGATGCTCTCCCTTTATGTCGCTTTGCTCGCCCACGACATCCGGGAAGCGGACGACCACACGTCCGAGTGAGCAAATCTCACCCAAGCGTGGAACACAGTCACCGGGTCACGTCAGCCGATAGGGTTGATATGGCTTTCTTCGAACCGATCGGCGCCTGCGTACTCGCGTTGGCCTGCATGGCCCCGGCGCAACCCGCCGAATCCACGTTTCAGCTGACCAGCCACGACACCAGGGGCCGGATCGGCACCGTCTCACTCACCTGCGAACCCACCGGGGGGTCTCACCCGGGACGCGGCGGCGCCTGCGCCAAACTGTCCGAAGTGGACGGAGAGTTCGACAGGCTACGGCCCGAACCGCGGGCCTGCACCTTGGAATACTCCCCGGTGGACGTCTCCGCCGTCGGCAAGTGGCGCGGCGAACCGGTCACCTACCGCACCTCGTACGCCAACCGCTGTGTCGCCGACGCCGAATCGGCGGGCGTCTTCACCTTCTGACCGCTCCTGCGACACCGTCACTCAGCTGCCACAAATCTTTGTCACGAAAGACTTCTGTCCGATGAGGCCGTCGTGGCATCCCGGTGACCACCGGGCCTCCCCCTCGGTGGCCCGGCGGCGCCGTTCACCGCGGCCTTGATCGCCCTCACCCCCACGAGGGCGATCAAGGCCGTGGTGTCACGGCTCAAGAACGGGGCAGGTACCGGCACCCGATCCCGTCCTTCGCGGCAACGGGGGTCTGACGCGCGAGGGACCTGCTCAGGTTCCATTCTCGCCAATCATCTTCCGGGATTCCCGTCACGACCCGGCCGAGCACGCACGACCGGAGCGGCTCCGGGAGCCGGTCGGCCGACGGCACGACATCAGCGGAAAACCGGGACAGATAACCGGTATCGAGTGTTTTACCGTGGGCGAGCCGGTCGATGTTGCGGTCGGCGATGAACCTTTCCGGATCGAGGACGGCCAGCCCCAGCAGCGCCGCGACAGCGGCTCCGATGGCCGCGCGCGGCAGCCAGGCCGACCGCAGCGGGATCAGGGAAACCAGCACCAGCAGGAAGATCAGGCCGATCCAGAGTTCGCAGACCTCGACCAGCAGCCGCAGCACGGTGAACCCGTACGCCTGCTGATATGTCCACATGCGACTCAACGCCGACGCGACCAGCACCAGGCTGAGCACGCTCAGCGCGCCGAGGAGTCCCCGCTGCCAGGCACGATCGGCCGCCGAGGACTTCGGCGCCCAGCGCAACGCGGCGGCGACCAGCACCAGGGTCAGCACGGTGATGGCGGACAGCTGCCAGAACCCGCTCCTGGCGTATTCGGCCGCCGTCAGGCCGCTCGTGGCCAGGAGGTATTCGGTGCCGCCGAACAACACGACCAGGCGGACCACGACGAAACTCGTGAACAGCAGCACCAGCACACCCAGCGGCAACGTCCATTCGAGCCGGTGCGCGAGCCGTTTGCGGGGCGCTTCGTCGTCGGCGGGCAGCGGTGGCGCCGCCAGCAGGTAGCACGCCCCGGTGACGGCGAACGCCGCCACGACGAAGAGGAAACCCCAGCGCACGAAGGTTCCCGGGTTCAGCTCGGGGATCACCGCGTCGACGACGTTCGCGAACGCGGCGTCCGCGCCACGCAGCAACGGCACGAACACCAGCAGCAGCAAGGCGCTGGTCAGCACCGGCACCAGGAACCTCGGCCTCGTGCGGCCCTCCTGTTTCGTGCCGAGCTTCGCCAGCCCGCGCCCGATCCACGGGATCGAAAGCAGCGCTTCGATCGGGACCGCGAAGACGTCATAGATGATCGTGTTCACCGTGCGTTTCCCGACCACCGCGAGGGATCCGGCGACGAACGCGGCCAGCACGCACAGCACGTTCAGCCACACCGACGCGCGGAACATGCCGACCGCGAGCAGCCCCAGCGCGGCCGCCGCCCACAGCGCGTTGACCAGGCGGAAATGCGGTTCGGCGTCGCCACGGGCGCGTTTGTCGGCGAAGTAGACGGCCACCGCGAAGGCGAGCCCCGCCACGAACCAGCCGGCTCCGGGGTCGTCCGGCATGGCGACGGCGGTGACCAGTCCGGCCGCGACCGCCGCGGGCAGGACCGAACCGGGTAGCGGGACGATCGTCGATTTGGGCGGCACCCGGGGCCGCATCAGTACCGGCAGGGCCGGCACAGGCGGGGCGGGCGGAAGGGTGGTCGTCGCCCACGGGGGCGACGCGTGCGCCTGCCGGTCTTCTGATTCGTCGCTCATCGAATCCTCCAGTTTGCGAAAGCACATACAACAGAGTGTGTGGAGCCGCCGAAGAAAGCGGCGAAGAACTACGGAACGGGGATCACGACGCGGATGATGCAGCCCGGCCGCTGCTCCGGGGTGACGACGGCGATGCTGCCGTCGTGGAGGTCGACCACCCATCGCGCGATCGCGAGACCGAGGCCGGTGCCCCCGCCGCCTGCCCGCTCGCCGCGGGTGAACCGCTCGAACACGCTGTCCCGCTCCCCCGGCGGGATCCCGGGGCCTTCGTCTTCGACATCGATGACGACGTCGGCCTCACGGACCTCCGCCCGCACCCGGACCTCGCCCCCGGCCGGCCCGTGCCGGACGGCGTTGTCGAGCAGGTTGACCACGACCTGGTAGAGCCTGCCGCGGTCGGCGACGGCCGTCGCTCCTGGCGGCTGGACGTCGACGGCGAACCGCACGCCACGGCCGGTCGCGGCGGCGGTGATCCCCGCTTCGGCGGCGACCTCCTCCAGCAGCAGTTCGAGGTCGAATTCCTCCAGCTGCAACGGGAAAGCGCCCGCGTCGATCCGCGAGAGGTCGAGCAGTTCCGAGACGAGCCTGCCGAGCCGTTCGGTCTGCTGCAGCGCGGTCTTCAACGTCGCCGGATCGGGTTTGGCGACACCGTCGACCAGGTTCTCCAGCACGCCGTTCAGCGCGGTGATCGGCGTGCGGAGTTCGTGGGAGACGTTCGCGATCAGCTCGCGCCGGCGCTGATCCGAGGCATCGAGGTCGGCGGCCATCTGGTTGAAGGCGTGCGACAGCTCCCCGACCTCGTCACGGGCGGTCGCGCGGACCCGCCGGGTGTAGTCGCCCTTGGCCATCGCTCGGGCGGCGGCGGTCATCTCACGCAGCGGCCTGGTCATCCCGTGCGCCAGGATCTGCGAGGTGACCACGGCGAGCACCATCGCGGCGATCGTGGTCCGCGGCGGCAGCCAGCCGATCTGCCAGTTGAAGAAGGCGAACGCGATACCGCCCGAGGACACCAGCAGGATCGCGAGCTTGAGCTTGATGGACCGGACCGGGTCGAGCGGTCTCGGGAGCGCGTCGACGATCCGGCCGAGCAGGAGGCGGAGTTTCACGATCCCACCTCCAGCGCGTAACCGACGCCGTGCACGGTGCGGATGAGGTCCGCGCCCAGTTTGCGGCGCAGCGCCTTGATGTGACTGTCGACGGCGCGGGTGCCCGAACCGGTGCCCGCGACGTCCCAGTCCCAGACCTCGCTCAGCAGGCGTTCCCTCGGCTGCACCGCCCTCGGGCGTTTCGCGAAGTGGACGAGGAGGTCGAACTCGATCGGCGTCAGCTGGGCCTGGTTGCCCGCCCGCGTGACCCGCCGCTGCTCGACGTCGATTTCGAGGTCGCCGAGCACGATCTTCGTACCGGCTTCGCTCACGTCGGTCCTGGCCGACCGTTCGACGCGGCGCAGCAGCGCGTGCACCCTCGCCGAGAGCACCCGCATGGAGAACGGCTTGGTGAGATAGTCGTCCGCGCCGACGCCGAGCCCGATCAGCATGTCCGTCTCATCCGAACGGGCGGTCAGCATCAGCACCGGGACCGGGCGGCGGGCCTGGATCCGGCGGCAGACCTCGAGCCCGTCGAACCCCGGCAGCATCACGTCGAGCACCACCAGATCCGGCTCCCGCTCGGCGTCGGTCTCGACGCCGGAAGGGCCGTCGTGCGCCAGGTCCACGGTGAATCCCTCGGCCCGCAGCCGCGCGGCGATGCTCTCGGCGATCGTCACGTCGTCCTCGACGACCAGCACCCGGCGTCCTCCCAGTTCCATGGGGATGACTGTAAGCACCGGCCGTGGAGACCATCCGGGTGAGCTGTGGAGATCCTGTGGAGATGTTTCGGCCGGTTTGCCGGCTCACTACGACCGTGTGTGTGACGTAGGTCATGCACCAGGAGCCTTCGAACGCAATCGACAGTCTGCGCTCCGACACCCTCAACAGTGAACAGTCTGCCAGTCCCACCCGCGCGGCGCGGGCGAGCACGATTCCGCAATGGAGCCGACGGCACGCGGAACGCAGCACGTGCATCCTGATGGCCGGGTCGAACTCGGCGAGGTCGAGTCCTTGAAGGACAGCCGCTTCTACAACGAAGAACTCGCCCCGGTCCCGGTCGAAAAGCGGACCTGGACCACTTACACCTACTTCGCGCTGTGGATGGGCATGGCGCACAACATCCCGTCCTACGCGCTCGCCGCGTCGCTGATCGCGCTCGGGATGAACTGGGTGCAGGCGCTGCTCACGATCACCATCGGCAACCTGATCGTGCTGATCCCGATGCTGCTCAACAGCCACGCCGGGACGAAGTACGGCATCCCGTTCCCGGTGTTCGCCCGCGCCTTCTTCGGCATGCGCGGCGCGAACCTGGCGGCGTTGCTGCGGGCGTTCATCGCGTGCGGCTGGTTCGGCATCCAGACCTGGGTCGGCGGCGAGGCGATCTACATCATCGTCGGGCGCCTCGCGGGCTCCGGCTGGAAGGACTCCACCGTCGTCCTCGGCCAGCACTGGACGCTGTGGCTTTCGTTCGGGGTGTTCTGGCTGGTGCAGATGCTCATCATCTGGCGCGGCATGGAGGCGGTCCGCAAGTTCGAGAACTGGACGGCGCCGCTGGTGTCGGTCGGCTTCCTGATCCTGCTGGGCTACGTGCTGGTCAAGGCGGGCGGCTTCGGCCCGATCCTGGCCGAGCCGGGGAAACTCGGCTGGGGACCGGACTTCTGGAAGGTGTTCGCCCCGGCGCTGATGGCGATGATCGCGTTCTGGTCGACGCTTTCGCTGAACATGCCGGACTTCACCCGGTTCGGCGGCAGCCAGGGCAAACAGGTCCGCGGCCAGCTCCTCGGCCTGCCGACCACGATGACGTTCATCGCGATCGTGGCCATCCTGACCACCTCGGGCGGCAGTGTCCTCTACGGCGAGCAGATCTGGGACCCGGCGAAACTGGCCGACCGGTTCGACTCGCCGGTCGTCGTGGTGGTCGCGCTGATCGCGCTGGTGCTGGCCACGGTGTCGGCGAACCTCGCGGCCAACGTGGTCAGCCCGTCCTACGACTTCTCCAACGCGTTCCCGAAGAAGATCACGTTCGCCGTCGGCGGGCTGATCACCGGGATCATCGGCATCCTCATCCAGCCGTGGCGGCTCTACTCCGATCCGAACATCTACATCTTCGCGTGGCTCGGTTTCTACGGCGGTCTGCTCGGCGCGGTCGCCGGAGTGCTCGTCGCCGGCTACTGGGTGGTCAACCGCACTCACCTCAACCTGCGGGATCTCTACACCGAACGCGGCGTCTACTGGTTCAACGGCGGCTGGAACTGGCGCGCGCTGGCCGCGACACTGGTCGGCGCCGTGCTCTCGGTCGGCGGCGCGTACGGCGGGCCGTTCCCCGAAGACGGCCTGATCCCGCTCCTGAAACCGCTCTACGACTACAACTGGGTCGTCGGCCTGGCGGGCGCCTTCGTCGTCTACCTGCTGCTGTCCCTGTCCGAACGCAAGCGCACCACCGATATCGAGGAGGACGCAAGTGAGCGACCTGGTCCGAGCCGGATTGATCCAGCAGCGGTGGACGGGTGACAAGGAGTCGATGATCGCCAACGCGGTCGAAGCCATCGGCAAGGCCGCTTCGCAGGGAGCGCAGGTCGTCTGCCTGCAGGAGTTGTTCTACGGTCCGTATTTCTGCCAGGTGCAGGACACCGACTACTACTCCTACACCGAAGGCATCCCCGACGGGCCGACGACCAAGCTCATGCAGGAGGTCGCCGAACGCCACGGTGTCGTGCTGGTCGTCCCGATGTACGAGGTCGAGCAGCCCGGCGTGTACTACAACACCGCCGCGGTGATCGACGCCGACGGCACCTACCTCGGCAAACACCGCAAGAACCACATCCCGCAGGTGAAGGGGTTCTGGGAGAAGTTCTACTTCCGGCCCGGGAACCTCGGCTACCCGGTGTTCGACACCGCCGTCGGCCGCATCGGCGTCTACATCTGTTACGAGCGGCATTTCCCGGAGGGCTGGCGCGCGCTGGGCCTGGCGGGCGCGAAGATCGTGTTCAACCCGTCTGCGACCAGCCGGGGCCTTTCGGAGTACCTGTGGCGGCTTGAGCAGCCCGCGGCCGCCGTCGCGAACGAGTACTTCGTCGGCACGATCAACCGCGTCGGCGTCGAACCACTGGGCGACAACGACTTCTACGGTCAATCGTACTTCGCGGACCCTCGCGGTCAGCTGATCGGCGAGGCCGCTTCCGACACCGAAGAGGAGATCGTCATCCGCGACCTCGACATGGGCCGGCTCGCCGAAGTCCGTGACCTGTGGGCGTTCTATCGAGACCGCCGCCCCGACAGCTACGGACCCCTCGCGGAGGCGTGATGACCACCCTCATCAGCGGCGGGCAGGTGCTGTCCACGGCGGGCGCTTCGGCGGCGGACGTCCTCGTCGACGGCGAGACGATCTCGGCCGTCGGCGCCCCCGGCACGCTCGGGCCCGCCGACTCGGTGATCGACGCCACCGGGAAGTACGTGCTGCCCGGCGGGATCGACGCGCACACCCATATGGAGATGCCGTTCGGCGGGACGCATTCCGTCGACACCTTCGGCACCGGGACGACGGCGGCGGCGTGGGGCGGCACGACGACGATCATCGACTTCGCCGTCCAGGCCAAGGGCACCTCACTGCTGTCCACTATGGACAAGTGGCATGAGAAGGCCGACGGCAACTGCGCCATCGACTACGGCTTCCACATGATCGTCTCCGACGTCAACGATTCGTCGTTGAAGGAGATGCAGGCCTGTGTCGACGGCGGCGTCGGCAGCTTCAAGATGTTCATGGCGTATCCGGGGGTGTTCTACTCCACGGACGGCGAGATCCTGCTGGCCATGCAGAAGGCGCGCGAGATCGGCGCGACGATCATGATGCACGCGGAGAACGGCATCGCGATCGACCAGCTGGCCGCTCAGGCGTTCGCCGCCGGGAAGATCGATCCGGTGCAACACGGGCTCACCCGCCCGCCGGAGCTGGAGGGCGAGGCGACCTCGCGCGCGATCCAGCTGGCCAAGGTCACCGGGGCACCGCTGTACATCGTGCACCTCTCGGCTTCTCAGGCGCTGGCCGCGGTCGCGGAGGCGCGCGACAACGGGCAGAACGTCTTCGCGGAGACGTGTCCTCAATATCTCTACCTGTCTATTGAGGACTTGGCCAAACCGGATTTCGAGGGTTCGAAGTACGTCGCCTCTCCCCCGCTGCGGGAGAAGTCGCATCAGGCGGACCTGTGGAGAGGGCTGCGCACCAACGACCTCTCGGTGGTGTCCACCGATCACTGTCCGTTCTGTTTCAAGGACCAGAAGGAGCTCGGTCGCGGCGACTTCCGCGCGATCCCCAACGGGATCCCCGGCGTCGAGCACCGGATGGACCTGCTGCACCAGGGTGTCGTGGCGGGCGAGCTCACCCTCGGCCGCTGGGTCGAGACCTGCTCGACCACCCCGGCGCGGATGTTCGGGCTGTACCCGCGCAAGGGCGTCATCGCGGCGGGATCGGACGCGGACATCGTCGTCTACGACCCGGCGGCGAAGCAGACTCTGTCGGTCGAGACGCACCACATGAACGTGGACTACTCGGCCTACGAAGGGCTGGAGATCACCGGCAAGGTCGAGACGGTGCTGTCGCGCGGCCGCGTGGTCGTGTCGCCTTCCGGCTTCTCGGGCAGTACGACGCACGGGAAATTCCTCTCGCGCGACCTGAACCAGTACCTGAACTGAGGCGGTGGCCGTGGACTTCGGGATCGTGCTCCAGACCGACCCGCCCGCACGCGACCTCGTGCGGCTGATGAAGGCCGCCGAGGACCAGGGTTTCCGCTACGGCTGGACGTTCGACTCGTGCGTGCTGTGGCAGGAACCGTTCGTCATCTACTCGCAGATCCTCGCGGCGACGTCGTCGATGATCGTGGGCCCGATGGTGACCAGTCCGGCCACCCGGGACTGGTCGGTGATGGCGTCGACCTTCGCCACGCTCAACGACATGTACGGCAACCGGACGGTCTGCGGGATCGGCCGCGGCGACTCGGCACACCGGGTGGTCGGCCTGCCGCCGTCCACTTTGGCCACGGTGCGCGACTGCATGCACGTGGTCAAGGAACTGGCCGAGGGACGCGAAGTCCTGTTGCGGGACAAGCCGGTGCAGATCCCGTGGATCCGCAACGGCAGGCTCGAAATGTGGATGGCCGGTTACGGGCCGAAGGCGCTGAAGACGGTCGGCGAACACGCCGACGGCTTCATCCTCCAGTGCGCCGATCCCGCGATCGCCCGGTGGACCATCGGTTCGGTCCGTGAGGCCGCCCGCGCGGCTGGACGGGATCCGGCCGGGATCACGATCTGCCTCGCGGCCCCGGCGTACGTCGGCGACGATCTGGCGCATCAGCGGGAACAGTTGCGCTGGTTCGGCGGGATGGTCGGCAACCACGTCGCGGATCTCGTGGCGCGGTACGGCGATTCCGGGCCGGTGCCGCACGAACTGACCGACTACATCCGCGAGCGGCAGGGTTACGACTACTCGCACCACGGACGGGCGGGCAATCCGTCGACCGACTTCGTCCCGGACGAGATCGTGGACCGGTTCTGCCTGCTCGGGCCGACTTCGGCGCATGTGGAACGCCTGGAGGAGCTGGCTTCGCTCGGAGTCGACCAGTTCGCGCTGTACCTCATGCACGACCAGCGCGAGGAAACCCTGAAGCGCTACGGCTCCGAGGTCATCAACCGCTGACTCCCGCAACTAGTCACCTACTTGCGCGCGAAACCGCCGCAAGTAGGTGACTAATTGCGTGGGGGGTCAGCCGAACCAGGCGGCAAGGGCCTCGCGCAGGCCGTCCGCGTCGGTGTCGCCGGCCCAGGCGACGTAGCCGTCCGGGCGGATCAGGAGGACGTCGGCGGGCCGGTTTTCGGCTTTCGCGGTGTAAACGTCGACGCGTCCCTGCGCGAGTTCGCGCAATTCGGGCCGTCCGGCGAGGTCGAGCAGCACCGGCCGCGCCGGTCGCAGCAGTTCGGCGACACTGGTCGTGCCCTGGTCGGTCTCCAGCGCGAGATCCGGGACGAACCTGCCGGCGAGCGCGTGCCCGGAGCCCGGCATCGGGTAGCACGTGTCGGTCCCGGCGACGTGGGAGGCCAGCCGTCGCGCGGCCTGCTCTTCGTCCAGCAGTTCCTCGAAGACCGCACGGAGCGCTTCAGCGGCTTCGTCGTGCCCGCGCCGCAACGCGACCTGCGCCTGGGACTGCAGGAGCGCACGCGCACCGGCGGCGTGCCGTTCCGCGTGATAGGTGTCCAGCAGTCCTTCCGGCGCCCGGCCCTGGATCTCCGCGGCCAGCTTCCACGCCAGGTTGACCGAATCGGACATGCCGACGTTGATCGCCGTGCCGGTGGACGGCAGCAGGTGGGCCGCGTCACCCGCCAGCAGGATCCGCCCCTTGCGGTAGCGCTCCGCCTGGCGGGCGGAGAACTGGTAGCGCGAGAGGCGGACCGGGTCACCCAGCGGAACGTCGCCGCCGAGCACACGGCGGATGCTGTCCCCGAGTTCGGCCAGGGTCATCGGCACGTCGTCGTCGACCTCGCCCGCGTCGTCCTCGGTGGTCTGGATGAACAGGATTCCCGGCGTGAGCGAGCCGAGCGCGAACACCCCGGCGTCGGTGCGGGTGAAGCCCGCCTCGATCCGGCCCAGTTCAGGCGTCTCGATGTCGCCGTTGTCGTGGACGGTCAGTCCGTCGGGGATCTTGACCTGCCCGATCCGGTTGACCTCGGGATAAGTGGTGCCGGGGAAACCGATCCCGGCCATCGAGCGGACGGGACTCCGTCCGCCGTCGCAGCCCACGAGGTACGGAGCGGTGACCTCGTACGACCCGTCCGGGCCACGCACCTCGGCTGTCACCGACTCGTCGTCCTGGCGCACCCCGGCGACCTCGTGCCCGCGACGCACCTCGGCACCGAGCTCGATGGCGTGCTCCTCCAACAGCCCTTCCAGCAGCGGCTGGCGCACCGACAGCGCCTTCAGCGGGGGCTCCTCGAACCGGGTGAGGTCGACGTGCACCCCACCGAACGGGAACCGATCGGCCGGGACGGGGTCGGTCACGAGTCCCCGCACCCGGTCCAGCAGGCCGCGATAGTGCAGCAGGTCCAGGATCTGCCCGCTGAGGCCGTGGGCCTTCGGAGTCTTCCCCTGTTCCGGCCGCCGTTCCAGGACCAGCGGGCGCGCACCGGCCAGCCGCAGTTCGGCGGCCAGCATCAGACCGGTCGGGCCGGCCCCCACGATGATCACGTCGACGTCCGTCAAATCTTCACTCCTGTTCGGCCTGTTCTAGCTACGGCCGAGGATTCTGCGGCACCACCGGGGTCTTGCCGCAAGCCCCCCGGTGCGCTATATGTTGAACATGGAGGGGTGTACCCCACCATTTTTCCGGGTACGAGCACCAGGGATCGCGCGTCCGCGAGGCGAGACGCTGGCCTGGTGACCAGATTCCGCATCGCCGCCGCGCTCGCCCTCTCCGCACTCGCCGCCCTCACGATCACGCCCGCGGTTTCGGCCGCGCCGCGAGGCCTCGCCTGGGGTCCCTGCCCGTCCGGCTCACCGCCGGGCTACGACTGTGCCGAGATCGAGGTCCCGCTGTCGTATCAGGACCCGGGCGGTCCCCGGATCACCATCGCGCTCGGCCGCCTCCCGGCGACGGACCAGAAGCACAAACGCGGCACCCTTTTCACCAACCCCGGCGGCCCCGGGAACCACGGCCGCTTCAGCAGGTTCCAGACTCCGTCCTTGCACCGGCAGTTCGACATCGTCGGCTTCGACCCCCGCGGCGTCGGCGCCAGCACCCCGGTCCGGTGCTTCACGAGCGACGCCGAAACCGAGCCGCTCAAACGAATCCTGGGGAACTTCCCGATCACCGCCGAGCAGGAGGCCCGGCATTTCGCCGACGTCAGGGAGGTCACCGCGTCCTGTGGCCGCAACGCCGGGCCGCTGCTCGGCCACCTGTCGACCGCGAACGTCGCCAGGGACCTCGACAGGATGCGCGAAGCCGTCGGTGAGCGCCGTCTGCGCTATTACGGGCTTTCCTACGGCACCTATGTCGGCGAGGTGTACGCCAACCTGTTCCCGCATCGCGTCGGCGCCTTGGCGCTGGACGCCGTCAACGATCCGATCGCCTGGTCCACCGGGCACCGCCCGGAGGACGCGAACGTCCCGTTCAGCATCAGGCTCGGCGGGTTCCGGGACGCGGACCGCGCGCTCCAGGCGTTCCTCGACGCGTGCGCGGCCGACACCCGGTGCGCGTTCCGTGAGCCGGGGACGGATTTGCGGGCCAAGTACGACGCGCTCCTCGACCGGCTGGAAGCCTCGCCGGGACCGGTGACCTATCAGGAGGTCATCCGGCGTACCCACCACGCGCTGACCGACGAGGCCCACTCGCCCGCGCTGGCGGAATTCCTTCAGTCCGTGGCGAAACCCGTTGCGGCGAAGGCCATCGCGACACCTTTCGATTCCGCGATGGGTGGTGGCGGGACGATCTGCGCGGACACCACGAACCCGCGTGATCCGGCCGCCTGGCCCCGCGCCGCCCGCGCCGCAGACCGGGAAAGCCGCGGTTTCGGTTCCTACGACGCGTATCTCTCCCTGCCGTGCGCCTTCTGGCCCGCCTCCGACCCGGCACGGTACACAGGGCCGTGGAACCGGCCGACCGCGCCGATCCTGTTGCTGGCCAACGGCAAGGGCGACCCGGAAACCCCGTACGCCGGGGCGCGGCGGGCTGAACGCATCCTCGGCAACGCGCGGCTCCTGACGCTGGACGCATGGGGGCACGGCGCGTTGAACCGCAGCGCCTGTGTCGACGCGGCTCTCGACGCGTACCTGGCCAACGGACGCCTTCCGGCGCGCGGCACCGTCTGCGCCCCGGATCACGCGCCTTTCGACGCCAGGTAAGCGCGTGCGGTGTCCGCGTCGGTGAGCCAACCGGCGTAGTCGACGGGGTCGGAGAAGATGTTCGCGAACCGGCGCGCCACCTCGGGCGCCGTCTGCGCGGCTTCCAGCGTGGCCAGCACGTGATCCGGCGGCGGAGCGAGCAGATCGTTGCTCAGCCGGGTCGCGTGCTGCGCCTTTTCCCAGTATTCGGCGAAAGTGCCGCGCAGGAACGCTTCGTCGAACGGACGGTCACCGTGGTCGAGGATGCGCCGTTCGTAGACCGCGGCGGCGTGAGCCGCCATGTTCGCGCCCTGCCCGGCGACCGGATCGTTCGTCACCGCGGCGTCGCCCATCGCCAGGACCTTCGCCCCCGACGGCAAGGTCCCGACCGGATCGCGCACGATCGGCAGGACCCGGCCACGCAGGACGTCCAGCGGCCCGCTGGGGAGGGCGTCGGCGAGCGACTCCTCGACCCACGGGAACTGCTTGCGCAGCAACGTCATCGCGAGGGCGAAGTGCTCGTCGAGGCCGGTGACGCCGTCCCAGACGTCCATCGGGCCGCCGGGTACACCGAAGAACCCGAGACCGAAGACGGGTCCGCGCACGGACTGGATCGGCAGTCCGAACAACTCACCGGCCGGGGAGAGCCCGAACGTCAGCCCCGGATACACCGGAAGCGGCTCGTCCCGGCCGGACACGAGGTACAGGATCCCGATGGTCCGCTGCGGTTCGCGGTGTGGGGAACGTGCGTCGTCACGCGGGAAGAGGGCGTCGAACCGCGGTCCCCGTCCGGCCGCGACCAGCACGAGATCGAACTCGCGGGCGTACTCGTCCAGCCCGTCCGGGGTCACCTTGCCGATCCGGATTTCGCCGCCGCGTTCGGCGAAGGCGGTCAGCCAGGCGGACACCTTGACCCGCTGGTCGACCGACTGCGCGGGATGGTCGAACCGGGCCTGCCACGAGACGGCGGGCTCCGGGGAGTCCCCGGCGAGCCCGAACGACGCGCCGAGGATCTCCGGGGCCTGTCCGTCCCAGAAGTTGATGCCCAGCGCGCGTTCGCGGGTCAGCGCGGGGTGGAACACGCACTGGTTCGAGATGAGCCTCCCCGCGTGGATCGTTTCGGCGTCGCGGTCGGTGACCATGGTGACGGCGTATCCGTGCCGTTGTAGGCCCAAGGCCAGTACCAGCCCGGCTTGTCCGGCCCCGACCACCACGATCCGGCGCATGGCTCCCCCTCAGTCGACCAAAGCCTGATACACCAGGTTCCTCAATTCGACGCGGATCGGATAGGTCGACGACGGCAGCAACTGGGTGAAGAACAAGACCGTGATGTCCTCGTCCGGATCGACCCAGAACGCGGTGCTCGCCGCGCCACCCCAGGCGAATTCCCCCGCGCTGGCGAGGGTCTTGGCCTTCACCGGGTCGTCGAGCACCGAAAAGCCCAGCCCGAAGCCGAAACCGTCGTACGGCGCTTCGGAGAACCCGGTCCGTCCGCAAGTCTCCAGGTCTACGCCGCCGGGCAGGTGATTGGTCGCCATGAGCCGCACCGTGCGCGGGCCGAGCAGCCGGACGCCGTCGAGTTCGCCGCCGCACACCAGCATCTGGGCGAAACGGTGGAAGTCACCCGCCGTGGAGACCAGTCCTCCGCCGCCCGAAAAGCACGAGGGCGCGACGCGGCCGACGTTGCCCAGCTCGTCGTGACGGAACGGCTCCTTGGTGACCGGATGCGGCACGTAGAGCGCGGCCAGCCGGTCGAGATCACCGTCGGCGGCTTGAAATCCGGTCTCGTGCATGCCGAGCGGGGTGAAGATCCGCTCGGCGAAGAAGGCGTCGAGTGACTGACCGGAGACGACCTCGATGAGCCTGCCGAGGATGTCCGTGGCGACCGAATAGTTCCATTCCGAGCCCGGCTGGAACAGCAACGGCAGCCGCGCGATCGCCTCGGAAACACCCGCCAGGTCGAGCCCGGGCGCGGTGCCGAGGTCGAACCCCGCCTCACGGTAGAGCGCGTCGACCGGATGCGTGCGGTGGAATCCGTAGGTCAGCCCCGCGGTGTGGGTGAGCAGATGCCAGAGGCGGATCGGTTCGGCCGCGGGCACGGTCGCCTGCTTCACCGACGAGCCCGCGGCGAACACCCGCGGTTCCGAGAACTCCGGCAGCCAGCGCGAAATCGGGTCCTTGAGGTCGATGAGCCCCGCTTCGACGAGCATCATCGCGGCGACGGAAGTGACCGGCTTCGTCATCGAGTAGACGCGCCAGATCGTGTCGGTCTCGACCGGCAGCCCGGCCTCGATGTCACGCTGCCCGTTCGACGCGAGATGCGCGACCTTCCCGTTCCTGGTCACCACGGCCAGATACCCGGGAATCCGATTGCGCTCCAGGTACCCGTCGAAGTGCTTGTCGATCCGGCGCAGCCGCTCCGCGTCGAAACCCACCTCGGCCGGGTCGACGTCCACCTTCAGCTCGATCATGCGACCGAGGCTACGCGTTCCGTTCGGCCCGTTTCTCCAGTCGCCACGCCTCGTCGGTCTTCCCGATCCGCCAGTATCCGGAGATGGACAGCAGGTCGCGCCGCACGCCCCGGTCGTCCAGCAGATGACGCCGCAGGTCCCGGACGAACCCGGCCTCGCCGTGGACGAACGCCTGCACGACACCTTCACGCCAGTCGAGCGCACGGACGGCGGCCGCGAGATCGTCACCCCGGCTCCGGTGCAGCCAGGTGATCCGCGCGTCGCCCTTGGTGGTCAGCGACTGCTCTTCGGCCACGTCCTCCACGAGAATCACCGCGTGCACGGGCACACCCTCAGGCATCGCCTCGAGCGAAGCGGCGATCGCCGGCAGGGCGCTCTCGTCTCCGGCGAGCAGATGCCAGTCGGCGTCCTCGCCCGGCGTGTACGCCCCACCGGGTCCGGAAACGAGCAGCTCGTCGCCCGGTTTCGCGGCGGCGGCCCACGGCCCGGCGACGCCCTCGTCACCATGGTGGACGAAGTCGAGCACCAGTTCACCGAGGTTCGGGTCGAACGCCCGGACGGTGTAGGAGCGCATCCGCGGCCACTGCTCGCGCGGCAGTTCCTCGCGGACCCGCGCCAGGTCGAACGGTTCGGGATAGGTGACGCCGGGCACCGGGAAGTGCACCTTGACGTAGGCGTCGGCGAATTCGTTGGGCCTGAACGAGGCGATCTCTTCGCCCCCCAAGACGATCCGGACCATATGCGGGGTGATCCGTTCGGTGCGCAGCACCCGCAACCGGGTCGCTGATACCGCTCTCCTCGCCTCGGCCATGCACACTTCCTCTCCTGGGTTAGGTGAACCTAACCGAGCGTACGCCTCTCGCCGCGTGCCGGGCCAGGTCTCCCAGCGTCCGATCGAAGCCCTCCCGGACCCGCTCGGCGAACCCGACGCTTCACGAAGCCTTCGCGGCCGGATCGGTCACCCGGGTGTTCTGGAACGACGCGACGCGCCAGCCGTCGGGCTCCTCCACGAGCACGTACGTCAGCGTCGATTCCCGGCCGGGCTCCGGCTTGCCGCCCGACAGCGACGACCCGCCACCGGCCACGACGATCGCGACGTCCGGCCGGACGAACCGGACCTTCGGCTCGCCACCGCCCGCCTCCAGCTTCGATCCCTTGAGCGGCCCTTCGAACAAGGCCCGGTGCGCGCTTTCGATGACCGCGCGGCCCGGCATGTTCATCCCGAAGAAGGTCACGTAGTCGGCGTCTTCGGTGAAGAGCGACGCGTACGCGGCCGCGTCGCCGTCGTTCCACGCGTCGGCAAGCCTGCTCAGCACGGCCAGGACTTCGGCCTGTCGTTCGGTCATGACTTCCTCCAGTTAGACGAACGGCGTTCGTTTGACGAACACCGTTCTACAGGCGAACGCCGTTCGCGTCAAGTAGAGTGCCCCGGGAACCCGGACCAGGAGGCGAACGAAGTGAGCAGGCCCCGGCGTCGCGCCGAGAAACCCGTGCTGTCCCAGGAGCTCGTGGTGAAGACGGCACTCGACCTTCTCGCCGCCGAAGGGCTGGAGGCGGTGAGCATGCGACGCGTCGCACAGGCTCTGGAGACCGGCCCGGCGTCGCTCTACGCCCACGTCGCGAACAAGGAAGAGCTCCACGAGCTGATGGTCGACCACGTCCTCGCCTTCGGCCCATTCCCCGAGCCCGACCCGAAACGGTGGGTCGAGCAGGCGAAGGAGCTGCTGCGCGAGAACGTGCGCGCCCTGACGTCGTTCCCCGGGATCGCCAAGATCGCGTGGGCCATCCCCGTACCCGTCGGCGCGAACGCCTTGCAGCAGGCCGAAGCCATGCTCGCGGTGCTGCGCGCAGGCGGCCTCGACCTCAAACGGGCACTGTTCGCCGCCGACGCGTTATGGCTCTACGCCAAGGCTTTCGCCTACGAAGGCGCCGGCTGGCAGCACGGCGACATCGACCTGGCCGAGCAGGAGGAACGCGGCAAGCGGATGGTCGAGTACATGACGTCGTTCCCGCCCGGCGCCTTCCCGAACCTGCTGGCTTCGGGCGAGTACTTCACCGCCGAGACCGCGCAGGAACGGTTCGAGTTCGCCATCGATCTGTTCCTGCGCGGGTTGGCCTCCACCGCCTCGTGAGTGCCTCCGGGTACGCGCGTGTCCGGCCGGAGGTGTCGCGAAGGGAGCTTTCCCCGCTACCTCAGAGCAGCGCGACCGCGGCCGCGTACTGCGGCACCAGATGCGCCCCCAAGGACACCTTTATCTCCGACATCTTCTTGCCGAACACCACCTGCGGCCGCCCTGCTTCCACCGCCCAGCGCACGACTTCGCCGTAGAAGTGGAAGTACAGATTGGGCCGCCCGCCGAGTTCCGGTGGCAGCGCCGCCCAATGCCGGGCGATCGGCAGAGCCGGGTGATCGAGCAGGGTCGCGACGGCGATCGCCCGGCCCGTGGCGGTCTCGCGGTACTCGATGACGTACACGTCCGGTTGCCGCAGCAGCGCGCTCACGTAGCCGACGAACGCCGGGAGCGGCACGATCGGCACGTCGCGATGCTTGGATTCGTTGTGCCGCAACAGTTCCGCGATCTCCACCGGATCGGCATCGGCACCTGGCCGCACGCGCACCCCGATCGACGGATCGGCCTCGAAGGTACGGAAGATCTTGCGCAGGTTCTGTTTGCGCTTCCTGGCCAGCGAGTACATCCAGTCGTCCCGGTTCGAGAACGGCGAGACGTCGAGGACCGCGACGTCCTCGGTCCGGCGCACCAGCTTCGGCCCGCCGCGGACACTGTCCACTCCGGACTCGCCGACCTGCCGGATCAGGAGGCCCCGTAGCCCAAGGCCCAGCTCCGAGCGCATGGCCGGGACGAAGGTGTCCAGCAACCTGCCGACGCCGCCGTCACCGTCCGCGCCGTCGAACCACCAGCCCGGCATCGACCCCGAACCGGGGGCACGGACGTCGAGCCCGCCGACCCGTCCGCGCCCTGCCGGGCGGGCGAACCGGTGCCGCCGCGTGAGCCCGGCGACCCACGCGGAACTGACCACGCCACGCGGTTCCCCGTCTTCGAGCAGGACCGTGACCGGCTGTTCGGTGCGTGCCGCCCACGCCTGGGTGGTGAGCACCTCCCAGCTCCAGTCCGCGCGCAGACCGGCCTTGGCCCGCAACGGTTTCCAGTAGGCAGGCTCCGGATCGCGGCGGGGATCCAGCACTTCGATCACCATCGTGTCACCGGTCTCGGCACGATGACCCCGAGCAGCGGGACCGGCTGGAAGCCGAGCGTCGCCTTCAGGTCGGTCAGCCCTCGCCCCATCGACAGGGACTTCCGGTTTCCCTCGATCATATGGCGCACGTTACGGACGACGGCGTCGAAGTAGAGATGTTTCGGCCGCCCCTCCTCCGGCGTCACCGCTGCCCAATGCTGGTGCAGCGGCGCCACCGGGTGATCGAGCACGTTGCCGAACGCGAGCAGCCTGCCGTCGGCGTCGTGGTAGGTCGTGGTGATCACGTCCGGCCTGCGCACGAGTTCCGCGAAGTATTCGGCGGTGATCGGACCGCGCCGGTCGAACTTCACCTGTCCCATCCGCTCGCGGTGCTTCCGCAGCAGGGTGGCCAGTTCCCGTGCGTCGAGGTCGATGCGTGCGGCCTCGCCTCGGACGATCACGTCCGGGTCGGCGGCGACCTTCTTCGACTGGCCGCGCAGGCTCAGCCGCCTGCTCCGGCGCAGGGACGCCAGCCAACCTTCGACGTCGACGAACCGGTTCTCCAGCACCGAGGTCGGCATCGTGTCGAGAACATGCCTGCCCCGTCCGGTCAGCATGTCGAGCGCTTCCGGCTCCACGGTGCGGTAAACGACGCCGAGGCAGCCGGGCCCGGTGAAGCGGCCGACGGCCCGCTCGAACCGGCGCATGATCTCCCGCCGGTCGGCGGCGTCCACACCGTCCGAGAACAACCACGGCGGATATCCGGAAAGCCACGCGTGCTGCACCTCGACCCAGCGCGGCCCCAACCGCACCACCCCGCGTACCGCTCCAGGCCGCTCCGAGGCCGCCGGGGCACACAGCATCGCCAGTACCGCGGCGACGATCTCTCCGCCGGCGCTGATCACGGTGAGGACGTTGGGGCTGCGGGAAAAGCGCGACTCCACCCGCAGCAATCCGTAGTCCCACGGAACCGGAGCCTGCTGCGCGACGAGGAACCCGGCCCAGCCCTCGGGTTCCGGATCGGTCCGCGGGTCGAGCACCCGCACTTCCCAGGTCATCGGCCCAGCACCGGTCTCGGCACGGCGACCGACACCAAGGACCTGGTACCGAAGCCGAACGCGGCCTTGTTCTCCAGCATCGCCCGGCCGGCGGTCAGCTCAGGGCGCCCTTGCGTGATCATGTGTTCCACTCCCCTGGCGTAGAAGTCGACATAGAGCCCTTTACGTCCGCCGCGCGCACTCGGCAGCGCGGCCCACTGGTGCAGCGCGCATCCGTCGTCGGCGTCGAACACCGTGCCGAAGCCCAGCAGACGTCCGGATCCGTCGCGGTAAGTGCGGGTGATGACGTCCGGACGGCGTACGAGGGCGTCCAGGTAGGACGGTGCGATCGGGCTCCGGGTGTCCATGTGCAGCCCGCCGAACCGCGACCGCTGTCCCCCCGCCCAGGCCCGTTCGTCCTGCCTGGTCCGGTGGGCGTTGAGCAGCATGGCGAGTTCGTGGCAGTCCAGGTCCTGGCGGGCGGAGGCCGCTTCGGTGCGCAGATCCTCGTCCTCGTGCAGGTCTCGCAGCGTCTTCCGGGTCTCGTCGCCGAGCGCCCGCTCCCAATCGTCCACAGTGGTGTATTCATTGGCCAGCACGGCGGCCGGGTCGATCTCCCGTGACATCCGGCCGCGGCCTTCCAGCGCCGGGAGGAGTTCCGGGTTCATCGCGCGGTAGATCACGCCAAGCAGACCCGGGCCGAGCCGGGCGCACAGTGCCCGTTCGAACCGGCGGACCGCCTCCCGCCGCTCGACGCCGTCCAGCCGTTCGTCGAGCGCCACGGCGGGATACCCGCTGAGCTGCCAGAGGTAGGCCTCCGCCCAGCGCGGGCGGAACCGGCCGCGCCGGACGGACAGCGGCGCGAAGTCCCCCGCCCGCCAGCTCCGGCACACCATCACCGTGAACGCGCCGACGATCTCCTCGCCCCTGCGGAGCACCGCGAGCACCGCGGGGTTCTTCGCCATCCAGGCTTCCCGGCGCAGCACCTCGTACTCCCAGACCGGCCGTAACCTCGCCCGTCGCAGGAACCCACGCCACCCCTCGGGTTCGGCCGCGGTCCTCGGATCGAGCACCTCGACCTCGACATCGGTGCTCCGTTCCGTCACCTTCATCGTCACCATCCCAGTACCGGTCTCGGCACCGCCGCGGAGTAAACCGGGCGCGCCCGGAAACCCAGCGTGGCCTTGAGTTCGGGCAGTCCGCGCCCGGCGGTGAGCTCCTTGACCCCACGCCGCGTCGCGTAGCGCATGGCGTGGATGTAGGAGTCGAACAGCAGACCCTGCCGCCCGCCTTCGCCCACCGGCAAGGTGCCCCAATGCTGTTTCGCGGGACTGTCCGGATGGTCGAGCAAGGTGTTCACCGCGAGCAGCCTGCCATCGGCGGCGGTGTAGGTCAGCGTGTGCACGTCCGGCCGCCGGAGGAACCAGTGCAGGAACGCCGCGGACGGCGGTGTCCTGGTGTCGAGCGGGAGCTTCCCGTGCCGGTCACGATGTCCCTGGATGAGGGCGGCGACCTCGGCGCTGTCGACGTCTTCCCGGCCCGCACCGCCTTCGACCACCACATCGGGATCCGCGGCCAGCCTCCGTCGCTGCCGTCGCAGGCCACCCCGTCGCGATTTGGGCAGCGACGCGATCCATTCGTCTTCGGAAGCGAAGTGGTTCTCCAGCACCGCGACCGAATCGACCACCTTCACCAGCCGGCCTGGGCCCCGGAGGTCCTGCGCGAAGTCGTGACCCAACGCTCGGTACAGCACCCCGAGCAGGCCCGGACCGAGCCGGCGGCGCAGTGACCGTTCGAATTCCCGGATCAGCGGACGCCGGTCGGCGCCACCGATCCCCGGCGCGAACGCGAACCCCGGATAGCCGCTCAGCCACGGTTGGCACACCTCGGCCCAGAACGGGCGCAGCAACCTGTGCCCCGGCGTCGGCGCGAGGCGGTACCGCAGCCGGGGACGGCACACCAGCACCGAGAACGCCGCGACGATCCCGGCACCGTTCGTGACGGTGGCCAGCATCGGCGGGTTCCGCGCGGTCCAAGCGTCGAGCCTCATCACCTCGTAGTCCCACACCGGATGCAGGCGCGCGACGTGGAAGAACTCCGGCCAGCCGACCGGAACGGGATCGGTGCGGGGATCGTGGAAGCCGATCTTCACGTGAGCACGACCGGTGTCCCGTGTCGCGGGCACGGCGCGATCTCGCCACGGACGCCGCCCGCCGGGAGCACGTCCACGAACCTCGGGGAATCCTGACGCAGCAGGGTGAACGCGAGCCCGCCCGCCGTGGATCGCGCGTAGACGCGGGGCCAGTCGAGGTGCCAGCGGCCGCACTCCTCGATCGCGCCCAGGTACCCCAGCGACGGATCGTGGAGGACACCGTACGGACCGGTGTCCATTGTGTCCAGTTCCCGTCGCGGTACGGATTCGACCCGGTACGCACGGTCCTCGGGTAGCGCCGCGGAGAAGACAGCCAGTTGCTTGTCGTCACCGATAGCGAGCACTCGCCGCCCTCGGCGAAGCGCGGCGGACAGTTCGGCGAGCACACCCGGCGCCGGGACGTCGGGATCCACCAAACAGCAACGAACTCCACGAGGCAGGTCCACCGGTGGCCGCACCCCGTCGTCACCCAGCACGACGACCAGTGCCTCCCCGGTCACCGAGCGTGCCTTGCGCAGCACGGGACCCAGCCCCCGGCTCGACTCGATCCGTTGCGTGCCACCGGCGAGCGGCACGAGATCGATGATCTTGTGCACCGCCTCGGCCAGCGGCGCCGCGCCGGAATCCGTCCCGGTGCGACCGGGCACCAGCACAGGATCCGTTCTGCCGTCGAGTGCCCAGCGCTCCCGGTAGAACGGCACCGTCGCGAAGGCCGACCGTACCGAACGCCGATAGGCGGCCCGCCAGGCAGCACTCACCCCCACTGTCCACATGGCGCGCAAGCCTGCGTCATCGACGCCGGTTTGGGAATACCCCGCGCCAGGTTCATCCGGTTTCCGGCCGACTTCCCACCTTTTCGACTGAGCTGAAAGGACGAACTTTCGGTATGTGCTGGCGATAACAAAGCGAGTCTGCCTATAACACGGGAACTTTCGAGCCGGCACGACCTGCCGGACGCCTGGGGCCAAGGGGACTCATGAACCGTGAAATCACGACGAGTGACGCTACGAACACGATAGCGCAAGCAGCGCGGGGAATCGGAAGATGAGCTGGACGGTCCCCGGTCCGGCGCAGAGTGGACTCACCGTGGTCGTTCCGTGCTTCAACGAAGTCGACAACGTCGAGCCCTCCTATCAGGAGATCGTCGCCGAGCTGGGAAACCTCCCACTCGAACTGCTCTATGTGGACGATGGGAGCACCGACGGGACACTGGACGTCGTCCGGGCGCTCGCGCATACCGACCCTCGGGTGCGGTACCTGTCCTTCACCCGGAACTTCGGTTTCGAAGCGGCGTTTTCCGCGGGTTACCGGTACGCGGGGAAACCGTGGATCCTGCACATCGACGCCGACCAGCAGTTTCCGGCCGCCGAGGCGTGGAAATTGATCACCGCCGCCGAGGAGGGCAACGACGCCGTTTTCGGCGTGCGCACAAATAGGCAAGATCCCTTACTAAGACGCTGGGGTACCGCGGCCTTCCATTTCCTCGGCCGCCGCGTGCTGCGTATCGAGATCCCGCCCGGCGCGACGGCGTTCCGGTTGGTGCGCACGGAGCTCGCGCGCAAGATCGTCGACCTCCGCCTGGGAACCCCGTACTTCCTCGCCACCGTGCCGAGGCTGACCAGCCGCTACACCACCGTCCCGGTGGCACACCGGGCACGCGAACGCGGCGAGTCCAAAGTGGGCTTCGGTTTCCTTTCCTCGCACGCCATCGAGTTGTTCGTCGGCTTCACCCGGCGGCTGACGACGGTGGCTTCGACCACGGCGGTGCTGGCCGCCGGGATCTCGGTGCTCGCCGGGATCGCGGCCGCCACCGGACTGCTCGGCCTGAACGCCGCGTCGACGCTGACGTTCGTCCTGTTCTCCGTGCTGCTGACCGTGCTCGCGTTGTCCGTCCGCTACCTGGTCGTGGTCGGCGCGGGACAGCCGCGGCCACGGCAGTTCTACATCAGGGAAGCCAACTTCCCGGTCGACGAGGACGACCGGCTCTACGCCTCGGCCATGGCCGAGATCCATCCTGGGGAAAGGCAAGCGGGAGTGAAGAAAACCGAAGAGACGGCGGCACCTCGGAGCCTGGTGATCCTGGGCGGGGCCGACGGTTCGGTCAGCACGTACCACCGGGCGCGGGAACTCGGTTTCCGCACCATCTGCGTGGACGTGCGCACGAGCGCGCCCGCGGCCGCGCTGGCCGACGAGTTCGTCCAGGTCAGTGTCCGCGCGCCGGAACAGATCGCGGCGGCGCTGGACGGACGCGACGACATCGCCGGGGTGCTCTGCCCGGCCAGCGACGTCGGACTGCCCGCGCTCGCCTGGCTCACCCGGCACTGGAACCTGCCGGACCCGCTGCCAGAAGCCGCCGTCGCCGCGTCCGTCGACAAGTCCGTCTTCCGCGAACTCTGCGACAGGCTGCGTCTGCCGACCTACCGCAGTGTCGGCGGGAAACCCGGACCGGACCTCGCGCTCGCCGCGCAGCAACTGCGGTTCCCCACGCTGGTGAAACCGGTCGACTCCTCCGGGAGCCGCGGCGTCGTCTCGTGCGCGAGCCCCGGCGGCCTGGACACCGCGTTCACCGACTCGCTCGCGTTCTCGCCGTCCGGGCGGCTGGTCGTCGAGGAACATCTCGACGGCTCGCACTACACGATCGAAGCGCTCGTGGTCGACGGCCGGATCGTGTTCCACGCGGTCACCCGGCGCACGCTCACGCCGCCACCGTTCTTCGTGACGGCCTCCCATCTCTTGCCCGCCGGACTGCCGCCGATGGTCGACCGCGCGCTCCCGGTGATGCTGGCCGGGTTGTGCGCGGAACTCGGCTACCGCACCGGGCCGCTCACCCTCGACGCCGTTCTCGGCCGCGACGGGAAGTTCTACCTGATCGAGATGGGCGCCAGGATGGGCGGGAACGGACTGGCCGAGGCGATCGAGCTCAGCACCGGCGTCGACCTGATCGCCGCGGGGATCGCCGCCGCGACCGGCGGTGAAGTGGTGCTCGCGCCGCGCGCCCCGCGGCCGACGCTGATCCACATCCTCGCCTCCGACCGCGGCGGCCGGATCGTGCGGATCGAGGGCGCCGACGAGGTCCGCGCCATGCCGGCGGTGCACAACCTGGAACTGTTCGCGGAGCAGGATTCCTACGTCAAACCGTATGAGCAGGCGGGCTACAAGATGGGCTACGCCGTACTTTCGGCGCCGACCGTGCCCGATGTCCTCGCCGCGGAGGACGAGTTGCGCGGCACGCTGAAGTTCCTGCTCGACGAACAGGGTATGGCGGTGCCGCTCCCTTGACCGACACTTCGCTCACCGGCTCCGGCACCGCGTCGATCGCGGCGCCGAAGCCGTCGATGGTGCTGCGGCTGCTCGCCGGTCGCGGCGTCTTCCGGCTGGCGATCCAGGCGATGGGCCTGGTGCTGGTCACCGCGTGGGGGGCGCACGACTACGGCCGGTTCGCCACCGCGCTCGGGCTGATGACGTGGCTCAACTTCGTACCGTCCTCGGCGGAGAAGTCGGCGTTGAAATGCCTGCCCCGCCTGCGGATGACGCGGGACGCGGTCGCGGGCTTGGCCGTCCGGGTCGCCGTCGTCCCGGTCATGGTGGTGCTGGTGGCGATGGCGGTCGCGCTGCTCGTCGCGCCGGGCTCGGACGCCGCGCTGTACCTGACGGCGGCAGGCTGGTCGATCTCCGGCGGCCTGCTGATGACCGTCTCCGGCCTGCACCGGTTCAACGGCAAGTCCACTTTGGACGCATTGGCGTTCACCGCGGGCGCGATCGTGGTCGGCGCGGTGACCGTGGGCACCTGGTTCGTCCGCTGGCCGCCCCTGACGCATCTCGGCCTGCTGCTCGGCGGGATCCTGCTCATCCTCGTCTGCTCCGCGGCACTGCTGCCGAAGAAGTGGCTACGGGTGGAAAGGATCGACGGGCACCGGCTCTGGCCCGCGTTCGGCCGGACCACGGTGCTGCTCGGGATGACCGAGGTTTTGGACGTCCTCGCGACGTCGTCGGTGTTCGGCGTGCTGGCGCTGGCCGGACGCACCGTCGACAGTGGACCGTTCTACGTCGCCTTACTGGCCAGCAGCGCGTTCTGTTCGCTGTTGTTCTATCAGCTCCGGGTGCACCAGCCGACGATATCCGCGCGGCTGCGCGGAAGCGGGGCGGTGGCGGGCCGGGCCCGTGCGGTCGAACTGCTGAAACTGGTCGAACGGGGCGCGCTCGCCTTCCTCGTCCTGGTGGGCGTCGCCCTCGTGATCCCGGCGGCTCGCGCGGTGCTGACCGCCGAAAACACCGTCGGCGCCTATGTGGTCCTCGGTGTCTTCGTCCTGGTCGAAACGGTGCTGTTCGCCGTGCGGCTCTACGCGGGCTTCCTGATCGAGAACACCAACAGCAAGGTCCTCACGCTCACCGCGTCCGCCGCGATCGCCGGTCTGGTCGCCACCCCGCTGGCCGCCGCCGCGCTCGTCCCGGCGATGGGGCCGGTCGGCGGATTCGCCGCCCTCGTCTTCGCCATCGGCACGCGGGCGGCCGTGCTCCGGCGGCTGCTGCGCCGCCACCACCCCGAACTCTGAACGTCGCACTGGAGAAGGAACATGTACGTACTGGGAATCAGCAGGGTCCACGACTCGGCGGCCGCGCTCGTGCGCGACGGCGAGATCATCGCTTTCGCCGAGGAAGAACGCTTCACCCGCAAGAAGCACGACGGGGACTTCCCCGCGGAGGCGATCAAGTTCTGCCTGGAGCGCGGCGGGATCACCCTCGCCGACGTCGACCACGTCGCCTACTACTGGCAGCGCTGGCGCGAAGGCATCCACGCGGCGAAGGTGTTCGCGAAGTACTTCCCGGCGACGCTGGAGGTCTTCCGCAATCAGAACGGCGACGAGGGCGGCTCCTCCGCGGGCATGGTGGAGACGTTCAAGACCGGTGGCGGCAAGGGCGTCGACGACTACCACGTCGGCGGCGCGGTGCTCGCGCATCTCAAACGGTCCTACACGCTCGAACGTGACGTGAAGGAAGCCGTGGGCTGGACCGGCCCGACGAAGTTCAAGACGCATCTGGTCGACCATCACAAGGCCCACGCCGCCAGCGGCTACTTCATCTCGCCATGGGAAGAGTCGGCGGTGCTCACCTTCGACGGCATCGGCAGCGACGGCACCGCGACCTATCTGGGCCACGGCAAGGGAAACCGGATCATCGACATCCGGCGGATCAAGTTCCCGCATTCACTCGGCGCGATGTACGCCGGCGTCACCGGGTACCTCGGCTTCTACCCCACCCGTGACGAAGGCAAGATCATGGGGCTGGCGCCGCTCGGCGACGACACCTACGTCGACGCGTTCAAGCAGCTGATCCACCTCGACGACGATGGCGGGTACGAGCTCGACCTGAGCTTCTTCGGCCACCACCGCACCGGCAAGCACGTGATGTCGAAGAAGTTCACCGACCTGTTCGGCCCGGCGCGGCCCAAGACCCGGGTCACCGCGGAGAACCCGGTGCCGCAGCACTACTGCGACATCGCCTATGCGCTGCAGGTCACCCTGGAGGAAGCCGGGCTGCACCTCGCGCGCTGGCTGCAACGGGAAACCGGGTCGCGGCGGCTGTGCGTCGCGGGTGGTGTCGCGCTGAACAGCGTGATGAACGGACGGATCCTGCTGGAAACCCCGTTCGAGGACTTCTTCGCCCAGCCCGCGGCCGCCGACGACGGCTGCGCGCTCGGTTCGGCGCTGGAGGTGTCGGTCGGCAAGTACGGCAAGCCGCGCCCCCGCGACGGCTATACCTACACCGGCCCGGACCACACCGAGGCGGAGATGGAACTGGCGCTGCAGGACGCCGGTGTCCGGTACACCAAGGTCGACGACATCGCCGCCCACACGGCGAAGAAGATCTCCGAGGGCAAGATCATCGGCTGGGTGCAGGGCCGGATGGAATGCGGGCCGCGCGCTCTCGGCAACCGTTCGCTGGTGGCCGACCCGCGTGACCCCGACTCGAAGACGCGGATGAACGAGAAGGTCAAGCACCGCGAGGCGTTCCGGCCGTTCGCCCCGTCGTGCCTGGCGGAACGCGCGGGCGACTGGTTCGTCAGCGACTACCCGTCGCCGGTGATGCTGCTGGTGTTCGACGTCCTGCCGGACAAACGCGACGAGGTCCCCGCCATCACCCATGTCGACGGGACCGCCCGCGTGCAGACGGTGAGCGAAACGGACAACCCGCTGTACTACCGCATGATCAGCGAGTTCGAGAAACTCACCGGCGTGCCGATGGTGGTCAACACCTCGTTCAACGACAACAACGAACCGATCGTCGCCAGCCCGGCCGACGCGGTGGCCTGTTACCTGAAGACCGACGTCGACGCGCTCGCCCTCGGGCCGTTCTGGGCAGAGAAGGACGACCTGTGACCGCCACGCTGCCCGACACGGACGGATGGGTGCCCGCGCTTTACCGGCGGCGCAAATGGTTGTGGCTGGTGGCCGCCGTCCCGGCCGTGGTCACCACGCTGCTGATCATGGTGATCCTGCCGCCGGACCAGACGCTCGACAACGTCGTGGACTGGGCGTTCAAGCTGTGCCCGTTCGTGTTCGCGGTCTGCACGGTGGCGCTCTTCCCGCGCACCAAGTGGGGTCCGGCGCTGATCGCGCTCGCGGTGTTCGTCTACATGTCCTATTTGGACACCGAACTGATCATGCGGATCCAGGCGTTCGCCAGGAACGCCGCCACCGACGAGGACGCCTTCCAGCCGGTGTACCAGTTCGAACTGTTCATCGTGACGTTCATCGTCCTGTTCGGACTGATGGCGTACCGGCTGGGCGGCGGCCGGACGGCGAACGTGCTCAAAACCGGCATCGCGGCGATCCTGGTGGTGATCTCGGGCGCGAACGACCTGACGTTCTGGGCGCTCAACGACGTCTGGGCCGCCGGGACGAAACCGACCGAGCTGAAGTGGGCGTCGCATATGATCGTGTTCCTCGGCGGACCGCCGAGCGTTCCGGTCGCGGTCGTGTTCATGGTGGTGCACCTGGTGCTGGCGGCGATCGTGGTGGCACTGCCGGTTGGCCGGTGGGTGGACCGGGCGCTGGGACTCGCTTCGACCTGACGCACGCGTCACTTTCCAGGTGGCGTGTGGCTACTCGAGCTATTGAGGGGTAAGGCAATGGTGTCGGGTCGCGGGGATTCGCTCGCGGCCGTGGGGCACCCGGTGTCGCGAAAGCCACTTTCGGGACCTCAGGCGTCGCGAAAGTGGCTTTCGCAACCCGCCACCTTTGCCTTACCCCTCGAAGCCGGCAAACGTGCCCCTGACCGCAAAGGCACGGTCACGCCACTCCCCACACACGAGCCCCACGCTCAGGTGAGCCGGCGCACCAGACCGTCGGCCAGCAACCGCCCGCGATCGGTCAGCACCGCACGTCCCTGACAGTCCAAAGCGGACTGATCCAGCAACCCTTCGGCGGCGGCGGCGCGGGCTTCGGCCCGGCCGTCGTCGTCGAGGGCGTCGAGCGGAAGCCCTTCGGAGAGCCGGAGTTCCAGCATCACGCGTTCCAGATGCCGGTCCTCGCCGGTCAGCAGTTCACGGCCCGCGGCCGGTGAGTCACCGGCGGCGAGGGACGCGGCGTAGCGGGCCGGATGCTTGACGTTCCACCAGCGGACGCCGCCGACGTGACTGTGCGCGCCGGGTCCGGCGCCCCACCAGTCGCCGCCGCGCCAGTAACCGATGTTGTGCCGGCAGCGGGCTTCTTCCGAGGTCGCCCAGTTGGACACCTCGTACCAGCGCAAGCCCGCCGAAGCGAGGACGCGGTCGATCATCTCGTAGTCGGCGGCGAGCACGTCGTCGTCCGGCGCGGGCAGTTCACCGCGGCGGATGCGGCGGGCGAGCGCGGTGCCCTCTTCGACGATCAGCGCGTACGCCGAGACGTGGTCGACGCCGGCCGCCAGCACCGCGTCCAGCGAAGCCTGGAGGTCTTCGATCCGCTCCCCCGGCGTGCCGTAGATGACGTCGAGGTTGACGTGCTCGAACCCGGCGGCGCGGGCCTCTTCGGCGGCCGCGACCGGGCGGCCCGGGGTGTGCACGCGATCGAGGATCTTCAGCACGTGCTGAGCGGCCGACTGCATCCCGAGCGAGATCCGGTTGTACCCGGCGTCACGGATGCCCGCGAAGAACTCGGGCGAGGTGGACTCCGGATTGGACTCCGTCGTCACCTCGGCGTCCGGCGCGAGCCCGAAGGTGTCACGAACGGCGTCGAGGACGCTTCGGAGCCCTTCGGCGCCGAGGAGGGACGGGGTGCCGCCGCCGACGAAGACGGTGTCGACCGCGGGCGGCTTCCCCAGCACGCGCGCGGCCAGGTCGAACTCGCGCTTGAGACCTTCGAGCCAGGACTGCGGCGACGAACCGCTGTCCAGCTCTCCGGCGGTGTAGGTGTTGAAGTCGCAGTAGCCGCAACGGGTCGCGCAGAAAGGGACGTGCACGTAGACGCCGAACGGCCGGGTGCCGAGCCCTTCCAGCGCGCTCTCGGGGAGCGCGGACTCGACGGGCGTGGTGGTTTCGGGCAGCAACGCGGGCACACCCCAGTGTCCCCCACGCCGTGAAGGCCTCCTTCCCCGGGGAAAGAGGCCTTCACGGACGAGCTACCGGTCGGCGATGCGCACCTTGACCGAGGTGGAGCGGGTGCCGTCCTCGAACCGCACCCAGACCAGGGTCTCCATGCTCAACGAGTAGTCGTTGACCACGTGGTCCACCGACCAGTCACCGTGTTCGTCCGAGGCGGCGTCGCGGCTCATGGCCACCTCGACGAGCACCATCTGGGACAGGTGTCCCCGGACGTCCCGCGAACAGCCGACCGCCTCGAACCGGTACGAGCTGCCCTTGTGCAGCACCGCACCCTCCTCCGGCGAAACCAGTCTGCACCCCTGCTGAGCCCCGGCGGCCGTACCCGGGATCAGCAGGGATGCCAGCACCATCGCGGCGACCACCCATCGGCGCATGCGCAACTCCTCCGTCCTCTGTGGATCGAAGATCGAAGCTAGCGGCGACGGCGACCCGGCGCGGCCTCACTCACCCGAAGCGGTACTAGGCCAACCCGTTAGCGGCCAGCCACTCCGGCGACGGCGGGATCACCTCGATGATGTCGACCAGGAAGCCGTTCAGGTCCTCGATGTAGAAGTGCCGCTGGCCGAATTCCTCGTCCACGAGTTCGGTGACGATCTTGACCCCTTCTTCGCGCAGCCGCTCATATTCGGCTGCCGCGTCGGCGACCATGAAGCCGACCATGGAACCGGCCGCTTCCTGCGCCCGCCACGGCTCCGGCGTGGCCTTGTGACCACGCTTCGCGAAGCTCATTTCATAGCCGGGGACTCCGGCGTTGAGGCTGGAGAACCAGTCGAGCTCGATCGTCACCGTCAACTGCAGGTGCCGCTTCCACCAGGCGGTGGTCTCGGCGATGTCATCGACGAGCACACAGGCACCGAAACCGCTGAGTTGCATCTGGTGTTTCCTCCCAGTTGTTTACCACTTGATGCGTAGTACTATAGGCATAGTGGTTTGACTGAAGCAAGGAGAATGTCCCGATGCGACAGAACCCGGAGCGCCGGACCGCGCTCACCGACGCCGCGATCACCGTCCTCGCCCGCGAAGGCGCACGCGGCCTCACCTATCGCGCTGTGGACGTCGAAGCAGATGTCCCGCCGGGAACGACGTCCAACTACTTCCGCAACCGGGACCAGCTGCTCGGGGAGGTCGGCGTCCGCGTGCACGAACGGCTGTCGGCGCCGGCCGACGTGATGGCGAACCCGCAGGCCGAGACGCCGTCCCACGACCGGGTCGGCGTCCTGCTCGGCGAGCTCATGGGGCGGCTGACCGCCCACCGCGAGCCCTATCTCGCGCTGCTCGAGCTCAGGCTCGAAGCCACCCGGCGCCCGGATCTTTCGGCCGAACTGACCAAGACCATCCGCGAGGGCATCGACATGAGCGTCGACTGGCACGTCGCGGCGGGAATGCCGGGCGGGCGCGCCGAGGTCCTGCTGATGTACCTCGCGCTGACGGCGCTCACCGTCGAACGGCTGACCCTGCCGGAGGTGCTCGCGGACGTCACCGACGAGGACGTCATCCGGATCATCGTGGACCGCGTCCTGCCTTCTTGAGCCGTGCGCGTTCTGCGTCACAATGCCCGGCCACGAACCCGGGCTTGACCTCCAAAGCAGACCTCTGACCTGCGAATACAGCCAAGTTCGGACAGTGTTCCCAGCATTCGGACCGGCCTGGACCACATAGTGGGCGCGTGGCACGCTGAATCAATGACCCGCGCCGGAATCACCCTCGTGGCACGCCGCCACGTGGATCTCCGTCGTGTGGCGAGCGCGCTCTGTGCGACGAACCGCTGACTCCCCGCCACCACCACGATCTGCCGGAGGACTCCCATGTCGTCGCCCACGCGCGAAACCCCTGCCCGCACGCCCCGGGTGAAACAGAAACGGGGCGAGGGACAGTGGGCTTTGGGCTACCGCGAACCGCTGAACCCCAACGAGCGGTCCAAGAAGGACGACAACCCGCTCAACGTCCGTGCCCGGATCGAGAACATCTACGCCCGCGGCGGCTTCGATTCCATCGACCCGGGTGACCTCCGCGGCCGGTTCCGCTGGTTCGGTCTCTACACCCAGCGCAAGCCAGGGATCGACGGCGGCCGCACTGCGACGCTGGAGCCCGAGGAGCTCGACGACCGCTACTTCATGCTGCGGGTCCGGCTCGACGGCGGCGCGCTGACCACCGATCAGCTGGCCGTGCTCGCCGAGATCTCGCAGACCCACGCGCGCGACACCGCCGACATCACCGACCGGCAGAACATCCAGTACCACTGGATCCAGATCGAGGACGTCCCGACGATCTGGGCGAAGCTGGAGAAGGCCGGAATGACCTCGATGGAGGCCTGCGGCGACAGCCCGCGCGTCATCCTCGGCTCCCCCGTCGCCGGTATCGCCGCCGACGAGATCATCGACGGCACGCCCGCGATCGACGAGATCAAACGCCGCTACATCGGCGACCCGCGCTACTCGAACCTGCCGCGCAAGTTCAAGACCGCGGTCTCCGGGCAGCAGGACGTCGCGCACGAGATCAACGACGTCGCCTTCGTCGGCGTGAACCACCCCGAACACGGCCCCGGTTTCGACGTCTGGGTCGGTGGCGGCCTGTCCACCAACCCGATGATCGGGCAGCGACTGGGCGCCTGGGTCTCCCTCGACGAGGTCCCCGACGTCTGGGAAGGCGTGATCAGCGTCTTCCGTGACTACGGCTACCGGCGGCTGCGCGCCCGCGCCCGGATCAAGTTCCTGGTGAAGGACTGGGGTGTCGCGAAGTTCCGCCAGGTGCTGGAAGACGAGTACCTCAAGCGCAAGCTGACCGACGGCCCGGCACCCGAGGTGCCCGCCACCCAGATCGACCACGTCGGCGTGCACCCGCAGATCGACGGGAAGTTCTACGTGGGCGCCGCGCCGGTCGCCGGTCGCGTCTCCGGGGCCACCCTGCTGGCCGTCGCCAAGGCCGCCGAGCGGGCCGGGTCGAACCGCGTCCGCCTGACCCCGCACCAGAAGCTCGTGGTCCTCGACGTTCCCGAGGCCGAGGTGAACGGGCTGAAGACCGAACTGGCCGATCTCGGCCTTCAGACCGAGCCTTCGCCGTGGCGGCGCGGGATCATGGCGTGCACCGGCCTGGAGTTCTGCAAGCTCGCGATCGTCGAGACGAAGGCCCGCGCGATCGAACTGGTCACCGAACTCGAGAAGCGCCTCGCCGACATCCAGGCCGAGATCGAGAATCCGGTGACCGTGCACCTCAACGGCTGCCCCAACTCCTGCGCCCGGGTCCAGACCGCCGACATCGGGCTCAAGGGCCAGATCGTCACCGACGAGGACGGCAACCAGGTCGAAGGCTTCCAGGTGCACCTCGGCGGCGGGCTCGGGCTCGACGCCGGATTCGGCCGGAAACTGCGCGGGCACAAGGTGACCGCGTCGGAGCTGACCGCGTACGTCGAACGGGTCGTGCGGGCGTACGTCGCCGGCCGCGAACCCGGCGAGCGGTTCGCCCAGTGGGTCCTGCGGGCCGACGAGGGCGTTTTGCAATGACCGAACGCGCGACCCCTTACTACTGCCCTTTCTGTGGCGATGAAGACCTGCGGCCCGAAGAGGGCGGCTCCTGGCTGTGCTCGGGCTGCCGCCGGGTCTTCACCGTGAAGTTCCTCGGACTGTCCTTTCCGGAGGTGTCACCAGGATGACCGCCACTGCCGACTACAAGACGCTCGCCGAACGGGCCTCGAAGGAGCTCGCGGAGGCGACCGCGACCGAGGCCCTGCGCTGGACCGCGGAGACCTTCGGCGACGATTTCATCGTCGCGTCGAACATGCAGGACGCCGTCCTCATCGATCTGGCCACCCAGGTCAAACCCGACGTCGACATCCTGTTCCTGCAGACCGGTTACCACTTCCCGGAGACCATCGGCACCCGTGACGCGGTGCAGGCGGTGTACCCCGGGGTGCGGATCGTCAACGCCGAGGCCGCGCAGAGCGTCGCCGAACAGGACGCCGAGTACGGCCCGAAGCTGCACGAGCGCGACCCGAACCAGTGCTGCCAGCTCCGCAAGGTGGTGCCGCTGCGGAACACGCTCGCGAAGTACTCGGCGTGGGTGACCGGCGTCCGCCGCGTCGACGCGCCGACCCGCGCGAACACCCCGATCGTCACCTGGGACGACCGCAACGGGCTGGTGAAGATCAACCCGATCGCGCCGTGGTCCGACGACGAGTTCCGGGACTACATCGACGAGCACGGGATCCTCGAGAACCCATTGGTGTCCATCGGTTATCTGTCGATCGGCTGCGCGCCGTGCACCGCGAAGGTCGCTCCGGGCCAGGACCCGCGAAGCGGCCGGTGGGCCGGGCAGGGCAAGACCGAGTGCGGCTTGCACGGGTGAGAAGGGACGACATGACCACGCTCGAACCGGTCGCGGCCGCGGCACAGGACAACCTGGCGGCGTTGGAATCCGAGGCCATCCACATCTTCCGCGAGGTGGCGGGTGAGTTCGACCGGCCGGTGATCCTGTTCTCCGGCGGCAAGGACTCGACGCTGCTGCTGCACCTGGCGATCAAGGCGTTCTGGCCCGCGCCGGTGCCGTTCCCGTTGCTGCACGTGGACACCGGGCACAACTTCGACGAGGTCATCGACTTCCGCGACCGGGTCGTCGAGCAGCACGGGCTCCGGCTGGTCGTGGCGAAGGTCCAGGACTGGATCGACGACGGCAGGCTCGAAGAGCGCGCCGACGGGATGCGCAACCCGTTGCAGACCACGCCATTGCTCGACACGATCGCCGAGAACAAGTTCGACGCCGTCTTCGGCGGCGGACGCCGCGACGAGGAACGCGCCCGCGCCAAGGAGCGGATCTTCAGTCTCCGCAACTCCTTCGGCCAGTGGGACCCCCGGCGGCAACGCCCGGAACTGTGGAACCTCTACAACGGTCGGCACCGCCCCGGCGAGCAGGTCCGCGTCTTCCCGCTGTCCAACTGGACCGAGGCGGACGTCTGGAACTACATCGCGCGGGAGAAGGTCGAACTGCCGTCGATCTACTACGCGCACCGGCGCGAGGTCTACCAGCGCGACGGCATGTGGCTGGCCGAAGGACCGTGGGGCGGGCCGCGGCCGGACGAGGTCGTCAAGGAACTGACCGTGCGCTACCGGACCGTCGGCGACGGTTCGTGCACGGGCGCCATCGAATCGGCCGCCGCCACGGTGGACGAGGTCATCGCCGAGGTCTCGGCCTCCCGGCTCACCGAACGTGGCGCCACCCGCGCCGACGACCGGATGTCGGAGGCGGCGATGGAAGACCGCAAGCGGGAAGGGTACTTCTGATGTCCAGCCTCCTCAGGCTCGCGACCGCGGGCAGCGTGGACGACGGGAAGTCGACCCTCGTCGGGCGGCTCCTGTACGACACCAAATCCGTGCTCGCCGACCAGCTGGACGCGGTCACCCGCGCCAGTGTCGACAAAGGACTGTCCACTCCGGACCTCTCGCTGCTCGTGGACGGCCTTCGCTCGGAACGCGAGCAGGGCATCACGATCGACGTGGCGTACCGGTACTTCGCCACCCCGAAGCGCAGTTTCGTGCTCGCGGACACGCCGGGCCACGTGCAGTACACGCGGAACACGGTGACCGGGGCGTCCACCGCGCAACTGGCCGTGCTGCTGGTCGACGCGCGCAAGGGCGTCATCGAGCAGACCCGCCGCCACGCCGCGGTGCTCGCCCTGCTTGGCGTCCCGAACCTGGTGCTGGCGGTGAACAAGATCGACCTCGTCGGCTACGACGAAGCGACGTTCACCGTGATCGCCGAGGAGTTCGCCGAGCACGCCGCCTCCCTCGGCTACGAACGGGGTTCCGTGCTCGCGGTGCCGGTTTCGGCGCTGGTGGGCGACAACGTGGCGGACAAGTCGGACAAGACCCCGTGGTACTCCGGCCCGACCCTGCTGGAGCATCTGGAAACCGTGCCGGTGGCGCCGGATCCGCACGATTCGGCGTTCCGCTTCCCGGTGCAGTACGTGATCCGGCCGCGCACGGCCGACCACCCCGACTACCGCGGTTACGCGGGGCAGATCGCGGCGGGCACCGTCCGGCCGGGCGACGAGATCGTCGTTCTGCCGCAAGGCATCCGCAGCCGCGTCGAAGGCATCGACACCGCCGACGGACCGCTCGCCGAAGCCGGGGCCGGCACCTCGGTGACCCTGCTGCTCGCGGACGATCTCGACATCTCGCGGGGTGACCTGATCTCCGCCGCCGACCGGCAGCCGACAGTGACCGACGAGATCACCGCGACCCTGTGCTGGCTCTCGGCCAAGGCGCTGAAGCCGGGCGCGCGGGTGCTCGTGAAGCACGGGGCGCGGACGGTGCAGGCACTCGTCGGCGAACTCCACGCCCGCTTCGACGAGCAGGCCCTGTCCAGTGTGGACGATCCGGGCACGTTGGAACTCAACGACATCGGCCGGGTCACGCTGCGGCTGGCCGAGGAGATCGGCGTGGACGACTACGGCGTCAGCCCGCGCACGGGCGCTTTCCTGGTCATCGACCCGAAGGACGGCGATACACTGGCGGCCGGACTCGTCGGCGAAAGGTTCGCATGACCTCAAGCCTCACTCCGCCTCTGGTCGCCGTCGCCCACGGCAGCCGCGATCCGCGGTCCGCCGCGACCATCCGCGCCCTGCTCGACGTCTCCCGCGGGCTGGCGCCGGGTCTCGACATCCGTGAGTCCTTTTTGGATCTCTCGGAGCCGCTGCTCACCGATGCCCTGCGCGGGTTGTACGCCGAGGGGCATCGCGAGGTCGTCGTGGTGCCCCTGCTGCTCGGCGTCGCGTACCACGCCCGGGTCGATCTGCCCGCGCTCGTCGCCGAGGTGACCGCGGACTGCCCTGGCTTCGACGTGCGGGTTTCCGGGGTACTGGGCATCGACCCGCTGATCGAGACGGTCGCGCTGGACCGGCTCGCCGAGGCCGGCGCCGATCTGGACGATCCGGGGCTGGGTGTCCTGCTGGCGGGTGTCGGCTCGTCGAACGTCGCGGCGAACGACGCGGTCGCCGGGATCACCACCCGCTGGCAGCTGCGCCGCGGGCTGCTCGCGACCCCCGCGTTCGCCGGCGCCGCGCAGCCGGACGTGCCCGCCGCCATCGCGCGGTTGCGGCTCAACGGCGCACAGCGGCTCGCGGTCGCGGGCTGGTTCCTCGCGCCGGGGCTGTTGCCGGACCGGATCGCGCGGCTGGCCCGCGAAGCAGACCCGTCGGTGGTCGTCGCCGGACCGCTGGGGCCGGATCCGCGGATCGCCGGGCTCGTCCTGGACCGCTACGACGTCGCCGCCGCCCGGCTCGCCGCCTGATCGTTCATCGGCACAGTAGAGCGTCACGTCCCGTTCGGGCGCTTGATACCGATTTTCGGTGGGTCCCGTTCCCAGTTCCGTGACACCCCGCGTATGGGAACGGAGATTTCTTGACGAGTTACTTAACTTGCCGGTAACTCTCTAATCGCTGCGCAGCTCCCTCTCTCCCCATCGAACCCCAGGTAGGTGGAACATGAAGGCTGCCATCCGTGCCCTCGTCTGCGCGTCGGCCGTGCTCGTCCCGCTCGTCGGTCTCGCCGCACCGGCTTCGGCGGCGACCACCGTCGTCTTCGACTGCGAGGCGAAGCCACCGCTCGTCGGCAACAAGTACCTCAAGCTGAACCAGGACGCCGACGTCACCGCGCCTGCCACGGTCGCCCCCGGCGCCGCGCTCGACATCGTCATCGACCCGGCGCCGAACACCGTCCCGGCCGAGGTCAGCGGCTACCAGGTCAAGCAGATCAAGGACTTCTCCCTGAAGATCCCGATCCCGGCGAACTCGACCTGGGTGAGCGCCGACCTCGCCGGCGGCTCCGGCATCGGCTCGACCCCGCCGAAGATCACCGTGTCCGGCAGCGTCGCGACGCTGAGCTTCCCCGGCCCGATCGCGGGCGGTTCGACGTTCGAACTGCCGACCGTGACGGCGCACCTCACCGCCGGCACGTCCGGCACCATCGAGACGAAGCTGGGCGGTTCCAGCTACGCCGACCCGGGCCTGACGTTCACCGCCGTGGTCAGCGCCGGTTTCGACGTCTCCGCCCCGACGTCGTGCTTCCCGAACCCGAGCCCGACCTTCACCACGACGACGATCGGCTGACCCGTGCCTGCGCCACCGTCGGAGGAGATGGTGGCGCAGGCCACTGCCCGGCCCGACTTCGCCCATGCGAAGGTGAGGCATGGCTGACGAACTGGTGCACTACGACGTGGTGGGCGGCACCGCCACGATCACCTTGGACTCCCCGCACAACCGCAACGCGCTCTCCGCCCAGCTGCGGCGTGAACTGAGCGAGTCGCTGGACAAGGCACGGGCGGACGACGCCGTGCGGGTCATCGTGCTCACCCACACCGGCCCGGTGTTCTGCGCGGGAATGGATCTCAAGGAGGCCCGCGGCGCCGGCGCGGGTGCCCAGGGCGTCAACGAGTTCCCGAAGATCCTCGAGCAGCTGTGGACCAGCCCCAAACCTGTCGTGGCGAAGCTGGCGGGCCCCGCGCGAGCGGGCGGGATCGGCATGGTGGCCGCGACCGACATCGCCGTGGCCGTCAACGAAGCGACCTTCGCCTTCTCCGAGGTGCGGATCGGCGTCGTGCCCGCCGTCATCTCGCTCACCGTGCTGCCGCGGCTCACCGCCCGCGCCGCCCACGAACTGTTCCTGACCGGTGACACCTTCGACGCGAAGCGCGCCGTCGAGATCGGCCTGCTGAACTCGGCCGTCTCCGCCGACGAACTCGACGGCGAGGTCGCCCGCTACGTCAAGGCGCTCGCCCTCGGCGGGCCGAAGGCGCTCGCGGCGACGAAGGAACTACTCAGCAAGCCTCGCCCGGCGACACCGAGCGAAGGCTTCGAGGCCATGAACAAGCTGTCCGCCGGCTTCTTCGCGAGCGAAGAGGGCCAGGAAGGCATCACGGCTTTCGCGCAGAAGCGCAAGCCGAACTGGGTGCCCGAAAGCTGAGCCTCAGTCGGGCAGAGCCTCAGTCGGGCAGGACTACGGTGAGGCGCCGGGAGTCCGTCCGCTCATCGGACGGCCCCAGCGCCCGCTGCGCGTCGGAAAGCACGCTGCGGATGGCCAAGTACGCCTTCGGATCGCGCTCTTTGAGCAGCGAGGAACCGGTCCAGATCAGCACGTGCTCACCCGGCGCGAGCCACGACAGGTCGGTGAGGCAGTCGTAGAGCGCGTCGAGGTTCTTCCCGAAGTAGTCGGGAAAGGACAACGCCTCCGCGATCGCGTCGAGTGTCGAAGCCTTGTCGACCGTCTTGCCGCCATCGATCAGATGCGGACGCGCACCGCGGGCGAACGCCTTGTCCGCCGCTTCCTTCGCCGCGCTCATCGGCTGGGGTCCACGACGACGAAGGACTTGTAGTGGTCCTCGGTGTAGTACAGCTCCTTGCCGGAGCCGGTCACCATCCGCCGCGCTCCGCGATCCGGGCTGCCCGGCGTCTTGACCGTGTACTCCCGGTAGTAGCCGGAAGCCTTGGCAGGCAAGACCTTTTCCCGGTTCTGGAAGGTCACGTCGTCGTTGCGCGGATACGGGTACGGCCCGCCCGCCTGGATGAGCTTCCAGGTGTCGGACGCCTGCGAGGGAAGTCCTGTGAGCGGTTTGACCGGAAGACCGGAGTCCGCACCCGCGACCTTGCCCTTCGCCTGGCTCGCGGCGTCTCCCGACGGCGCGGCCGAAGCGGACGAACTCGCCGGAGCGCTCTTCGTGTCGTCACCGCTGATGCCGTCCTTGACGAACCAGCCTGCGAGCACCAGCACGATCAGGCCGATCAGGGCGGCGGTGATCCGCCTACGGTTGAACATGGTGTGCCAGCTTAGGAGGACCGGTCGGAGTCGTTCGCATCGCGGGCCGTACCGAAGAGCCGGGCGACCTTGCCGAAGACCGAGTCGAGCACCCAAGCGGCGACCAGGCACAGCGGTACGACGACCGCCATGACCAGCACGAACTGCACGGGAAACGGGGCCTGCGCGAGCCACAACTCGACGCCGTCCCACCAGTCTGCAAGCCCGTTGAACACGAGTGTGAGCCTACGCTCGCACCCACTGCCACCGCCCGTCAGGCCATGTAGGTTGCTGGCATGTTCGCCGTTTACGCTTCCGAACCCAACGCCGAAAAGCCGCTGGACTCGCTCGTGACCGGCGAGCGACCCGAACCCGACGTGCCCGAAGGCTGGGTGCGGGTCGACGTCAAGGCCGCCAGCCTCAACATGCACGACCTGTGGACGCTGCGCGGCGTCGGCATCAAACCCGAGCAGTTCCCGATGATCCTTGGCTGCGACGGCGCGGGCACCCTCGACGACGGCACCGAGGTCGTCATCCACTCGGTGATCAACGCCCCGGGCTGGCAGGGCGACGACACCCTCGACCCGAAACGCACCCTCCTCACCGAGAAGCACCAGGGCACCTTCGCCGACCAGGTCGTGGTTCCTGCCCGCAACGTCGTGCCGAAGCCGTCGGGCCTGACCTTCGCGGAAGCCGCGACCATGGGCACGGCGTGGCTGACCGCGTACCGGATGCTGTTCGTGAAGTCCGGGCTGCGGCCGGGGCAGACGATGCTCGTCCAGGGCGCCTCCGGCGGCGTCTCGACCGCGCTCGTGCAACTCGGGCGTGCGGCCGGGTTCCGGGTTTGGGTGACCGGGCGTAGCGAGGAGAAGCGTGCGCTGGCCGAGAGCCTGGGCGCACATCAGACCTTTGAGTCCGGCGCGCGGCTGCCGGAGCGGGTCGACGCGGTCTTCGAAACCGTCGGGAAGGCGACCTGGTCCCATTCGGTGAAGTCGCTCAAACCGGGCGGGATCATCGTTGTTTCGGGGTCGACCAGCGGCCCGGACGCTCACGCGGAGTTGCAGCGCGTGTTCTTTCTGCAACTGCGTATCGCGGGTTCGACGATGGGGACCAGGGACGAACTGACCGATCTCCTCGCCTACCTGGAGCTCACCGGGGTGCGCCCGCAGATCGGCGCCGAGTTGCCGTTCGCGGAAGCCGAAACCGGGTTTGAGAACATGCTCCGCGGGGAAACTTCCGGCAAGGTGGTCTTCACGCATTGATCGGAGGGGTGAGCGCTCCCCCTCGCGGTGATCAAGCGCGCACACAAGCGCACGTCCGCGCGTTCCTCCCAGGTCAAACAGTCATTTCGTAGTCTTGTCAAGTGTCAAGAACGTTATGACTCAGGGAGCTTTTCACGACCAAAGTTCGACCAAAATCCGACCTCTCGCGGTTAGCCTGGAACGATGACCGCATCGCAGCGGCCCGAACCGGCGGACCCCGGGGGCCGGACCACCACGGACACCGACCCGATCCGCGTCTCGTTCAGGCGCTACGCCGGCGTTCGCACCAGAGTGCTCGAAGTCGGGCCACAGCCGGTGGAATCGGCCGACCGCGCTCCCCGGCGAGTGCTCGGCAAGCGGGCCGCAGCACGCGCGCACGCCAAGCCGACGGCGCCGCGACTGGTGCTGCTGCACGGCTATTGCGACAGCGCCGACACCTGGCGCCCGGTTCTGGAGCTGCTCGCGGCCGCCGGTGTTCCGGCGGTCGCGGTCGATCTACCCGGGTTCGGTGACGCTCAGCCATTGCGGCCGGGCTCGATGTTGCCGCAGCTGGACGCGTTCACCGCGGCCGTGATCAAGGAACAGGCCGTCCTCGGCACGGTGGTGCTCGCCGGCAACTCGCTCGGCGGCACGATGAGCCTGCGCGCCGCGGAGAACCACCGGCTCCCGGTCGCTGGCGTGGTCTCGATCGCCGCGCCCGGTTTCGTGGACAGCTGGCTCATCCGCACCGTGGCCCGCTATCCGCTGCCGCTTCGGATGTACTCGGCTCTCCCGCTGCCGATCCCCGGCTTCCTCGTGCGCGCCGTCGCCGAGCAGGTCGTCCCCCGGCTGCTGTACGCCAACGCGACGGCCGCGGACGCCGAGCAGGTGCGCCGGTTCACCTCGCTGTTCCCGGACTACCGCTCCACCACCACCCGGCTCGAACAGGCGCGGCAACTGGTCGAAGAGCTGGCGGACGCGTACCGGCTCGAAGAGATCCGCGTCCCGCTCCTGGTGGTCGTCTGTGGCAAGGACAAACTGGTCAGCGCCGCCTCCGGACGGCAGCTGCACGCGCTGGTCCCGCACAGCAGGCTGATGGTGCGCGAGGACTGGGGCCACTGCCCCCAGCTGGACGACCCCGTCGAGATCTCGGAACTGCTCACCTACTTCTCCGCCAGCGCGTCCAGGCCGTCCAAGATCGCCGCCCGCGTCGCCGCCGAAGTGAGCGAGGACACCGTCGCCGGATAGGTGCGATGTCCCGACTCCCGCTACGGTGCCTCTCGGACTGTGACCCAGTCCGAAAAGCACCAACTGTTGGGAGACGACGATGTCCGCACCGCGCAGCCTGGGCTCGGGATCCGGGATATTCCGACGCAAACCGATCGAGCAGATCCAAGAACTCAGTGACGGCGGCGGTGGGCTCCAGCGCACGCTGGGCCTGCGCCAGCTGACCGCGATCGGGGTCGGCGGCATCATCGGCGCGGGGATCTTCTCCCTGGCCGGCGCGGTCGCGAACGAGAAGGCCGGCCCCGCCGTGCTCATCTCCTTCCTCATCGCGGGCATCGCCAGCGCCGCCGCCGCGTTCTCCTACGCCGAGTTCGCCGGGCTGATCCCCCGCGCCGGATCCGCGTACACCTACGGGTACACCGTGCTGGGCGAGATCGTCGGCTGGTTCATCGGCTGGGATCTCCTGCTGGAGTACACCGCGATCGTCGCGGTGGTCGCGATCGGCATCTCCGGCTACTTCAACGAGCTACTGGGCTACCTCGACATCAACCTCCCGGTCTGGATGCTGGGCGCCCCCGGCACCGAAAAGGGCGACGTCGCGGCAGGCTCCTACAAGATCAACCTGTTCGCCGTCCTGCTGTGCCTGTTGATCGCCTTCATCCTCAACCAGGGCATGAAGAACGCCGCCCGGTTCGAGACGCTGCTGGTCTACCTGAAGGTCGGCCTGGTCCTGCTGGTGATCGTCGTCGGTGTCTTCCACATCAACACCGACAACTACTCGAACTTCTTCCCGTTCGGCCTCAGCGGCGCGTTCGCCGGAGCCGCGACGGTCTTCTTCGCCGTTTTCGGCTACGACGCCATGTCCACCGCGGCCGAGGAATCGACCGACTCCCAGAAGCACATGCCGAAGGCGATCATCTACTCGCTCGCCATCTCGATGGTGCTCTACGTGCTGGCCTGCCTGGTCCTGACCGGGATGGTCAACTACAAGGACATCGACGGCGAAGCCGCCTTCTCCAGCGCCTTCGCGGGCGTCGGGATGAAGTGGCTCGGCCTGATCATCGCGGTCGGCGCGATCATCGGTATCACCACCGTGCTGTTCACCTTCCTCATGGGCGCAAGCCGCGTCGGCTACTCGATGAGCCGCGACGGCCTGCTGCCGAAGTGGTTCAGCAAGACCCACCCGGTGCGCAAGGTGCCGAGCCGGATGACCTGGGTGCTCGGCATCGCCTCGGCGATCATCGCCGGGCTGCTGCCCATCGGTGAGGCCGCGGAACTGACGAACATCGGCATCCTGCTCGCGTTCGTCGTCGTCTGCGTCGCGGTGATCGTGCTGCGCTACAAGCAGCCGGACCTGCCGCGGACGTTCAAGACCCCGGGCATGCCGGTCGTGCCGATCATCGGCATCGTCTTCTCGATCTGGCTGATCACGTTCCTGAACTACCACACCTGGCTGCGGTTCGCGGCCTGGTTCGGCCTCGGCCTGATCATCTACTTCGCCTACAGCCGCCGTCACTCCGCGATGAACGCGAACAATGGTGACGCGAAGCAGGTCAGCGGAGACGACTCAAACGCGTAGCGGCTTCGCGGGCTTCGGTCTGGAGGCGTTCGACGATCGACGCCGCCGGGCCGGAGCCCGCGAGTTCGTAGGTCTGCCCCGCGTAGAGGGACATGATCTCGGGGTCGCCCGCCTTGCCCGCCGCCGCGCGGATCGGTTTGGTCAGGTTGTTGACCTGCGGATACGCCGACGGCGCCGTGGCCGAGAAGTCCGTGACCGCGCGGTTGACCAGCGACCGGGCGGGACGCCCGCTGAACGCCCGGGTGAACGCCGTCGGCCTGCCCCCGTCCGCGAGCGCCTGCCGATGCGCGGGCTGCGTCCCTGCCTCGTCCGCCCGCAGGAACGCCGTGCCCAGCTGCGCCGCGACGGCACCCGCCGCCAGCACCGCCGCGATGTCGGCACCGTGCACGAGCCCGCCGGTCGCGACGAGCGGCAGGTCCGTCCGCGCGGAGACCAGGCGAAGCAGGCTGAGTACGCCGTACTGCGCTCCCCCGCCTTCAGCTCCGGGCTCGTCAGCGAAGAGCCCGCGATGCGCTCCGGCCTCGAATCCCTGGACCACGAGCACGTCCGCGCCGACCGCCACCGCCTGATCGGCTTCCGCCGGGCTGGTGACAGTGACGGCCACCTTGCTCCCGTTGGCGTGCAAGCGTTCCACGTCTTCGGGCGAGGGCGTGCCGAAGGTGAAGGAAACGACCGGAACCTTCCGCTCCAGAACGACCTCGAGCTTCGCGCCATAGGCGTCGTCATCCCAGCTCGGCTCGCCGGGCTCGACGCCGTGGCGTTCGGCCTCCGCGCGCCAGCGCTCGATGTGGCCGCCGAGATCAGCCTCTGCGGCGTCACCAGGGACGAAGAGGTTCACGCCGAACGGCTCACTGGTGAGTTCGGCGGTCTTCGCGATCCGGTCCGCGAGGACGTCGGCGCTCAGATAGCCCCCGGCCAGGAAGCCGAATCCGCCCGCCGCGGTCACCGCGGCCACGAGCTCGGGAGTGGTCGGCCCGCCCGCCATCGGGGCCGCGATCACGGGAAAACGCAGATCCTCGAACACGAATCCGACGATAGTCCCCTGGCGGCGACACGGTATGTGACGTTCGAGTCACTCCAAGGATCGCCCAGGGTGGTCTAGACCTTTAACGCAGAAAGTGCGACGATCTGAACCGGCCGTGACGCGGGTCACGTTCCCTGTCCCCTTGGAGGCCCCGGTGAAGACCTTGAGAGCGCGGCTGACCCGCGCCGTCGTCGGGGTGACGCTGCTCGCCGGCGTCACCACCGCAGCCGCCCCCGTCGCCGACGCGGCCACCCCGCCGCTGCAGGCGATCGTCCCGGTCCCGGTCTCGGCCCGAGCGGTCACCGGATCCGACCACGCCCTGACCGCGAACACCAGGATCTACACCCAGGCCGGCTCGGCGCAGGCCAAAGCCGTCGGCGAGTACCTCGCCGGGGTCTTCCGCACCTCCACCGGCTTCCCCCTGCCCGTCTCCGACGCGCCGTCGGGCACACCCACCGACGGCATCTCGCTCCTGCTGTCCGGCGCCGATGCCCGCGTCGGCGACCAGGGCTACCAACTGAACTCGACGTCCACTTCCGTCGTCCTCCGCGCGACGACGGCGCAAGGCCTCTTCGGCGGCGTACAGACACTGCGGCAGTTGCTGCCCGGCAAGATCGAAAGCTCCACGGTGCAGCAAGGCCCCTGGACGATCCCGGGCGCCGACATCCTGGACTACCCGCGCTTCGGCTACCGCGGCGCGATGCTCGACGTCGCCCGGCACTTCCACCCGGTCGCCACGGTCAAGCGCTACATCGACCAACTGGCCCAGTACAAGATCAACAATCTGCACCTGCACCTGGCCGACGACCAGGGCTGGCGCATCCAGATCGACAGCTGGCCGCGGCTGGCCACTTACGGCGGCAGCACCCAGGTCGGCGGGGGCGCCGGTGGCTACTACACCAAGACCCAGTACACGGAGATCGTGAACTACGCGGCTTCGCGGTTCATCACGGTCATCCCGGAGATCGACATGCCCGGGCACACCAACGCCGCCCTGGCGTCGTACGCCGAACTGAACTGCAACAACACCGCTCCCCCGCTGCGCACCGACACCGCCGTCGGCTACAGCTCGCTCTGCATCTCGAAGGAAGTCACCTACACCTTCGTCAACGACGTCATCCGGGAGATCGCCGCACTGACCCCCGGGCCCTACTTCCACCTCGGCGGCGACGAAGCCCAGGCCACCAGCGACGCGGACTACCGCACGTTCATGAACCGGGTGCTGCCGATGGTGGCGGCCGCGGGCAAACAGGTCGTCGGCTGGCACGAGATCGGCAAGGCCACCCTGCCGGCCACGGCCACCCCGCAATTCTGGGGCACGACGACCTCCAGCACTGAGGTTTCGAACGCCGTCGCCCGCGGCAGCAAGGTGATCCTGTCGCCGGCGAACAAGGCGTACCTGGACATGAAGTACAACTCCAGCACGCCGATCGGGCTCTCGTGGGCGGGCTACATCGAGGTCCAGGACGCCTACAACTGGAACCCGGGCGCCTACCTCTCCGGTGTCCCCGAATCCGCCGTCCGCGGCGTCGAATCCCCGCTGTGGACCGAAACCGTGGTAACCCCGGCGAACATCGACTACCTCGCCTTCCCGCGGCTCCCGGCGCACGCCGAACTCGGCTGGTCTCCGTGGGCGACCCACGACTGGAACGCCTTCCGGGTACGCCTCGGCGCACAGGCTCCGCGCTGGCAGGCACAGGGCATCGGCTACTACGCGTCGAGCCAGGTGCCTTGGGAAACGGGATCCGGCAACCCGGGCACCTGTTCACTCCCGGCGTGGGACCGCGCTTCCGTGTACACCGGCGGGGCCACCGTCTCCCACAACGGGCACAAATGGACGGCACAGTGGTGGACGCAGGGCGAAGAACCCGGCGCGGGCGGCCAATGGGGCGTCTGGCGCGACAACGGAGCCTGCTGAGCCCTCCGCTCGCCCGCTCGGCCCCTTGCACCGGCCGGGCGGGCTACGGTGGTTCCATGGCCGCTGATCTCGAACTCGTCCGCACTCTTTCCTTGCGCGAAAACGGACTCACGACCGTCTCGACCGTCCGCGCGGACGGCACCGTGCACTCGTCGGTCGTGAACGCCGGGGTGATCGAAGACCCGGTCACGAAAGCGCCGGGGGTCGGTTTCGTCGCGGTGGGCGGGGCGAAGAAGCTCGACCTCTTCCGCCGGGCGGGCCACGCCACGATCACCTTCCGCCGCGGCTGGGAATGGGCGGCGGTCCAGGGGACCGTCCACCTCATCGGCCCGGACGACCCGGACCCGGACTTCGACCCGAGCGGGCTCCCCGGGCTGCTGCGCGAGGTGTTCATCGCGGCGACCGGGACCCACGACGACTGGGACGAGTACGACCGCGTGATGGCCGCCGAACGCCGCGTCGCCGTCTTCGTCACGGCGAACCGCATCAGCGGGAACCGCTGACACGAAAAGGCCGCCCGGATCGTGCCCCGGGCGGCCTTTTCGTCTGCCGTTACTGCTTCTTCTTGCCTGAGTCCTCTGTGGACAGCGCGGCGACGAAGGCTTCCTGCGGGACCTCGACCCGGCCGACGGTCTTCATCCGCTTCTTGCCTTCCTTCTGCTTTTCCAGCAGCTTGCGCTTACGCGAGATGTCACCGCCGTAGCACTTCGCGAGCACGTCCTTGCGGATCGCGCGAATGGTCTCGCGGGCGATGATGCGGGCGCCGATGGCGGCCTGGATCGGCACCTCGAAGTTCTGCCGCGGGATCAGCTCGCGAAGCCGGTTCACCATGCGGTTGCCGTAGTTGTAGGCGTCGTCCTTGTGCACGATCGCGGAGAAGGCGTCGACGCCCTCGCCCTGAAGCAGGATGTCCACCTTGACCAGATCCGCCGCCTGCGCGCCGGCCTCTTCGTAGTCCAGCGACGCGTATCCGCGCGTCCGCGACTTCAGCGTGTCGAAGAAGTCGAAGATGATCTCGCCCAACGGCAGGTTGTAGCGCAGTTCGACCCGGTCCTCGGACAGGTAGTCCATGCCGAGCAGCACGCCACGCTTGTTCTGGCACAGCTCCATGATCGTGCCGATGAACTCCGACGGCGCCAGGATGCTCACCTTGCTGACCGGTTCGAGCACCTTGTCGATCTTGTTCCCGGTCGGCCAGTCCGACGGGTTGGTGACGTGGATCTCCTTGCCGTCGTCCAGCACCACGTCGTAGACCACGTTCGGCGCGGTGGAGATCAGGTCGAGGCCGAACTCGCGCTCCAGCCGGTCGCGGGTGATCTCCAGGTGCAGCAGGCCGAGGAAGCCGCAGCGGAAGCCGAAGCCGAGCGCCACCGACGTCTCGGGCTCGTAGTCCAGCGCGGCGTCGTTGAGCTGGAGCTTGTCCAAGGCCTCGCGCAGGTCCGGGTAGTCCGACCCGTCCACCGGGTACAGGCCGGAATAGACCATCGGCTTCGGCTCGCGGTAGCCGGCGAGCGGCTCCTTCGCGCCCTGGCGCTCGGAGGTGACGGTGTCACCGACCTTCGACTGCCGGACGTCCTTCACCCCGGTGATGAGATAGCCCACCTCGCCGACGCCCAGCCCCTTGCTGGGCTTGGGCTCCGGCGAGATGATCCCGACCTCGAGGAGCTCGTGGGTCGCGCCGGTGGACATCATCTTGATCCGCTCGCGCGGCGTGATCTTGCCGTCGACGACCCTGATGTAGGTGACGACGCCCCGGTAGGTGTCGTACACCGAGTCGAAGATCATCGCCCGTGCCGGAGCATCGGCGTCACCCTCCGGCGCGGGCACCTGCTTCACCACCGCGTCGAGCAGGTCACCGACGCCGACGCCGGTCTTGGCCGACACACGCAGCACGTCCGAGGGCTCGCAGCCGATGATGTGCGCGAGCTCGGCGGCGTACTTGTCCGGATCCGCCGACGGCAGGTCGATCTTGTTGAGCACCGGGATGATCTGGAGGTTGTTCTCCAGCGCGAGGTACAGGTTGGCGAGCGTCTGCGCCTCGATCCCCTGCGCGGCGTCGACCAGCAGGACGGCGCCTTCACACGCCTCGAGCGCGCGGGAGACCTCGTAGGTGAAGTCGACGTGGCCCGGCGTGTCGATCATGTGCAGGACGTGGTCCTGCCCGTCGACCTTCCAGGGCAGGCGCACGTTCTGCGCCTTGATGGTGATCCCGCGTTCCCGCTCGATGTCCATTCGATCGAGGTACTGAGCCCGCATGGCCCGTTCCTCGACCACGCCGGTGAGCTGCAGCATCCGGTCGGCCAGGGTCGACTTGCCGTGGTCGATGTGCGCGATGATGCAGAAGTTCCGGATGAGCTCCGGGGGCGTGAAGGTCGTGTCGGCGAACGTCGTCAACGGGTTTCCTCGCGAAGGTCGGGGTGTGCCACCTCTATGGTCCCATGCCGCTCCGGGTGCGGGTGGGGGTCATCCCCGATGCGGCCCGTGGTGAGCTGTGGTGCCCTCGAAGTATGAGTACTTCACTGTCCCAAATGCTCGATCGCACGTTCGGCCATCCCAGGGGACTGCTCGGCCGGTTCGGCGGCCTGGCGATGGCGCACGGCAACGCCGCCACCGAACTTCGCATCGTTGAACTGGCGTCGATCGAGTCCGGCGAAACCGCGCTGGTCGTCGGCCCCGGCCCAGGAGTCGGCCTCCAGGCCGCGGCCGAACGCGCGGACCGTGCGGTCGGCGTCGACCCCTCTCCGGAGATGCTCGCCCGCTCCCGTCGCCGCTGCGGCGACAAGGTCGAGCTACGGCGCGGCGCCGCGGAGTCCACCGGTGAGCCCGACGAGAGCGTCGACGTGATCCTGAGCGTCAACAACGTGCAGCTGTGGGAAGACCGGGCGGCCGGTTTCGCCGAGCTGTTCCGCGTGCTGCGGCCCGGCGGCAGGCTGCTGCTGTCTTCGCACGAGAAGTGGCTGCCGGTGTCCCGGCACGAGCTGGCCGACGAAGCGGCCGCCGCCGGCTTCACCGACCTGCAGACCTGGACCTGGGACCCGCCGGGCTTCGGCGCCTCGCTCGCCGCTCAGCTGCGCGCGATCAAGCCGCGGTCCTAACGCGGGTCGGTGCGCAACGGATGCTCACGCGGCACCTCGACCAGCACGATCCTGGTGCCGTCCGGATCGGCGATCCACGCTTCGTCCAGCCCCCAGGGTTCACGACGCGCCCCGCGGACCGGTTCCAAGCCCTTCGCCGCGAGCTCCGCGAGCGCCGCGGACAGATCCCGGACCTGGAGCCACAAGGCGACGTCAGGGGTCGGGCCGGTCTCCCCGGTACCGACGATCTCGATCGACCCGTTCCCGGCGAAGAACACCGTCCCGCCGGGGAACTCCTTGTCGATCGCCAAGCCCAGGGTGTCCCGATAGAACGCCGTCGACACCTCGAGGTCCTTCGGGTGGATCAGCACCCTGCTGCTCAGCACGTCCATGACCCCATCCCTACCGGACGGGTTCAGGCCATCGCAATCGCGGTGATCCCGGCCAGCACCACCGCCGACCCGGCCAGCCTGCGGACGGCGTTCGCCTCCCCCAGTACCAGCCAGGCGGCGAGGCCGCCCAGGACGATGCTCAGTTCGCGCGCGGGTGCGATGAGGCTCACCGGAGCGATCTGGAGGGCGTAGAGGACCAGCAGGTAGGCGACCGGTGAGAGCAGGCCGACGATGAGGATTTCGCGCTTGTGCTCGCGCCACAGCCACGCGACCTCCTCGCGGTCCTTCAGCGCGTACGGCGCCATGAGCAGGCTCTGCACGATCGCACCGGTTCCGAAATAGATGATCGGCGGGACACCGAGGCCGGTGACCGAATGCGCGTCCCACAGTGTGTAGGCGGCGATCGTGACCCCGGTCAGCAGTCCGTAGGCCACGCCTTTGCGGCGAGCGACGCGATCGGCGGCGTCGGCATGCGCCGGTGCGCGTCCGGTACCGATGACCAGCACGCCGGCGATCACGAGGAACGCGCCGATCAGGCCGAGCACCCCTGGCCGCTCGCCGAGCAGCACGACGGCCGCGAGCACCGAGAGCAGCGGCCCGGTACCGCGGGCGACGGGATAGACGACGGACAGATCGCCGACGGCGTAACCCCGTTGGAGGACGATCCCGTAGGTGACGTGGAACACCGCCGTAACCACGGCCGCGAACAGCCAGGTCCACTGTGGACGTTGCGGCTCCACCGCCAGTGAGACCGCCATGACGGGTACGAGAAGGATCGCGGAGAGGCTGTAGTAGGCCCAGACGAACCGGGCTCCGCCACGGCGGATCCGCTTGGCTGCCAGATTCCAGCCCGCGTGGATGACTGCGGCGATGACGACCAAGGACAGAGCGGTGGCGTTCACGGCGGACCTTCCCGTTTTCCGCGCATGCGGAAAACACCGGTCCTCCAGGCTTTTGTCCCGTCAGATGAACGGCAGCGCTTCCGGCCCCGCCGATGGTGCCGCTCGGACCTGTCCCCTCTGCCCTGATTATGTGTTTCGCTGAACGGGCAGGCGGCGGAACCCTAGGCACTACGATCTTCACCGTACCGCAATCCCCCTCCCCAGGCGGCCGTGAGCGGCCCCGGGGCGGCTGTTAAGATTGCCTCTCACCGTCGTGTGGCATTCCGTCATGGAGGAAACCCGCGCCGCTCTCACGAGCATGCAGGGCCGGTCACAGCGCGGCGGCGAAACCACCGAGAGATTCAAGAGGAGCGCCCCCGTGGCCAACATCAAGTCGCAGATCAAGCGCATCACCACCAACGAGAAGGCGCGTCAGCGCAACCAGGCGATCCGGTCCTCGGTGAAGACCGCGATCCGCAAGTTCCGCGAGGCAGCCGACGCCGGCGACAAGGCCAAGGCCCTGGAGCTGCAGAAGGACGCGGCCAAGAAGATGGACAAGGCTGTGACCAAGGGCGTTCTCCACGCCAACCAGGCCGCCAACAAGAAGTCCGCGCTCGCGAAGCGCGCGAACTCTCTCTGATCGGCTTTCGAAGGGCCCCGGCGACTCACGTCGCCGGGGCCCTTCGCCATGTTCAGCGGCTTGTACCGTGGGCGTCGACGACCTCAAGCACGGCGCGTTCCAACGCGTACTCCGGGTTGGCCGCGACCCCCTTGACCTCGGCGTTGAGCCGGGCGACCACCCGCATCGCGGTGGCCAGACCGTCCTGACCCCAGCCTCGGGCCTGCCCCTGCGCCTTGCGCACCTTCCACGGCGGCATCCCCAGCTCGCCGGCCATCTGGTTCGGGTTCCCGCGACCGGCGCCGGACACCCGCGCGATCGTCCGGACCGCGTCGGCGAGAGCGTCGGCGACCAGCACGTGCGGCACGCCCAGTTGCATCGCCCAGCGCAGCGATTCGAGCGCCGCGGCCTTGTCACCGGCGACGGCCTTTTCGGCGACGGCGAATCCGTTCACGTCCGCGCGGCCCCGGTGGTAGCGGCGGACCGCCTGCTCGTCGACCGTTCCGCCCGCGTCCGCGACGAGCTGGGTCGCGGCCGACGACAACTCACGCAGATCCGAGCCGACCGCGTCGATCAGCGCGAGCACGGCCGCACCGTCGATCTTCCCGCCGACCCGGCGGACCTCGTTGCGGACAAAGGATTCCCGCTCAGCGGCCTTGGTCAGTTTCGGGCATTCGACGACCTCCGCCCCTGCCTTCTTCAAGGCGGCGGGGAGCGCCTTCGCGGCCTTGCTCCGACCGCCTCCGCTGTGCACGACGACGAGCACGATGCCGTCGGCGGGCGCCTTGACGTAGGCCATCACCCCGTCGGCGAGCTCCTGCGAAATGTCCTGCGCCGATTCGAGGACGATCACCCTGCCTTCCGCGAACAGCGAGGGGCTGACCATCTCCGCGAGCGCCGGGACTGTGAGGTCCGACACCCGGATCCGGGTGAGATCCGCCGTCGGATCGGCGGCTTTGGCCGCATCCGAAGCGCCGCGGACCGCGCGTTCGATCAGCAGCTCTTCCTCACCGAGAACCAGGACCAGCGGCGATGGGGCGGAAGCTTGCGTCGTCACGGTGACGATCCTGCCACTCGTCCTCTCGTGTGCTTTGTCCGGTGATGTGTTCCGGGCACGGTGGCCCCACCTGAGGCTCATGTCGTACGGTGTTGGCGAGGCGACGCGATGACACGCGTGCCGACAATCGAATACCGCTCATCCAGAGGGGCAGAGGGAACGGCCCGACGAAGCCCCGGCAACCGGCGTCAGCCTGTCATTCCGCGATCGCGGGATAGCTGACGAACACGGTGCCAATTCCGGCCCGCCACGGCGGGGCAGATGAGGAAAGGACCTCGCGATGACCGCAACCCTCGGCACGACCTCCACCACCAAGACCCCGGATCTCGGACCGGCCGTCGAACTGGTGTCGAAGGAAGAGGGACACCGGCAGCCGCTCGCCCCCGAATTCGTTTCCGCCGAGGACTTCTCGCCGCTCGAAGTCGCCTACGACTTCGGCCGCGTGCGCCGCGAGGACATCGAAGCCGGACCGAAGAACATCTGGCGCTACAAGAAACTCCTTCCCGTTCCGTCGAACGTCGAAGAAATCCCCAACACCGAACCCGGCGCCACCCGGCTCATCCAGGCCGACAGGCTCGCGAAAGCCTTGGGCGTCAAGAAGGTCTGGGTCAAGGACGACACCGGCAACCCCACGCACTCGTTCAAGGACCGTGTGGTCGCCGTCGCGCTGGCCGCCGCCCGCGAATTCGGCTTCGACGTGCTCGCCTGTCCGTCGACCGGCAACCTGGCCAACGCCGTCGCCGCCGCGGCGGCCCGCGCCGGCTGGCGGTCGGTCGTGCTGATCCCGAAGACCCTCGAGCGCGCGAAGATCCTCACCACCGCCGTGTACGACGGCGACCTGATCGCGGTCGACGGCAACTACGACGACGTGAACCGGCTCGCCACCCAGCTCGCCGCCGAGCAGGAGAGCTGGGCGTTCGTCAACGTGAACGTCCGGCCCTACTACTCCGAAGGCTCCAAGACGCTGGCCTTCGAGGTCGCCGAACAGCTCGGCTGGCGGCTCCCCTCCCAGATCGTGGTCCCGATCGCCTCCGGTTCCCAGCTCACCAAGGTGGACAAGGGTTTCCGCGAGTTCGGGCAGCTCGGTCTCGTCGACGAGACGCCGTACAAGGTGTTCGGCGCGCAGGCCACCGGCTGCTCCCCCGTCTCGGCGGCCTTCCGTGCGGGCCACGACGTCGTCCAGCCGGTCAAGCCGGACACGATCGCCCGGTCGCTCGCGATCGGCAACCCGGCCGACGGCCCCTACGTCCTCGACGTGGTCAACCGCACCGGCGGCGCGATCGAAGACGTCACCGACGAAGAGGTCGTCGAGGGCATCCGGCTGCTCGCCCGCACCGAGGGCGTCTTCACCGAGACCGCCGGTGGGGTCACCGTCGCGACGGCCAAGAAGCTCATCGAGACCGGCAAGCTCAACCCGGACGAGGAGATCGTCCTGCTGATCACCGGTGACGGCCTGAAGACCCTCGATGCCGTCGAGGGCAAGATCGGCCCGAAGGCCACCGTCAGCGCCTCAGCCGACGCGGTCCGCGAAGCACTCGGCATCTGAGACCTGTTGGCGGAGCTGAGGACGGGTTCGCCAACAGGACATAACGCGTGAACCCGCCCTGGTCGAAGGCCCGCTATCGCGGTGGCAGGACGCCCTGACCGCCCATAAGGACGTGTTCAACCAGATCGCGTCCTGTCGACGTCGATCGCGGCGCGGATTCACCGACAGGCACTGAGTTCCCGCCCGGCCCGCCTCAAGAACGAGGCGGGCCGCGGGGCTCACCCCGGCGCAGCAAGGCAAGTCCCCGCGCGTCGGCGACGACCGCGGTGTCGCCGTCAGTGTCCGTTCTGGCGATCGACGCGCCGACCGTGGCCAGATTGTCCAAAGTGGACTTGTTCGGATGGCCGTAGGTGTTTCCGGCCCCGACACTCACCAACGCCACCCTCGGTGCGACGGCGTTGAGGAAATCCGGTGCCGTGTAACGGCTTCCGTGATGCGGGACTTTCAGGATCTCGGCTTGCAGATCGGCACCCTCGGCCATCAGGTCGGCCTGCGCGGCGAGCTCGACGTCGCCCGTCAGCAGAAGCCTGCCCGCCGGGGTCCCGGCGCGCAGGACGACCGAACCGTTGTTGATCACCGTGCCGTCCTGTTCGAGGACCGAACGCCGGGTGACATACCGCGGCCCCAGTACGTCGAGCGACAGCCCCGGCCAGTCCAGCCGCTGCCCGATCCCCAGCTCCAGCAAGGGAATCCCGCGGCGTGCGGTCTCGTCCGCGACCTGTTGCCACGCCCAGGCGGGAGCCCGGCCCGGGCCGACGGCGACCGCACCGACCGACCGGCCCTCGAAGACGGATTCGAGGCCGCCGATGTGGTCGGCGTGCAGATGACTCAACACGATCAACGGAACACGATCCACGCCGAGCCTGCGCAGGCATTCGTCGACCGGTCCCGGTTCCGGCCCGGTGTCGACCAGGACCGCTCTGCCTGGCTCGCCCGTGGCGAGGGCTACGGCATCCCCCTGTCCGACGTCGCAGGCGACGGCGCTCCACGACGCCGGTGGCCAGGCCGGTGCCAGCACCCGCACCGGTACGAAGACGAGCAGACCGGCGGCCAGCGCAACCGCCAGCAAGATCCTGGCGTGGCGCAGCCGGACGACGACGAGCACCACGACGAGCAGGCCGGCCGCCAGCAGCCCACCCCACCAGCCATCCGGCCAGTCCACGACCGCACCCGGCGCCCGGGCGCCGTGGCGGGCCACGGTGATGAGCCAGCTCGCCTCGGGTTCGGTCAGGCGGACCAGCAGCCTGCCCGCCGACGGCCACCACGGTCCGACGACGGTGGCGAGCACGCCGAACACGGTGGCCGGGGCGACCACCGGCGCGGCGAGCACGTTGGTCACCACCGAGACGAGACTGACCGATCCCGCCATGCCCGCGATGACCGGCGTCGTCACCACGAACGCGGCCAGCGGGATGGTCAGCCCCTCGGCGTAGCCTGCCGGAACTCCGCGTCCGACCAGCCACTCGGCCCACCGCGGTGCCAGCAGGACGAGCCCGGCCGTGGCCAGCACCGAAAGCGCGAACCCGAAGTCCGCGGCCATGGCCGGATCGGCCACGACGAGCCCGGCGACCGCGAACGCCAGCGCGGGCAGCGCCGAACCCCGGCGCCCCAAGGCCAGCGCCAGCAGCCCGACCGCCCCCATCACCCCGGCGCGGAGCACGCTGGGCGCGGGCCCGGCGAGGACCACGAACCCGGCGAGCCCCGCGGCGGCCGCGGCGGCGGACGTCCGCGGCCCGACCCGGAGCACCCTCAGCAGGAGAAGGATCGAGCCACAGACGATCGCCATGTTCCCACCGCTCACGGCCATCAGGTGGGACATGCCGGAGTCCGTGAACTCGCGTTCGACCCTCGGGGACAACGTGCTCGTGTCCCCCACGACCAGTCCGGGCACCAGACCGGCCTGCTCCTCCGGGAGGACGGCGCACAATTCCCGGAGCCCGGTGCGCAGCGATTCCGCGGCTCGCTGCCACCAGGGCGCCGGTCCGAGGGCCGACGGCGGACCTCGCACCGAGAGGACCGCGACCGTGAGCTCGGCCCCCTTCGCCGGTGCGAGCCGCCCGGAAGCGGTGACCTGCTGCCCGGGCAGCAGGTCCGTCCACCCCTCGGCGGGAGCGAGCAGGAGGATCCGGCCGGCCGAATCCACCACCCGCTCACCCGTCACCACGGTGTCCACCGTCGCGGCGATGACCACCAGGCGGGTGCCTGCCCGGCGATCGGCGTATCCGGCACCGCGGACCGGACGTGGCCGCTCGGTGACCACCACCCTCGTGGTGACTTCGCTCCCCCGTGCGGCGGCGGCACGGAGGTCGTCGTGCTCGGCGGCCCGGATCCGCAGCGCCACCGGACCGGCGGTGAGCACGCCGAGGACCGCGAGCGCGCCGAGGCCCACCACCCACCGGGACGCCGTCCGGCGGGCACGGACACCGGCGGTGATCGCGAGCACCACGGCGGCCGCACCGCAGAGCATCGTGATCCACCAGCCGCCCAGCAGCCCGGAAAGAGTGCCGAGCCAGGCCGTCGCCGCGGCCGGTACCAGCCGCAGGTCCTGCCCTCGCCACGACGCGGTGTCCACTTCGGACGGATCGGCGGACGGGTTCATCCGACGGACACCAATTCCCGGACCTTCTTGAATTTAGATTCGCCGATCCCTTCTACTTCACGGAGTTGCTCGACACTGGTGAACCCGCCATGCCCGGACCGCCAGTCGACGATGCGCTTCGCCATCACCTCGCCGACCCCGGGCAGGGTGTCGAGTTGCTCGGCCGTGGCCATGTTCAGGTCGAGCTTCCCCACCGGTGCCGCCGTTCCGGCCGCGGCCGGAACGGGGACGCCGACGGCCACCTGCTCGCCATCGGTGAGCCGCCTGGCCAGGTTCACCCCGGTCAGATCCGTTCCGGGCTGTGGCCCACCGGCCGCCGTGAGGGCATCGGCGACCCGTGCGCCCGGAGGGATCGTGACCAGGCCGGGTTTGAGCACCCGGCCGACGACGCTGACCACCAGAGGCGCCTTGGCCGCCGCGGCGGCGGGGGCGTCTCCGGCGGCCTTCGCCGACGGCAGGGGCGGCGCGGTCTCCGCCCCTGGCCGGTGTCCGAACAAGGCGATCGCGCCGGTCACGATCACGGCCACCGCGATCAGCACGGCCGCCACGGCGAGCCACCGCCGGTTCACCGGGATCCCGTCCGCCGTGAACCGGGCGGGCACCCAGCGGCGGGCGAGCCTGCCCACGGGCGGGCCCTGGCTGGGCGACGACAGCTGCGCGGTCAGCCACGCCAGCCTGGCGTTGACGGAGGGACCCGATGGACGGGCGGTTTGGTCGAACACGTGAACGACGCTACGGAGCGGGGATGGCGGGCGGCAGTGGCAAATCCCGGGGCTGTGGACAAGTGGGGTGTTGTGGACAACTCGGCCCCAGCCGAGGCCTGATCACCGGTTTCCGTCGGTGCCGTATGGGACCCTGGCGGATTGCCCTAGCCCGCGCGCTGGATCACGACACCGAGCACACCGGGGCCGGTGTGGGCCCCGATGACCGCGCCGATCTCCGAAACCACGCACCCCTCCGGGCAGCTGATGGACTCCTCCAGCCGGTTGGCCAATTCGACGGCGCGTTCCGGGGAAGCCAAGTGATGGACGGCGATGTCGGCCAGTCCGCCTTCGGCCGCCTTCACGGCGAGCTCGACCAGGCGAGCCACGGCGCGATTCATCGTCCGGACCTTCTCCAGCGGCTGGATCCTGCCTTCGGACATGTGGAGCACCGGTTTCACCGCGAGCGCGGTGCCGAGCAGGGCGGCGGCCGGGCCGATCCGCCCGCCACGGCGCAGGTATTCGAGGGTCTCGACGGCGAACAGGGTTTCCGAGCGGCTCACCGCGTCGACCGCCGCAGCCTCCACTGCGGCCGGTTCCGCCCCCGCCGCGGCGGCGCTCGCCGCTCGCAAGGCGGCGAAGCCGAGCCCCATCGCGGTGCTGCGTGAATCGACCACGCGCACCTTGTCCGGCCCGACCTCCTGGGCGGCGAGCACCGCCGCCTCCCAGGTCCCGGACAGTTCCCGGGACAGATGAACCGACACGACGGCGTCCGCGCCCTCGGCCAGCGCCGCACGGAACTCCTTGACGAATTCGGCGGGCGTCGGCCGGGACGTCGTCACCAGACTGCGTTTGCCGAGCGCCTCGGCCAGGGCCGCGGGCCCCATTTCGACGCCGTCGAGGAAGACGACACCGTCCACGAGGACATGCAGCGGGACCACCCGGATCCCGTTCCGTTCGGCGAAGCCTTCCGGCAGGTGGGCGGTGGAATCCGTGACTACGGCGACCGACACGGCAGCCAGCCTACGTTGCCGCGGGGCGGAGCACCGGGGCCATCAGGCGGGCCATTTCCGTGCCGACGGCGGCATGTCCTTCCCAGCCCCAGTGCATGCCGTCCGGATTGCCCCGGCCGCTCAGCACGTGTTCGCCGACGACGGCTTCGAGATCGAGAAGCGGGACATCCGCGCGACGGCCCCAGTCGGCGAGGGCGGCGGCGGCACCGGCGCGGGCGGTGTGGACGCGGCCGTACGAGTCGGATCGATGCACGGAGGGCAGCATGCCGAAAATCGGCAGTTCCGGTCGCAGCGCGCGCAAGGCTCCGACAGCGGTGTCGAGATACTGGACGGTGAGCCTCGACGGCAAGACCACCGGACGGCCTCGGAGGGCGATCGCGAGCCGGGGCTGAGCGGCCAGGTACGCCTTGCGCACCACGCGTCGCAGCGGGTCGGGCCGCAGATAGCGGAGACCGGTGCGAAGGTAGGTGGGCAGCGGCGAGGGCAGGGTGTCCATGCTCCCGATGGCCAGCACGACGGCGTCGACGTGATGGAGATCGGCCCAGACACGCGGGTCACCGATCAACGACCACCAGGCGTCACGGGCATTCCAGCCGAACCCGGCGACGAGGTCCGCGGCGCCACCGAGCGCTTCGGCGGCGATGTTGGGCCACAGACGCGCGTCGTCGGCGGCGTGCGGGCCGTCCGGGCCGTGGAAGCTGAGGGAATCGCCGAACACCAGCAGGCGCGGGGCCATGGGTCAGCCGGTGATGCCCGCGTTGTAGGCGGCCAGCCGCCAGTTGCCGTCGCGCCGGGTCAACTCGACCCAGTGACAGTTCGCGATCCCGCCCAGCGTCGGCCAGGACGTGACCGGGAGACCGAGCAGTTTCGCGGTCAGCGCGATGATCAGGCCACCGTGCGTGGCGAGCAGCACGGCGTCGCCGGCGTCGGAATTGGGCCGATCCAGGTCCGCGACGACCTCCATCGCGCGTGCGGCGACGTCCACCCGCGACTCGCCGCCGGGCGGGGCCCACGTCGCGTCGACACGCCAGCGGGCGCGTTCACCCGGGTACGACTCGTCGACCTGCTGGCCGGTGAAGCCCTGCCATTCACCCAGATGGGTTTCCCGAAGACGCTTGTCGATCCGCAGTGGGACGCCGATGGCCTCCGTGAGCACGGTGGCCGTGTCGGTCGCGCGGCGCAGATCCGAGGCGATCACCAGATCCGGCGAGAACCGGGCGAGCGCGGGCACGGCGAACCTGGCCTGGTTCCAGCCGACCGGGGTCAGCGCGGAGTCCAGATGCCCCTGCATCCGGCCCGCCGCGTTGTAATCGGTCTCACCGTGGCGCCAGAGCACCAGCCGCCGCGGGCTCATGGGGCGCCTTGCGCGTCGGCGGGGTCCTCCTCGGCTGGGTCCTGATGATCCGGCACTGCCAGACCAGCGACCTCGATCCGCGGGCAGTCCTTCCAGAGCCGCTCGAGACCGTAGAAGGAGCGTTCCTCCTGGTGCTGGACGTGGATGACGACGTCGACGTAGTCCAGCAGGACCCAACGGCCCTCGCGGGCGCCTTCACGGCGGACGGGCTTGTGCCCGCCGAGCCGCAGCTGCTCCTCGACGTTGTCGACGATGGCGCCGACCTGGCGTTCGTTGGGCGCGGACGCGATGACGAAGGCGTCGGTGATCACCAGCTGGTCGGACACGTCCAGCACGACCACGTCGCTCGCCTTCTTGTCCGCCGCCGCATGGGCGGCCGCTACGGCCAGCTCTCGTGCCTCGGACGTGGCTGTCACAGTTCTCCTCAAACAGATGGTTTTACTCGCGGGTGCGCCCGACGAGGGTACCCGGTGGGGAACCCCGGTCTTTCCGATAGAGGTCCTTTTTGGCGATGTAGCGCACCACACCGTCGGGGACGAGGTACCAGACGGGCTCCCCGGCCTCGACCCGCTCACGGCACGCGGTCGACGAGATCGCCATCGCGGTCACCTCGACGAGGCTCACCTTCCCGCTCGGCAGATGCTGCGAATTGAGCCGGTAGCCGGGCCTGGTGACGCCGATGAAATGCGCCAGGTCGAACAGCTCGTCGGCGTTGCGCCAGGTGAGGATCTGTTCGAGCGCGTCCGCGCCGGTGATGAAGAACAGCTGGTCGTCGGGATACTCCGCGCGCAGGTCGCGCAGGGTGTCGACGGTGTAGGTCTGCCCGACGCGGTCGATGTCGACGCGGCTGACCGAGAACACGGGGTTGGACGCCGTCGCGATCACGGTCATCAGGTAGCGGTCCTCGGCCCGGGTGACCACTCTGTCGGACTTCTGCCACGGCTGACCGGTGGGCACGAAGATGACCTCGTCGAGCGCGAACCGGGACTGGACTTCGCTGGCCGCGACGAGGTGCCCGTGGTGAATGGGGTCGAACGTGCCGCCCATGACCCCGATCCTGCGTGGTGACATGGGTCGTGAGCCTATACAGCGCGCACGGCTTCACGCGCGGGTCGCCGGACCCACCGACCGGTGGTGATCTGGGTCACATTACAGTCGGTTCCATGGATGAACGGTCCGTTCACGACATGCCGATCGCGACTTCGTCGGTGGCATGGGGTAGAGGTGGGGACGTGGACACATCGACTCTCCGGGACCGCGCCGAGACCCTCCTCCAGTCGTTGGCGGGCGACGGCGCCCGCCTGCGTGACGACCAGTGGACGGCCATCGAAGCGCTGGTCGCGCACAGCCGTCGCGCACTCGTCGTGCAGCGCACCGGCTGGGGGAAGTCCGCGGTGTACTTCCTCGCCACCGCGTTGCTGCGGGAACGCGGCAACGGCCCGACCGTGATCATCTCGCCGCTGCTCGCGCTGATGCGCAACCAGATCTCCGCGGCGGCGAGGGCGGGTATCCGCGCGGTGACGATGAACTCCGCGAACCCGCAGGAGTGGGATCAGGTCCAGGCGGCGATCGCGGCGGGCGAGGGCGACGTCCTCCTCGTCAGCCCGGAACGGCTCAACAACCCGGACTTCCGCGACACCGTCCTCCCGAAGCTGACCGCGACGGCCGGCCTGCTCGTGGTCGACGAGGCGCACTGCATCTCGGACTGGGGCCACGACTTCCGGCCGGACTACCGGCGGCTGCGGACGCTGCTGAAGGAGCTGCCCGACGGCGTCCCCGTCCTCGCCACCACCGCGACCGCGAACGACCGCGTGGCGACCGACGTCGCCGAGCAGCTCGGCATCGGCAACGGGGGCGACACCCTCGTCCTGCGTGGCAGCCTGGACCGCGAAAGCCTGCATCTGTCGGTGGCCAAGCTGCCGACGTCGCAGGCCCGGCTCGCCTGGCTTGCCGAACACCTGGCGGAACTGCCGGGATCCGGGATCATCTACACGCTCACCGTCGCGGCCGCACACGATGTGGCCGGCCTGCTGACCGAGCGCGGCTATCCGGTCGCCGCCTACACCGGGAAGACCGACCCGGCGGACCGGCAGGCGTCCGAGGACGATCTGCTGAACAACAACGTCAAGGCACTGGTGGCCACTTCGGCGCTGGGCATGGGGTTCGACAAACCGGACCTGGGCTTCGTCGTCCATCTCGGCGCACCGTCCTCCCCCATCGCGTATTACCAGCAGGTCGGCCGTGCCGGTCGTGGCGTCGATCGCGCCGAGGTGATCCTGCTGCCGGGCCACGAGGACAAGGACATCTGGGCGTACTTCGGTTCGCTGGCGTTCCCGGACGAACTGCGGGTGACCCAGGTGCTCAACGCGCTGGCGTACGCGGACCGTCCACTGTCGACACCGGCGCTCGAACCGTTCGTCGAGCTCTCCCGTTCTCGGCTGGAGATGGTCCTGAAGGTGCTGGACGTCGACGGCGCCGTGCGCCGGGTGAAGGGCGGCTGGGAAGGCACCGGCGAAGAGTGGCGCTACGACAAGGAACGCTATGCGCGGGTGAGCGCGGCGCGGACCAACGAACAGAACGCCATGCTGGCGTATCTGGAGACCACCGGCTGCCGGATGGAGTTCCTGCGCAAGCAGCTCGACGATCCCGAAGCCACCCCCTGCGGGCGGTGCGACAACTGCACCGGAAAGCATTGGGACACCACGATTTCCGACGACGTCGTCGATGCCACCCGGCAACGGCTCCGCCGTCCGGGGGTCGAGGTCGCGCCGCGGAAGATGTGGCCGACCGGGATGGCCGGACTGGAAGTCCCGCTTTCCGGGCGGCTGCCGGCAGGCGAGCAGGCCGAAACCGGCCAGGTCGTGGGCCGGGTCACCGACGTCGGCTGGGGCACACGGCTGCGCGAACTCGTCGGCCCGGCCGCGGCGGACGCCGAACTCCCCGATCCGGTGTTCCAGGCCTGTATCGAGGTACTCAAGGGCTGGCAGTGGACGGAACGTCCGGTCGCGGTGGTGGAGGTTCCCTCCGTCACCCGGCCCCAGCTGGTGCACAGCCTGGCGACGAAGCTGGCCTCGATCGGACGCCTGGAGTACCTGGGCGCCATCGCCTCGGCGGGGCCGCCCCCGCGGCAGGCGAACAGCGCCCAACGGCTGGCCGATCTGTGGAAACGCCTCAGTCTTCCCGACGAGCTCGCCGCCGAGGTCGCCGCGGCCGAGGGCCCGATCCTGCTGGTCGACGACCTGATCGACACCGGGTGGACGATGACGTTGTCCGCGCGCCTGCTCCGCCAGGCCGGAGCCCGTGCGGTGCTGCCGTTCGCTCTCGCCAGCACTTCGTGACCGAGGAGCCCGATCCCGGCATTCGACAGGTTCTTTCCCGCGCGGGAACTTTCTGGCAAGGTTCCGTCCACGCGCGAGTACGGAGGTGCCGATGGCGGATGCGACGACGGAGCGGCTAGAGCATCGGCTGCCGGTGAAGAAACTGTTCGCCGCCAGTGTCGGGAACGCGCTGGAATGGTTCGACTGGACCATCTACGCGACCTTCAGCATCTACTTCGCCAGCGAGTTCTTCCCCAAGGGCAACGAAGCCCTCGCGCTGATCAACACCTTCGCCACGTACGCCCTGGCGTTCTTCTTCCGGCCGCTCGGCGGGATGCTGCTCGGCCGCTTCGCCGACGTCAGGGGCCGGAAGCCCGCGATGATCCTGACCATCGTGCTGATGGCGGGCGGTTCCGTGGCGATCGGCCTCCTGCCGACGTTCGACCAGGTCGGCTGGCTGGCTCCGATCCTGTTGCTGCTGGCGAGGGTGGCACAGGGATTGTCGCTCGGCGGCGAAGTCTCCAACGCTTCGGCGTACCTGGGTGAGATCGCGCCGCCCACCCGCCGCGGGCGGTACTCCGCCTTCTTCTACATCTCGACCGGTTCCGCCGTCTTGCTCGCTTCGATCCTCGGGTTCGTGCTCGCGCGGACGATGTCCAAGGCGGATCTGACCGCGTATGGCTGGCGGATCCCGTTCCTGCTCGGCGGCGTTCTCGGGATCATCGGACTGTGGCTCCGGCGCAGTCTCGTCGAGACCGAGATCTTCGAGGCGAAGAAGTCGACGGCGCGCCGGGTCGAGCGGCCGCTGCGCACCACTCTTCGCGAGCACCCTCGGGCCGTCGTGCAGCTCGTGGGTTTCTCGATGCTGTCGACCCTTTGCTACTACACGTTCTTCAGCGCCCTGACCTCGTTCGCGGTCAAGACCCGCAAGGCCGACGACGTCGACGTGTTCCTCGCCTTGTCGATCGCGACGGCGTTGTTCGTCGCGCTTCAATATCCGATGGGTGCGTTGTCGGACCGCTTCGGCCGGAAACCACAGCTGCTCTTCTGGTCGGCGGCGACCGCGATCCTCATCGTTCCACTGTCCACTTTGGTCCGCCCGGGACTGCCGGGGCTGCTGGTCGTATTCTGTGTCGGGCTCTGCCTGTACACGGCGATGACGTCGATCGCGCCCGCGATCATGAGCGAACTGTTCCCCACCGAACTACGCGGGCTGGGCATCGGCGCCTGGTACAACCTGACCGTCGCGCTGTTCGGCGGCACCGCTCCCCTGGTGCTCACCGCGCTGTCCGACGCCGGGTTGTCGACGTTGTTCTTCTGGTACGTGGCCGCCGGAGCGGCGATCGCGTTCTTCGTCATCCGGACCCTGCCGGAGACCAAGGGCAGCGACCTGCGCTGAAACTCCGTCGCCGACAACGTGGCGAGGTGGCTACTCTCGCGCTCCTACGACGAGCGCGAAGGAGGGACACCGTGTTGTTCGGCGATGTGAGCGAGGAATTGGCGCGACGCGTGGTGGAAGCCCTCCATCACGTCACCGGCATCGAGCCACCGTCCGCACTGGTGCGGGTCTCCTCGCAGAGCGGGGTCGACTATCAGTGCGATCTCGCGATGAGTCTGGGCAAGCGGCTCGGCAAGCCGCCGAGGGAGATCGCCGCCGACATCGCGGCGCGGCTCGACGTCACCGACATCGCCGAGCCGCCGGAAGTCGCGGGGCCGGGCTTCCTCAACTTCACGCTGCGCTCGGCCTGGCTGGCTGAACGGACGACCGCGCTCAACGGTGATCCACGGCTAGGCGTCGCGGTGACGCCGCGGCCACGGCGGATCGCCATCGACTACAGCAGCCCGAACGTGGCGAAGGAAATGCACGCCGGGCATCTGCGGTCGAGCGTCATCGGTGACGCGATCACGCGGCTGTCGCGGTTCGCCGGGCACGAAGTGATCCCGCACAACCATCTCGGCGATTGGGGCACTCCGTTCGGCATGCTGATCGAGCACCTGCTCGACGAACGCCCGTCAGGTCCTTACACGATCGGAGATCTCAACGGCTTCTATCGGGCCGCCCGGTCGAAGTTCGAGACCGACGAGGACTTCGCGACCCGGTCACGGGAGCGTGTGGTGCTGCTTCAAGGCGGTGACGACGAGACCTTGTCGCTGTGGCGGCGTCTGGTCGATGAGTCGACCCGGCATTTCAGCCAGGTCTACGAACTCCTCGGGATCGACCTGTCGAGCGAGGACGTCTACGGCGAGAGCTTCTACGGCCCGTTTCTCGCCGCGGTCGTGGACGATCTGACCACCGCCGGGCTGACCGAGATCAGCGATGGCGCGGTCTGCGTCTTTCCCGACGGTTTCCGCAACCGGGAAGGCGAGCCGCTGCCGCTCATCGTGCGGAAGCGGGACGGCGGTTACGGCTATGCCGCCACCGACCTCGCGACCCTGCGCTACTGGACGGAACAACGCGGCGTCACTGATCTGCTCTACGTCGTCGGAACGCCACAAGCACAGCACTTCGCGATGGTGTTCGCCGTCTGCCGGGCCGCCGGTTGGCTCCGTGAGGAGCATCGGGCCGAGCACATCGGGTTCGGCTCGGTGCTCGGCGAGGACGGCCGTGCCATGAAGACCAGGGCGGGCGAATCGGTCCGTCTTTTCGATCTGCTCACCGAGGCGGTTTCCCATGCCGCCGAAGTGATCGAGGGCCGAGGCGACCTCTCCCCCGAGGTCCGGGAAGAGGTCGCCAGGGCGGTCGGTATCGGCGCGCTCAAGTACGCGGATCTTTCCGGCGATCGCGAGCGTGACTACGTCTTCTCCTGGGAACGCATGCTCTCCAAGAACGGGAACACGTCGGTCTACCTGCAGTACGCCAACGCACGGATCCGTTCCGTGTTGGCGAGGGCGGATCAGGACCTCGCCGGAGTGCGGATCCTGCTTGGCCATCCCGCGGAACGGGCGCTGGCGCTCGCACTGATCCGCTTCCCCGAGGCGGTCGGCGCGGCGACCGCCGGGCATCTCCCCCACAAGCTGTGCACCTATCTGTACGAAACCGCCGTCGTGTTCTCGCGGTTCTACGAACAGTGCCCGGTGCTGGACGCGGAAGGCGACGGTGTCCGTGACTCTCGTCTGCTGCTGGCCGAACTCACGTCGAAGACCTTGACGCTGGGCTTGTCCCTGCTGGGCATCTCCACCCCTGACCGGTTATGAGTCGCCGTGGTCGCTGAAGACCTTGCGCTTCAACGGAGGGACCGCCTGGAAGAAGCGGAACATCCCTCGCGCCATCGTGCGGCCCGCCCGGTTCTCCGAAACGAACTGACGGGCACTGCGTTCCGAGTCGCGCACCGCCGCGAAGCCGTAGTCGCGCATTCGCCGCTCGTAGTCGGCGATCGCGGGAAGCAGCGCGCCGGTCTTCCGCGCTTCGATGAGGTTGCGGCACAACAGTTGCGCGTCGCGGAGCGCGGTGTTCGCACCGATGCCGCGGAACGGGGTCATGCTGTGGATCGCGTCGCCGAGCAGGGTGACGTTGCTCGGCGACCATGGCTCGACGGACTTCGAGGTGAAGATCGGCAGCCGGGACACAGTCCCTCCGGGCGAGCCGGCGACCAGTTCCTTCAACGCGGGGTCCCAGCCGTCGATCAGGTCCAGCACCAAGGCCCGCAGCGCTTCACCGTCCAATGAGGACAGGTTCTCGGGATAACGCCGGTTGTCCGCCGCGAACGCCCACATGATGTAGCTCGAGGTGTTGTCGAACAGGACGGGGTCGTGGTCGGCGGTCTCGTCGTTGACCGACGAAGCGTCGGTCAACTCGTGCGGCGCGCTGAACAGTCCCGCGCCGGTTCGCGGCATCACCATGCTCGGGCCGTCGGTGAGCCGGGAAGGCAAACGCTTGCGGGTCTCGTCGTTCAGCGGATGCTTGCCCGCGATCGCGACGATCCCGGTGTCCACCCGGCCGGCTTCGGGCAGGAGCTGTCCGCGCACCCGGGAATTGGCCCCGTCTGCGCCGATGACCAGATCGGCCTCGACGGTGCTGCCGTCGGCGAACTCGCAGACGACCGCCCCGCCCTCGCGGCGGTAGCCGACGAACTCCTTGCCGTGGTGCAGAACTCCGTCGAGCCCGTCGGACAACACCTGGTGCAGGCTGATCCGGCTGACCGAGTGGTGGTTCGACGCGGGATCGGGGCTCGACGTGAGTTCGCTGTCGATCACCATCAGATCCCGCAACCGCTCGGTCACGAAGGTGAACGGACCGCTCGTGGTCCCGGTGGTGGCCAGGAACCGTTCCCAGAGTTCGGGCGGCAGACATTCGTGCAGTGCGGCCGAGCCGTGCGGGTTGATGTGCACGCGATAGCCCTGCAGGCGTTCGGTCCGGGTGCGGCTGCGCTCGTGGACGGACACGTCGATTCCCGCCTTGCGCAGGCCTTGCGCCAGGCAGAGCCCGCCCGTTCCGCCGCCGATGATCGCGATTCTCGTGGTCATGGGTTTCTCCTCTCTTCGCCGTCCACTATCAACCGTATGGGTAATTAAGTCAACCGTACGTTTGAATGAGTCAGCGGCTAAGGTGATCCCATGTCCGAAGCCGCCGCGCGCAGCCCACGCCGCGCCCCCGTCGAACGCCAGCGCGACCCCGAGCGCACCAAGACACAGCTCCTGGAGGCGGCGAAGGCCGAGTTCGGCGCGAAGGGTTACGCCGCGGCACGAGTCAGCGAGATCGCCGCGAAGGCGGGAGTGAACAAGCAGCTGATCTCGTACTACTTCGGCGGCAAGGAAGGGCTGTACAACGCACTGACCGCGACGATGTACGACGGCTACGCCGCGGTCGCCGACCACGACAGGCCGTTCGCCGAGGTGGTCCGGTTCTTCGTCCAGTCAGGGGTGCGGGACCACGATCTCGCCAAACTGTTCCTCTGGGAGAACCTGACCGACGGCGCCCCCGGCGCGATCGGCGTCGAAGATCAGCGCGAGTTCCTCCGGCGGCAGGTGGAGTACGTCCGGGCCCGCCAGGCCGCGGGCGATTTTCCCGCCGACCTCGATCCGGCCTTCCTGCTGGTGATCTTCATGGCCGCGTCCAGTGCCGCGCTGGCCCTGCCCCGGATCGTGCGAGCCGTCTCGGGTCAGGAGCCCGACTCGGCCGAGTTCGCCGAGGCGTACGGCGAACAGCTGGCACGGCTCGTCGGCCATCTCGCCGATCCGGGGAAGCGATAGCAAAGGTCCCCCGCTGTTCGCTTGGACCTTTCGCGACCTGCCGGACCGGCGACTTCGGCAGGGTCTGGTGCCCTAGCGACGAAGGGGGACGAGGTCGTCCGCGTGGACGACCTCGCGTCGCTGTTCGGCGGGGAGGTCGTGGCTGGAGCGGCCGATGAGGTCGGGCAGTTCGCCCGCGTCGAAGGCCACGACGCCACGCGCCACGGTCCGCTGCCGAAGGTCGACCAGGTCGACGACGTCGCCCGCTTGGAAGTCGCCGTCGACGCCGGTGATCCCGGCGGCGAGCAGCGAGCGGCGGCGGCGGACGACGGCCGCGACCGCGCCGTCGTCGAGGTGCAGTTTCCCGGATGCGCCCGCGGCGTAGCCCAGCCAGAACCGGCGGGCCGACAGCCGGGAGTCCGCGGCGGCGAACGCCGTGCCGACCTCGGCGGTCGTGAGGGCGCGCGCGGCCTCGGAAGCGGCGGCGAGCAGGACCGGGATCCCGGCACCCGCGGCGGTGCGGGCCGCGGCGAGCTTCGAGACCATGCCTCCGGTACCCAGTCCGGAGCTCGACATGCCGACGGTGATGCCGTCCACGTCGGCGTCTCCGGCGACTTCGGCGATCTTGCGAGTCGCGCCGTCACGCGGATCCCCGTCGTACAGACCGTCCACATCGGACAACAGGACCAGTGCGTCGGCACCGATGAGGTGGGCCACCAGCGCGGCCAACCGATCGTTGTCGCCGAAGCGGATCTCTTCGGTGGCCACGGTGTCGTTCTCGTTGACCACGGGCACCGCGCCGAGGGCCAGCAACCGGGTGAACGTGTTCTGCGCGTTGCGGTAGTGCGCGCGGCGTACGACGTCGTCCGAGGTCAGCAGGACCTGGCCGACGATCAGGGAAAACCGGCCGAACGACTCGGCGTAGGCATGGGCCAGCGCGAGCTGGCCGACGCTGGCCGCGGCCTGCTGGGTGGCGAGGTCACGCGGTCGTTTTCCGAGCGCGAGCGGCGCGAGTCCCGCGCCGATCGCCCCCGAGGACACCAGCACGATCTGCGTGCCGCGGGACACCCGGTCGGCGATCGCGTCGACCAGCGCGTCCAGCCTGGCCACGTCGAGACCGTCGCCGGCGGTGGTCAGCGCGGAGGAACCGACCTTGACGACCACCCGCTTCGCGTCGGCGATCGCACCACGGGTCGAGCTCACTCGTCGTCCATCGCGTCTTCGACACCGTCCGGGCCGTCACGACGGATCCGGCGGGCTTCCTTGCGCTCGGCGGCACCGATCCGGTCGGTGTTCTCCAGCCGCACGTCCGTGCCGCGGCCCGAAAGGTGTACCGCGACGCCCGCCGGGGTCGACGGCTCCCACTCGAACTGGACGTCGCCGATGGTGACCGGGCTCCCCGGTACGGCGCCCTTGCGGGCCAGCGCTTCCTCGACGCCGAGCCGCTGCAACCGGTCCGCGAGGTAGCCGACGGCCTCGTCGTTGCCGAAGCTCGTCTGGCGGATCCACCGCTCGGGACGGACACCCCGGACGATGAAGGCGCCTTCCTCCTCCGGGTCGTGCTCGACGGTGAAGCCCGCGTCGTCGACAGCCATCGGGCGCAGCACGACCTTCGCCGGCTCCGGGGCGGGCTGGTCGGCGCGGTACTTCTCGACCACGGCGGCGAGCGCGTACGTCAGTTCCTTGAGTCCCTTCCGCGTCGCCGTGGAGATCTCGAACACACTGAGCCCGCGGGCTTCCAGTTCCGGGCGCACGAACTCCGCGAGTTCGGCGGCCTCAGGAACGTCGATCTTGTTGAGCACCACCACGCGGGGCCGGTCGGCGAGGTCGCCGCCGAGACTCGGGGTGTAGCGGGCGAGTTCCTCTTCGAGGGCGTCCATATCGGACAGAGGGTCGCGTCCGGGCTCCAAGGTCGCGCAGTCGATGACGTGCACCAGCACCGCACAGCGTTCGATATGGCGCAGGAAGTCGAGGCCGAGGCCCTTGCCCTCGCTCGCACCGGGGATCAGGCCCGGCACGTCGGCCATGGTGAACACGGTCGACCCGGCGGTGATCACGCCCAGGTTCGGCACCAGCGTGGTGAACGGGTAGTCGGCGATCTTCGGCTTGGCCGCGGACAGCACCGAGATCAGCGACGATTTGCCCGCGGACGGGAAACCGAGCAGGCCGACGTCGGCGACCGAACGCAGCTCCAGGACGAGGTCGCGGGCCTCCCCCGGCTCGCCGAGCAGCGCGAACCCGGGCGCCCGGCGGGCCTTGGAGGCCAGCGCCGCGTTCCCGAGACCGCCACGGCCGCCTTGCGCGGCGACGAAGGTGGTGCCGGGGCCGACCAGGTCGGCCAGGATCTCGCCGTCCTCCGTCATCACGACGGTGCCGGACGGGACCCGCATCTCCAGCGTCTCCCCCGCCGCACCGGCGCGGTTGCCGCCCTGGCCCAGCTTGCCGTTGCCGGCGCGGGCGTGTGGGCGGAAATGGAAGTCGAGCAGCGTGTGGACGTTGGGGTCGACGATCAGCAGGACGTCGCCGCCGTTGCCGCCGTTGCCGCCGTCCGGACCGCCGAGGGGCTTGAACTTTTCGCGGTGCACCGAGGCGCAGCCGTTCCCACCGTCACCGGCGGCCAGATGGATCACCGCACGGTCCACGAACCGGGACGCCATGACTTGCCTCTATTCACTCGCGATAGAAAAGGGGATACACAAAACAAACGAGGGGTGGGCCCGGATATTCCGGCCCACCCCTCGTCAGAGGTCTAGCTTGAAGCCGAAACTCAGGCTTCGGACGGCACGATGTTGACCGTCTTGCGGCCACGCTTCTCGCCGAACTGGACCGCACCGGCGGCCAGGGCGAACAGCGTGTCGTCGCCGCCACGTCCGACGTTCACGCCGGGGTGAAACTTGGTGCCACGCTGGCGGATCAAGATCTCGCCCGCGTTGACTTCCTGACCACCGAAACGCTTGACGCCCAGCCGCTGCGCGTTCGAATCGCGACCGTTGCGGGAGCTGGACGCACCCTTCTTGTGAGCCATGGCTCAATCCTCTTTCTGACGAAGATCCGGAGAAAGTCCTACTTGGAGATGCCGGTGACCTCGACGCGGGTCAGCTTCTGCCGGTGACCCTGGCGCTTGTGGTAGCCGGTCTTGTTCTTGAACTTGTGGATCCGGATCTTCGGACCCTTGGTCTGCTCGACGACCTTGCCGGTGACCGAGACCTTCGCCAGTGCGTCGGCGTCCGTGGTGACGTCGCCACCGTCCACAAAAAGGACTGCGGGGAAGGTGTGCTCGGTACCCGGCTCGCCTTCGAGCTTCTCGACCTCGACGACGTCGCCGACGGCCACCTTGTACTGCTTGCCGCCAGTCTTGACGATCGCGTACGCCGACACGGAAGTCTCCTGCTTACTCGACAACGGGTGGGGGCTTGCGTGATCGGCCCACCAGGAAAGTCTCGGTGGTCCAGATGCTGCGCAAGGTGCCCGCTCTAGGTGGCGGGCCGTTCTACAGGTTACGTGGAGCTCCCCGGTGCGATCACACCGGGGTGCCCCTAGGTGTTCACTAGCTCTTTTCCGACGCCTTGACCGGCGGACCGGCCGGCCGCGAGGCCGCCCGTCGCGGACGACGGCGAGTGGTGGCAGGACCGGCCGGGGCCGGAACGTCCACCTCGGACTCGGAAACCTCTGGTGTCACAACGGTCTCAGTAGTCACCGGAACCTCGGGAGCTTCGGGCTCGGGGCCCGATTCCCCGACGACGGCGATCTCTTCGTCCCGCGCGGCCGGAGCCTCGTCGTCCGGAGTCGTCACCGGTTCACCGGCGAGTTCGGTCGCGGGCGGCTCGGCGACCGGCTCCGAAACCGGCTCAGCTGCCGCCTCGGCCGCCTGTTCGACGGTTTCCTTGGCAACGGGCTCCGAAGCTTCCTTCGCCGTCTCAGCGGGCTGCTCCGCCGCCTGCGGGGCGTGGCCGTTGAGCGCGGCGCCCTCGGTGTTCTCGGTGACCTCGTGCGGGTGCTCACCCTTGGCCGCCTTGGCGGCGTTGGCCACGGCCTGGACCGCCGAAACCACCGACTCACGCTGGCCGGAGGCCTGCGGAGCCTCGGTCTTGGGCGCCGCGGGCTCGTTCTGCCCCTGGTCCTCGCCCTTGCCGCGACCGCGGGACCGGCGAGAGCTCTGCTCCTTGCCGCCGCCGCTGCTGCCGCCACTGCCGCCGTGGCTGTGACCATTGCCACCGCCGGCGGTGCGCTGCGGCTCGGTCGAGACGACCACGCCGCGGCCCTTGCAGTGCTCGCACGGCGTCGAGAACGCCTCGAGCAGGCCGGTGCCGATCTTCTTGCGGGTCATCTGCACCAGGCCGAGCGAGGTCACCTCGGCGACCTGGTGGCGGGTGCGGTCGCGGCCGAGGCATTCGGTCAGGCGGCGCAGCACCAGCTCACGGTTCGATTCGAGCACCATGTCGATGAAGTCGATGACGATGATGCCGCCGATGTCCCGGAGCCGGAGCTGGCGGACGATCTCCTCCGCCGACTCCAGGTTGTTCCTGGTCACCGTCTCCTCGAGGTTTCCACCCGATCCGGTGAACTTGCCGGTGTTGACGTCGATGACCGTCATCGCCTCGGTGCGGTCGATGACCAGGTAGCCACCCGAGGGCAGCCAGACCTTCCGGTCCAGCGCCTTGGTGATCTGCTCGTCGATCCGGTGGTCGGCGAAGGCCGAACCGGTGCCCGTGTACCGCTTGACCCGGTCGGCCAGATCCGGCGCCACGTGCTGCACGTAGTCGTAGATGGTGTTCCAGGCCTTGTCGCCCTGGATCTCCAGCTTGGCGAAGTCCTCGGTGAACAGGTCACGCACGACCTTGACCAGCAGGTCCGGCTCTTCGTAGAGCATGACCGGGGCGCTGTTCTTCTTGCCGCCGTTGCCGGCTTCGGCCTTCTCCTTGATGACGTCCCACTGCGCCTTGAGGCGGCGGACGTCACGGTCCAGCTCCTCCTCGGCGATGCCCTCGGAAGCGGTGCGGATGATCACACCGGCGTCCTCGGGGACGATGCGCTTGAGGATGTCCTTCAGGCGGCGACGCTCGTTCTCCGGGAGCTTCCGGGAGATGCCGGTGGCACCGCCCGCGGGCACGTAGACCAGGAAGCGGCCCGGCAGCGAGATCTGCGTGGTCAGCCGGGCACCCTTGTGCCCGACCGGGTCCTTGGTGACCTGGACCAGCACGGAGTCGCCACTGGAGAGCGCCTGCTCGATCTTGCGGGCCTTGCCCTCGAGACCGGCGGAGTCCCAGTCGACCTCACCGGCGTAGAGCACGGCGTTGCGGCCGCGGCCGATGTCGATGAAGGCGGCCTCCATCGACGGCAGCACGTTCTGCACGCGGCCGAGGTACACGTTGCCGACGATCGAGCCGGTGCCCGACGAGGTCACGAAGTGCTCGCACAGGACACCGTCCTCGAGCACGCCGATCTGCGTGGACTCGCCCTTCTCGGCGACGACCATGGTGCGCTCGACCGACTCGCGGCGGGCGAGGAACTCGGCCTCGGACAGGATCGGCGCCCGACGGCGGCCCGCCTCGCGGCCGTCCCGGCGGCGCTGGCGCTTGGCCTCGAGCCGGGTGGAGCCGCGCACGCTGCGGACCTCGTCCCTGGCGGGACGCTCGGTCTCGGCTGCCTTGGCCTGGCGCACGTGGACGACCGTGTTGGGCGGGTCGTCGCTGGTGGCCTCGGTGGCGTCGTCGTCCCCGCCCTTGCGGCGGCGACGGCGACGGCGGCGCTTGCTGCCGTTGTCGGAATCGGCGTCGTTGTCCGAATCGGACTCCGCCGAATCAGAAGCAGCGGATGCCTCTTCGGCGTTCTCGGCCGCGGCCTCTTCGGCCTCGGCGGCCTTCTCCTTGTCCTTCGCGCGCTGATGACGACCGCGCGGGGCTTCGGGCTGCTCGTCCTCGTTCTCGTTCTCGGACTCGGCCGAGTTCTCGTCCCCGCCCTTGCCGCGGCCACGGCCACGACGTCCGCGACGACGGCGGCGACGGCCGTTGGCGTCGTCACCGTCGTCGTCGGTGCCGTGGCCCTCGGCCTGGTCGTTCTGCGTCTCGTCCTCGTCGGCAGCCGTCTCTTCGGTGAAGGCGGGCTCCGGCTTGCGGGCGGGCTTCGCCGAGACGGGCTCCGGCGGCAGGAACACCGGCGACGGCGCGGCGAACACCGGGACGTGCACGGCGGCCTTCGACCGCCGGGTCGTCGTCTGCGGCGGCTCCGGGGTCACCGGGGCGGCCAGCGCGGGCGGAACACGCCGCGAAGGAGCCTCCACCTGCGGAGCGGGCTCCGGCTCGGCCTCGGGCTTCTTCGCCTCGGGTTCGGGAGCCGCCGGGGTCTCGGCGACGGGTGCCTCGACCGCAGCAGCCTCGGCAGCGGGGGCCGCCTCGGGCTCGTCTCCGACGGCGAGGGCTTCAGCGAGCTTGAAGGCCACATCGCGAGTGACGCTGGACTGCGCACTCCGGACGGTCTCGCCGAGCTCGCCGAGCTTGGCCATCAGTTCACGGCTGTTGGATCCCAGCAGCTTCGCCAGCGCGTGCACCCGGATCCGGGGAGGCAGTTCGCCCAGCTGGGCTGCGATGGGTGTGGCGGTATTCCCGCCGGTGACGGCGGGTGTGTCCGCGTTCGACATATATCTCCTCCGCCCCCGGGCGCGTCGGCTGGCTCACACCGGCTCGACGCGGCCGCGCAGGGGCCCCTTTCTGTTCGTTCCGCCGTGGTGGTCACCAGCAGCGGGAATCCTTGCCCGGCACCGCGACGGCGCGCCGGGGTTGTCCGGGCGCCGCATACGGCTGAAGGTCTGCTCGGCGGAGCGCTGGCCACGTTCGCGACATCGGGCCGCCCGCCACGTCGTCGAGCCGCATACAAGCGGCGACGCGTGTGGAGGATGTGCAGCACACCACCGGGCCACGAGACCGCGAGCGCCACCTCTCACGTGTGCCCATCGGCCAGCGGCCATCGTGAGTATCCCACACCCCGGCCCCACTCCGGTGTACTCGGTGCCACAGACCCGGCTCCCGGGCGCGCCGCGACCACCGGCCGAGCGAACTTCGCGGGAGAGCTTGTCGACCCGGCCGAGGGTGGCTACCGTGCCGCTCGGGGATACCGACGTCCAGGCTGGCCAGGTCGCGGCGACCCCCGTTGTCCGATGTTCTCCGGTGGGAGGTCCGGTGTCCCTGCTGGGGCAGCCCCTGCGAGCGGCCGTGTGCGCCTTCTTGGTGCTCTGCGGCTCGGTCGCCGCTGTGGCGACGGCCGAGGCCGAGCCATCGTGTCATCCCCAGGGCCGGGCGCTGCGTTACGTCGTGGCCTTCGACCGCGGCACCTCCGAGGCCGAGGCCAGAGCGGCCGTCACCGGCGGCTGCGGGAGCACGACGATCTACTACCCGCAGATCGCGGTGGCCGTGGCGACCTCCGCCGACAAGGACTTCGCCGAGCTGGTCCGGCCGGCCGCCGCGTTCAGCGCACAGGCGGAACGGCTGGCCGTGCAGCGGGCCAACGGCACGTCACCGGCCAGTTCGGCGCCCGCGCGCGCCGAACTCGAACCGACGGATCCCACAAAGGTGCCTTCCGCGGACCGCACCGGCGAGCAATGGGACATGCGCGCGATCGGCGCCGACAAGGCCCGTGAGCGGGAGCCGGGCAGCCAGGACGTCGTCGTCGGCGTCCTCGACTCCGGCGTCGACCCCACCCACCCCGAACTGGCGAGCGCCCTCGATCCCGGCAAGTCCGCGGGCTGCCTGACCGGCGCACCCGACCGGAACTGGGCCGCGACGACGTCGGTGCACGGCACCCACGTCGCGGGGATCATCGCCGCCGCCGACGACGGCAAAGGCGTCACCGGGGTGGCGCCCGGCGTGCGGATCGCCTCGGTGAAGGTGATCGACGATCGCGGGTACGCCGACCCGGAGGCCGCCGTCTGCGGGCTGATGTGGGCAGCCTCACAGGACATGGCCGTGACGAACAGCAGCTACTTCGTCGATCCGTGGTCGCTCTCGTGTACCCACGACGATCGACGGGGCGTGGTGAACGAGGTCATGGCCCGTGCCGTCGAGTACGCGACCTCGGCAGGCACGCTCACCGTCGCGGCGGCGACCAACGAAGCCGTCGCGCTGGTGCCCTCGCCGCACTCGGGTGCGCGGCCCCAGAGCGAAGGCTGCCAGGCGCTGCCCGCCGGCCTCCGTGACGTCGTCGCGGTGTCGTCGGTGAGCGAAGAGCGGGTCAAGGCCGGCTACAGCTCGTACGGGCTGGGCGTGATCGATGTGACCGCTCCCGGCGGCGAGGCCGGGCGGTGCGTGCTTTCGACCGTTCCCGGCGGATACGCGCCGCTGTGCGGGACGTCGATGGCGGCACCGCACGTCGCCGGTGTCGCGGCGTTGCTCGCTTCGGAACACCCCGGTTACAGCGCCCGCCAGCTGAGGCGGACGCTGAACGGCCAGGCCACCCCGATCGCGTGTCCCGCCGACTACGACCTGACCGGTGACGGCTCTCAGGACGCGTACTGCACCGGGTACGCGGGGTTCAACGGCTTCTACGGGCACGGGATGGTCGACGCGCTGGCCGCCGTGGCGCCGCGGCGATCCAGCTCGACCTTCTCCCGCAATTAGTCACCTACTTGCGGGAGAAGAGCAACGCAAGTAGGTGACTAATTGCGGGGAGGATCGACGGGGTCAGCGCAGCAGGAGCTTGCCGAACCGCTTCGAAGACGCGTAGATCCCGACGGCCGCCAGCGCCAGCAGATACGCCACGTTCCCGGCCATACCCCACGACAGGACGCCGACCGAGAGGCCGCGCATCAGCTCGATCCCGTGGTACAGCGGGAAGATCTGCACGATCCACTGGATCCCCGCGGGGTAGACCGAAAGCGGGTAGAACGTGGTGGAGAACAGGAACAGCGGCATCAGCACGAGGTTGATGTAGTCGAACTGCGAGACCGACCGCAGGAAGGTCACCAGCACGATGCCGATGGCCGAGAACGCCATCGCGATCAGCAGTGCCGCCGGGATCATCAGCAGGGCCCACCACGATCCGGGCAGCCCCATCACGGTCATCACGCCGAGGAACGTCGCCGAGTAGATCCCGCCGCGCAGCACCGACCAGCCGACCTCGCCGAGCGCGATGTCCAGCGGCCCGATCGGGGTCGCGAGCATGGCGTCGTACAGCTTGGCGTACTTCAGCTTGAAGAACAGGTTGTACGTCGAGTCGAGGATCGCGCCGTTCATCGCCGACGCCGCGAGCAGGCCGGGAGCGACGAAGGCGACGTAGCTCATCGCCTGTCCGCCGGGCCCGACGACCTCGCCGACGAGTTTGCCGAAGCCCAGCTGGAAGGCCATCAGGTAGAACAGCGGCTCGAAGACGCCGGACACGAACAGCATCCAGGCGTGCGAATACGTCAGGAAGGTGCGCTCCAGCACCGCCGTCGACCGGCCGCTGTACAGCGCGGACGGCAGGACACGCAGCAGCACCCCGCGCCGCGGGGCTTCGGTGAGCACTGCCATTTCAGACCACCAGCCGTCGGTAGAAGTACTTGTGCGCCAACGCCCAGCCCGCCCCGGCCAGCACCACCAGGAACGCGAGGTGACCCAAAGTGGCGAGCGGGCCGACGGTGCCGAGGCTGACCGCCCTCGCCGCTTCGTTGCCGTGCCACAGCGGGGAGATCCAGGCGATCCACCTCAGGGGATCCGGCAGCTGCGAGATCGGGAAGAACGTGCCGGAGAACAACGTCATCGGGATCAGGACGAACCGGAACACCAGGCCGAACCGGGCGCCCTCGTCGTAGGTGGTCGCGGCCAGCGCCATCACCGGGGTGCCGCACGCGATGCCGGTGAGCGTCCCGATCAGGATGACGGCGAGGACGCCGAAGCTCGTCCAGGATCCGAAAAGCGCCGCGATGACGGCGTAGATCGTGCCGGCCATGGTCAGCCGCAGGCTCACCCACATGATCTGGCTGCCGAGCACCTGCCCCGGTGTGATCGGGGTGGCGGTGACGGCCAGGTAGTCCTTTTGCCACTTGAACCCCGACAGCACCGGATAACTGGACTCCCCCACCGCCAGTTGCGCCGCGCCGGCGACGAGCAGTGCCGGGGCGACGTACTCGAGGTACGAGAACCCGCTCGTCGCCGCGCCCGCCTGGACCTGGGAGCCGAACCCGAGCCCCATCGCGACCAGGAACAGCACCGGCTGGAGACCCGTCGAGTACAAGGTGGACACCCAGTACCGGCGGTACCACATCCAATGGCCCTCGACCCGCAACCAGGCTCCCGCCCAGCGCGAGACCACACGGCCCGTCGACGCCTTCGTCTGTGCTGTCGTCATCAGTCGACCAGCGTCCGGCCGGTGAGACGGAGGAAGACGTCCTCCAGCGAACTACGGCGGACCAGGCTCGACAGGGGACGCAGCCCGCGCGCGTGCGCCTGTTCGAGAGTGGCCTCGCCGGTCATCGTGTAGAGCAGGACGCGGTCCGGCAGCACCTCGACGCGTTCGGCGAGGCCTTCGATCTGCTTCGCGGCCGCCTCCTGCTCGCCGTTCGGGAAGCGCAGCTCCACGACCTCGCGGGTGGAATACCGGCTGATCAGGTCCGCGGGCGAACCTTCGGCGGCGATCCGGCCGTTGTCCATCACGACCAGCCTGTCGCAGAGCTGCTCCGCCTCGTCCATGTAGTGCGTGGTGATGATCAGCGTGGTCCCGCCGGCCTTGAGCCGGAACAGCCTGTCCCACAACAGGTGGCGGGCCTGCGGGTCCAGCCCTGTCGTGGGTTCGTCGAGCAGGAGCAGCTCCGGGTCGTTGACCAGGGAGCGGGCGATGGTCAGCCGCCGCTTCATCCCGCCGGAGAGCGAATCGACCTCCGCGTTCGCCCGGTCGGTGAGCTGGGCGAACTCCATCAGCTCCTCGGCCTTGCTCCGCACGTGTGACCGGGAGAGCCCGAAGTAGCGGCCGTAGATCTGCAGGTTCTGCCGGACGGTGAGCTCGGTGTCCAGGTTGTCCTGCTGCGGCACGACCCCGAGCCGGGCACGGATCTTCGGCCCCTCGACGTCCGGATCCATGCCGAGGACCCGCAGGTCGCCGTCGCTGCGCGGGGAGACGCTCGCGATCATCCGCATGGTGGAGGACTTGCCCGCGCCGTTGGGCCCGAGGAACCCGAACGCCTCCCCCGGCCGGACCTCGACATCGATCCCGCGGACGGCCTCGAAATCGCCGAAACGCTTGACCAACGCCTTCGCCTGCACCATCGCCGGTTCGTGCTCTGAGTCGCCCACGGTTGGCACCCTAGGACCTGCCACCGACAAAACTCGACCGGTTTACCGGCACCCTTGTTGGACGGCCCCGGCTCGTCGATACTCACCGACCATGAGTCTCAAGACCGGAATCGCCCTGTTGTCCTTTTTTGTCAGCGCCGGGCTCCTGGTGACGCCCGCCGCTCAGGCCGCCGAGACCACCGCGCCCACGGTGACCACTGTGGACGGTCGGACCGTCGACCCGCGGCCCTCCACCGCCAAGCTGGCCTTCGAACTGCACAAGCTGGCCGTGCTCAGCCACGGGAAGATCCGGGTGGACAGGATCGGCCGCAGCAACGAGGGCCGTCCGGTGTGGGCGGCCAGGGTCGGCCACGGCAAGACCCGGATCCAGTACGTCACCCAGCAGCATGGCGACGAGCCGCTCGGCACGCCCGCCGCGCTCGAGTTCCTGCGCAAGGTCGGCGTCGGGCACAGCGCGTGGCAGCAGAAACTGCTCGCGAAGGTGACCGTCGACATCGTCGTGCGCGCCAACCCGGACGGCCACGAGCGCGACTGGCGCTACAACTACGACCCGGCCGCCACTCCCGAATACGGTGAGAAGGGCAAGGGTTACGACATCAACCGCTACCACGACCCGGCCGTCGCTCCCGAGGACAACCCGGCCACCGAGGCTGGCCTGATCCAGCGGCGGAACGCGTCGTTCAAGCCGGACATCATGGTCGACTACCACATGCAGGGCCGGTACCGGGACGCCGACGGCAAGGAGATCACCGCTTCGACGATGTGGCCGACGCATCCGGGCGTGAAACCGTCCGATGTGGACTTCGCGAAGCAGATCGCGGTCGTGGTGCAGCGGTCGATCGACGGCAACGGCGGCTACGTCTCGCAGTACCCCGGCGGTGACTACCAGGGCATCGCGCGCAACGGGTACGGGCTGCTCGGCAACGGCAGCGTGCTGATCGAGCTGAGCCTCATCCCGGAGCGGGAGCAGCAGCAGATCCAGGACGCGCTGGCCTCGATGCTCGCGATCGCGCGGACCGCGGCCGACGGTTCGGTGCGGAAGGTCGACCCGGCCGACGCCGAGGCGATCCCGCCGCGGGGTCCGGCGCTGCCGGGTACGGTCGAAGAGGCGCACGAAGCCGCCTGACGCGTGCAATGAAAGGTCCTTTCCTAGCAAATTTTGCTAGGAAAGGACCTTTCATTGCATTAGCGGACGGTGACCGAGAGGCTCTTCGTAACCCCGTTGACGGTGACCGAGAGGTTCGCCACCCCCGCCCGCAGCGCGGTCAGCACCCCGGTCGCCGGATCGAACGACGCGACGTCCCACGGCATCGCGGGAACGAAACCGCCGGCGACATGCGTGCCCCAGCCGCCCTTCCAGTCCGCGCTGACCGGATACGAAACCGGCACCTGACGCGCTCCCTGCGTCACCACCGCCCGGACGTCCGCCTTCTCCCCCGGCGCCAGCGACGAGGGCCCGGACAGCGTCAGCGCGTCGACGTTCGGCCGCGTTTCGAACCGCACCGGCTGCGCCTTGTCGCCCGGCTCGAACCGGACCATCGTCCAGCCGACGAACCCGCCGTCACCCGGAGCCGCCGCGGGCGACTTCCCGGAGTTGCCGTTCACCAGATAGGGCACGCCGTCGACCCGCGAAAGGCTGAAAACGCCCGCGTGCGAGGCGATCGCGGCCGTCTGCTTGCCCGACTCGCGTTCGAAGGCGGTCAGCCAGTCGGTCAACATGGCGGCTTCCTTGCGGTCGGCCAGCTGCGAGTTCCCGGCCGCGCTGGGGTCCTTGACCGGATGGTGCATCGCGACGACCACGCCGCGGATCCGCCGGTCCGCCTTCGCGCCGTCCAGCGCCTCGCGCAGCATCCGGATCTGGTCGAACCCGCCCGCGCGCAGCGATCCGCGCGAGGAATCCATGAGCACCAACCGGATCCCGGCGACATCGGCGACGCGGTGGGTCTCCCCGAACGCCGCCTGGAACTCCGCCAGCCCGTGCCCGCCGTCGGCCTCGTGATTGCCCGGAACGTAGTACCAGGGCGCCTTGCCGACGAGCTCTTCATCGATGATCGAGCGAGCCAGCACGAAATCGGCGGCCGTGCCGCGGTCGACGAAGTCGCCGTTGATCAGCACGAGATCCGGTTTCGCCGCCACCGCCTCGCGCAGCGCGCGCCGGGCCTGGGCGACCAGCGGGCCGTCCGGCTGGTCGGCGGTGAACTGCGCGTCGCTGACCACGGCGATCCGCAGGCCGCCGGTCGCGGCGCCGTCGATGATCAGCGCCGGGTCACGCGGCGCCGGGTCGGCCGGGACGGCGGCCGCGGGCGCGACCTCGAAGGTGAGGTCGTCGAACACCAAACGTCCCTCGTACTGCTGGGCCGGGACGTTCTCGACGGCATAGAACTTCGTCAGCCGCTGCCCATCGGGAAGCCCGGCCGGGATCGCCGCGCGGACGTAGCGCCAGCCCGTCCAGTCGACACTCAACGACAGGTCCACGACGGACGGGACGTTGGCGGCGTCACGGAGTTCCGCCCGCAGCCAGGCGCCCTTCGCGTCGCCGTTGACCCACAGGCCGACACGCTGGGTGCCGGGCGGCAACGCGACCGGTGCCGCCGAGTTGACGTATGCGGCGCGCGTGGCGTTGGTCCCGTTCAGCCGGTAGTCCAGTGCGAGACCGCGTCCGCCGTCACGCCCGGGTGCCTCGGAAAGCGCGGCGCCGACGACGGCGGGGAAGACGCTCGCGGTCCAGCCCGCCGGGCCGTCCAACGACGCCGCCACGCGGGATTCCGTGCCGACGGACGCCGCCAGATGCGTCACCTTGCCGCCGGCGGTGGCGGTGATCGCCGAAGCACCCGAGGCCTTCAGCGCGGTGACGGCGAACCCGTCACCGGACGGTTCGATCCGCACCACCGCGGGGTCGTAGTCGAGTTTGACGTCGTCGGGCTCGATCCACGTGCCGTAGCCGTCGGCGTCGTAGCCGAACACCTTGAAGGTGCTCTTCGCGCCTTCGCCGGACAACGCGACCTGCTCGGTGCTCGTGCCCAAGCGGACCGGTGAGCCGAGGACGTTCAGCGTCGCCTTGCCCATGACACCGCCGCGCTTGGCGTAGACGTCGACGCTCGCGGGCGCGTCCGGGCGGAGCCTGTCGGCGTGCGCGGTGAACACGCCGCCGGTCACGGTGCCGCGGACAGGATTCGTACTGAGCCACTGGACCTTGCCGTCGACGGCGGCACCGGTCTCGTCGTGGCCTCCGGCGGCGAGTTTTCGCGTCAGCCCGGAGAGCACGCGTGTCGCGTCGGCGCTGTCCTGCGCGGGACGGGGCGAGAAACCGGTCAGGCGCCCGCTTCCCGGCACGGTGGCGACACCGATGCCGTTGGGCACCAGCCGTTCCCCGCCGTCCGACGGCGCATTGCGCACCAGCGGCGACTTCTCGCCCTCCTCGCGGGCGAGCATGGTCGACGAGCCGCCACCGTCGAGGTTGATCGCGTCGTCCGCGCCGAGCGACTTCAGGTGGCGGGCGAGTTCCAGTTCGGTCATGCCACGGCTGTCCGCCTGACGGCCGTCGACCGTGGCCAGCCACATCTTCGTGCCGTCGGCGGAGAACCCGACCGCGGTCCGGGGGTGCATGGCGACGTTGTCGACCGGCTGGATCGCACCGTCACGCACCAGGATCTTGTTCCCGCCGATCGACACGGACAGCTTGCCCGCGTCACTCTTCGGCGCGTACGCGACGCCCACCCTGTCGCCGGTCTTCAAGCCGGACAACGTGTCCACGCCGCCGTCACGGGCCAGCAGGATCGTCGTGCCTGCCACGATCGGACCGTCCGCGGGCTGCGGACGCACCTGCGTGACGACGCCGTCGGAAACCTCGATTTCGACGACACGCTGGGCTCCGGCGACCGAGGTCCGTCGCGAAGACGCGCCCCACAGCGGGGTGTAGACGCCGATCGCGTCACCGCTCAGCACGGGGCTGTTGAAGTTCGACGCGGGCACGACCCGGCCGTCGGGCAAGGTGACCGACGCGTCGAGGAACACCTCCGCGAGCCGCGCCTTGCCTTCTTCGGTGATCGACGCGGTCAGGTTGTGGCCGCGCGCGGGCGCCGTCTGGAGTTTCCCGGCGTCGATGCCGACGCCGATCGGCGCGCCGCTGGCGTTGATGTCGAAGAAGTCCCCGTTGACCCCGGCGACCGCGCCTGCCCTGGCGACCTGTTGCGAAAGCGGTGTCCGCGCGGAAACCGTGCCAGGGCTGAGATACGTCGGCTTGAGGGTCTTGCTGGTGAGGTCGACGGCGAGGGTGTCGCCGCGGATCCAGCCCGCCGGGTCGTAGCGGTCGAACTCGGTCAGGCTCAGGCCCGGCGCGACGGGCGAAGTCGCGCTGGTGGTGACGAGACCGTCGTCGGGCGCGGCCACGGCGTACGCGGACGGCCCCTCCTTCGCAGAGGAGGCCGCGGGGGCGGCTTCGATGGGCGCAGGGCCGAGTGGAGCGGCCAGAGGATCGGCGTGCGCCGGTGCGGCGACGAACAATCCGGGCAGCAGGGCAGCGAGCAGCAACAGGCGTGAATTTCTCACGAAATACCCCACGATCGAGTGATAGGCAGCTCGGCTCAGCACAGCGGACGCGAGCCGCCAGGAGAAGACCCGGAGGTGAACGTGAACCGAACGGCGTAGGGCGCCGAAGGTCAGGGCGTGAGAGGCCCGGCGAGGAACGTCTCCGCCGCCGCGACGTCACCGGTGATTTCGAGGCTCACACCATCGAGTTCGATCCGTTGCCACAGCAGCAAGTCCAGCCCTTCCGCGGGCCCTTCGACGACGGCTTCCGCGGTTTCGGCGGGATCGGCCGTTCGCGAACCGGGGACGTCGCTTTCGCCCGGCGGTGTGATCAACCAGGCGTGTCCGGTGTCGCATGTCTTCAGCAGCAACGGAACGGTGACCACGGGCGGGGTGTGCCAGCGCTTCACCTTCGGCAGCATGCCGAGGAGGACCTCGTCCACGCCGTCGGCGGCGATGGCCGGGTCGAGGGTGTGCTCGGTCCCCGCCGCGCGGTGCGCGTCCAGCAGATGCACCGCGGTCTCGTGGACCTGGCGGCGGAACCAGAAGGCCTTGGTCTTGGCGGCGGCGGTGAAGTTCCAGGCGCCGTCCTGCGGGGAAGCCTCACGCAACGCCTCGATGAGGTCATCCGCGCATTCGCCGTACCAGGCGGCGAGATCCGCGCCCGGTTCGGCTTCGAAGATCTGCTGCGCGGGGTCGCCGGTGCGCACGATCCCTGCCGCCCAGCGGTGCACGTTGCCGAGGTGGACGACCAGGTCACGCAGGCGCCAGTCGCCGCAGCACGGCACGGGCGCGGCGTGGTCCGCGGTGCGTGCCACCCGGGCGAAACCGGTGGTGAGTTCCCGCAGCCGTTCCAGGTACTCGTCCGGTGTCATCGAAGCTCCCCCGATCCGTGGACGGCGCGGCGATCCCGCGCCGCCCACGAGTGTGTCAGACCTCGGGGAACCAGAGCTTGAGCTCGCGCTCGGCCGACTCCGGGGAGTCCGAACCGTGCACCAGGTTGTACTGGGTCTCCAGCGCGAAGTCGCCGCGCAGGGTGCCAGGGGTGGCCTTCTCGACCGGGTCGGTGCCGCCGGCGAGTTGACGGAAGGCGGCGATGGCGCGCGGGCCCTCGACGGCGATCGCGACCAGCGGGCCCGAGGTGATGAACTCGAGGAGGTCGCCGAAGAACGGGCGCTCCTTGTGCTCGGCGTAGTGCTCCTCGGCGACCGAGCGCTCGACGGTGCGCAGTTCGAGGGCGGCGAGCTTCAGGCCCTTGCGCTCGATGCGCGAGATGACCTCGCCGACGAGGCCGCGCGCGACGCCATCGGGCTTGACGAGGACCAGCGTGCGTTCAGTCACGGCGGTATTTCTCCTTGGGTGGGTTTCGTGCTATTCGCCCGGAGCCTACTGGGTGCTTCGCCGCTCACTTCACGTCGGACCAGGGAATGGCCTCGATACGCTCCAGGTGCTCGTCGCCCCACTCCCCCAGCGCGGCCATCGCCGTGTTGAGGGAATCCCCGAACGCGGTCAGCGAGTACTCCACCTTCGGCGGGACCTGGTGGTACACCTCGCGATGCAGCAGTCCGGTGGCCTCCATCTCTCGCAGTTGCAGGATCAGCACCCGTTCGCTGATGCCGGGCACCGCGCGCCGCAGCTCCCCGAAGCGCAGCGGCCCGTCCTGGAGCGCGAACAGGATGAGCCCCTTCCATTTGCCGCCCACGACGGCGATCGCGGCGTCGAGGCCGCAGGTGAACGTCCGGTTCTTGGTCATCGCGTCACTTACCTTTTTGTCAGTACCCGGCAAAATAGTAGGTACTTGATCGAATGTACGCGACCGTCCAGCATGAAGTCATCCCGAAGATTTCCTTTGACTGGAGCGAAAAATGACGAAGACGCCGGTGACCGTCCTTGGCCTCGGTTCGATGGGCTCGGCTCTGGCGGGCGCGTTCGTCACGGCCGGGCATCCGACCACGGTGTGGAACAGGACGGCCGCGAAGGCCGATCCCCTTGTCGCGCTGGGAGCGCGGCGGGCCACGACGGCCGAAGAGGCTGTGCGTGCAAGTCCGTTGGTCATCGCCTGCTTGACCACCTACGAGGCCACTCTCGCCGCCTTGGCGCCGGTTTCCTTGACCGGACGCGCTTTGGTCACCTTGAACAGCGGCTCACCGGCGGGAGCGCGCCGGATGGCCGAGTGGGCGACGAGCCGGGGCGCGCGGTACCTCGACGGCGCGATCAAGAACGTGCCGTCGGCCGTGGGCGGACCGGACACACTGCTGTACTACGGCGGCGACAAGACCGTTTTCGACGAGCACCTGGACACGTTGCGGGTGCTGGGCGGCGACACCGTCCACCTCGGCGAGGACACCGACCTCGCGGCGCTGTACGAAACGGCCGTCGGCGGCACCCTGTTGCCCGCGCTGGTCGGGTTCTTCCAGGGCGCCGCCGCTCTGCGGTCACGCGGACTCGAAGCCGAGACGCTGCTGCCGTACGCCACCAAGTGGTTCGAGATGATCATCTCCGTCCTGCCGATGCTCGCCAAGGAAATCGACAGCGGCGACTACTCGAATCCCGCCTCCTCGGTGGACATCTTCCACGCCGGCGCCGCCGCCGACCTCGGACTGGCCGAGGAAGGCGTCGACGTCGGCTGGCAGCTCCCGATGCATGACCTCGTGCGGCGGGCCGCCGAGGCCGGGCACGGCGACCGCAGCATCGCGGTACTGACTGAACTGCTCAGCGTTGGGCCTGCAGGGTCTTCGACCACAGAGAAGCGCCGGTAGCGTCCCTCAGATCCACAGTGAGCGCACCGCTCCGTCCGTCGATGTTCACCTCGCCGAAGTGCTGGAACCCGTCGGCGGGCGAGGTGTTCGCGGCGGGCGGGGCGTGCACGAACACCGCTTCCGGCCCGAAGGTCGGGTCGAGCGTGTTCGGGCCGAACGCGCCGGCGTTGAGCGGGCCGGAGACGAACTCCCAGAACGGGTCGAAATCGGTGAAGGACGCGCGATCCGGCGAGTAGTGGTGCGCCGCGGTGTAGTGCACGTCGGCGGTCAGCCAGACGACGTTGCGCACCCGGCGCCGCGAGATCTCCCGCAGCACCCAGGCGAGTTCCGTCTCACGGCCGCCGGGCGCGCCGGGCAGGCCGTTGGCGACGCCCTCGATGGCCTTGCCGTCCGGCACGGTGAGGCCGATCGGGAGGTCGGCCTGGACGATCTTCCACGTGGCGGTGCTGCGGTCGAGCGCGTCGACGAGCCAGCGCGCCTGGCGGTCGCCGAGGATCCGGCCCGGCTTGCTCTGGTCGGCGGTGTTGGCGTCCTTGTAGGTCCTCATGTCCAGCACGAAGACCTCGGCGCGCGAACCGTGCCGGAAGTTGCGGTAGACGCGGCCGTCGACGGCCTGGCGCCGGTCGATCGGATGCCATTCGTGGAACGCCTGGAACGCCCGCGCGGCGAGTACGTCGACCCGCTTCTCGGTGTATTCGGGACGGTCGTTGAGGATCTCGCCCGGGTACCAGTTGTTCACGACTTCGTGATCGTCCCACTGGACATAGGCTGGCACGTTCGCTGTGAACCGCTTGAGGTTGTCGTCGAGGAGGTTGTAGGCGAACTGGCCGCGGTACTCGTCGAGCGTCTCGGCGACCTTCGACTTCTCCGGGGTGACGATGTTGCGCCACACGCGCCCGCCGGGCAGCGCGACGGTCTCGGTGAGCGGCGCGTCGGCGTAGACCGTGTCTCCACAGTGGAGGAACAGATCCGGACGGCGGTCGGCCATCGCGCGGTAGATCGTCATTCCGCCGCGTTCGGGGTTGATGCCCCAGTTCTGCCCCGCGACGTCACCGGACCACACCAGGCGCACGTCGGAGCGGCCGACCGGGGCGGTGGCGAACCGGCCGGTGACGGCCTCGCTGTGCGTCCGGCCGTCGAGTGCTTCGGCGGTCACGCGGTAGTGGACCTCGGTCCCCGGCGGCAGGCCCGCGACACGGATCTTGCCGGTGCCGCCCGTCTCCGGGCTCATCACCGGCCCGCGCACGCGGCGCGCGTGCCGGAACGAGGGGTCTTTGGAGACCTCGACGATCAGTCGTGCGGGCCGGTCGGCGCGCGACCAGACGATGCCGGAACCGGTGGTGACGTCGCCGGACTGGACACCGTGCGTGAGCACCGGGCGGTCGCGGCGGATCAGCGGGACGGGATTCGCGATCGCGGTTCCGGGGAGGAGCAGGCCGCCCGCGACCGCTCCGGCGCCGGTGAGACCGGCCTTGAGCAGCGTGCGGCGGTTGTGGTGGGTTGCAGTCATGGCGCGGTTCTATCCCGCGGCCACGGCCGGTGGGCCAACGGCGGTTGACCTGGTGATGAACGAACGGACGGTAGCCGGCTCAACCGTTCGGCCGATGCTTCCTGCCGCTCGCCGCCGGTAGCGTCGATCACCGGGGACGATCGATCCGGATGGGGGAACGATGCGAAGATTCCAGCGTGGTCTCGTGCTGCTCACAGCGGCTTTGGCGACGTCGAGCCTGGTGACGGGGGTTTCGTCGGCGGGCGAGCTGGGCCGCACGAGGGCGGTGATCGCGTACACCGAGTACGGGATTCCACACATCGCCGCGAAGGACTTCGACGGGCTCGGCTACGGCTACGGGTTCGCCGCGGCCAAGGACAACATCTGCGAACTCGCGAACACCTATCTGACGGTCTCCGCGCGGCGGTCCGCGCACCTCGGACCGGGCGGCCAGGGCAATCCGGCGATGAGCGAGGCGAAGAACAACCTCGACAGCGACCTGCACTTCCAGCGGATCAACGATTCCGGCGTGATCGAACGGCTGCTCGCGCGGCCCGCGCCGCAAGGCCCGCGGACGGAGGTCCGGGAACTCGCCGCCGGATACGTCGCGGGGTACAACGAGTATCTGAAGCGGACCGGCGTGCGGCGGATCACCGATCCGATGTGCGGCGGCGCGGACTGGGTCCGGCCGATCACCGAGCTGGACTTCTACCGGCACCTGTACGCCATCTCCTCGGTGGGTGGGCAGGGCGCGCTCGCGGCCGACCTGGTCCGCACTCAGCCTCCGTCCACAAAGGACGTTCCGGCCGCGGGACCGGAATCGGCACCGAAGATCGCCGACGGACTCCGCAAGGCCATGGGGTCGGGTGAGCTCGGCAGCAACGGCATCGCCATCGGCGGCGACGGAACGAAGTCCGGCGGCGGCCTGCTGCTCGGGAATCCGCACTATCCGTGGCAAGGCGGACGCCGGTTCTGGCAGTCGCAGCTGACCATCCCCGGCCGGTTCGACGTCGCCGGCGGAAGCCTGTTGGGGCTCCCGCTGCCGCAGATCGGGCACAACGCCGACGTCGCGTGGACGCATACGGTGTCGACAGCCATCACGTTCGGCCTCTTCGAGGTACCGCTGGCACCCGGCGACCCGACGACGTACCTCGTCGACGGGAAACCGGAGAAGATGACCGCGCACGAGGTGAAGGTCGAGGTCCGGGAGCCGAACGGCGAGCGCAGGCAGGTCGGCCGCACCTTCTACGGAACGCGTTACGGCCAGGTGATCGGGTCGGCGTTCGGCGTGCCGACGCCATGGACGACGACGTCCGCGCATGCGTTGCGAGACGGGAACGCGGGCAATCTGCGCGCACTGAACACCTGGTTCGAACTGAGCGGATCGCGCAGCACCAAGGACGTCGCCGCGGCGCTCGAGCACACCCAAGGTGTCCCGTGGGTCAACACCGTCGCCGCCGACCGGGCGGGCAACGCGTTGTACAGCGACATCCAGGTCGTCCCGCACGTCACCGACGATCGGGCGGCGAACTGCGGCACCCCGCTGGGCCGTGCGCTGTTCCCCGGCACCGGACTGTCCATCTTGGACGGTTCGAAGTCCTCATGCGACTGGGGTTCCGACCCGGGCTCCTTGGAGCCGGGCCTGTTCGCGCCGTCCCGGCTGCCGCTGCAACAGCGACGCGACTACGAACTCAACGCCAACGACAGCGCCTGGCTCTCCAACGCCCGCGCGCCGATCGCGCCACTCCCCCGGATCGTCGGCACGACCGGGACACAGCGATCGGACCGGACGAGGGAAGCGCTGATCGCCACCGAAGAAGGCTTGACGGGCAAGGGTTTCACGCCGTCGTCGATGAAGGAGATGCTGTACCGCGATCGAAGCCGCACCGCGGAACTCGCGGCCGCCGACACGGCGAAGATGTGCGCGACCTTCCCGGAAGGGCAGGCTCCGTCCGCGTCAGGCCCGGTGCCCGTCGGCAACGCCTGCGCGACACTTTCGGCCTGGGACCGCACGTTCCGGCTCGACAGCCGCGGCGCGCTCTTCTTCGAGCGGTTCAGAAACCGGCTCAACGGCCTTCGGAACATCTGGCAGGTCCCGTTCGACCCGAACCGGCCGGTCACGACGCCGCATTCGCTCGCGACCGGGAATCCCGACGTGCAAAAGGCTTTCGGTGACACACTCGCCGAATTCCGCGACAACGGACTCCCCGTCGACGGCAGGCTCGGCGACCACCAGGCGGTGACACGCGCCGGACAGCGGATCCCGATCCACGGCGGGCCTGGCGGTCTCGGCGTGCTCAACGTGATCACGTCGCTGTGGGACCCGGCCAAGGGCAACCACGAGGTCGTGCACGGATCCAGTTACGTGCAGGTGGTCGGGTTCAGCGGCAAGGCCTGCCCGGACGTCTCGACGATCATGACGTATTCACAGTCGGCCGATGTCACCTCGCCGCATTTCACCGACCAGACGCGGTTGTACTCGCAGGGCGGCTGGGTGCGGGGCCGGTTCTGCGCCGCGGATATCGCGAGGTCACCGGAACTGCGGGTGGTGCGACTGCGGTAAGCGCTCCCAATGTCATGAAAGGGTCGTTCAGGACATTTTTGTCCTGAACGACCCTTTCATGACATCCGCGAAGCCCTACTGCGGTTGCTGCTGCTGACTCGGGAGCATCCCGGCCGCCATCCGCCGCGCCACGTCCTTCCGCAGCCACAACAGCCACAGCCAGATTCCGAGGAAGACCACCCCGAGGATCGCCACGGCGGGCAGTGCGACGAAGAAAGCGATCAGCGCGACCTGCAACACCAGCACCGCGGGCACCGCCCACGGCTTCTTCAGGAAACCGCACAGCACGATCAGCGCGACCGCGATCACGATCACCGACCAGCCGGTCAGCGAGCCGACGCCGCCGCCGAGTTTCGCCACCACCGGCAGCGCGAGCGCGACGGTGATGCCCTCCATGATCAGGGAACCGGCCATCACGCCACGGAAGGACTTCATCGGGTCCTTGGCGGGCGGTTTCGGGGTCTCGTCGGTCACGCCGGCTCCTTACCGAACAGGGTCCTGGCCTCGCCCGCGGTGACGACCGAGCCGGTGACCAGCACGCCGCCGCCCGCCAGGGGCTCCTCGGGGTCGTCGCTCTGCTCGACGAGGCCGATGGCGGTCTCGATCGCGGCGTCCAGGCTCGACTCGGCCACGACGCGGTCTTCGCCGAAGATCGAGATGGCGATGTCGTTGAGTTCGTCGAGCGGCATCGCGCGCGGGGACGAGTTCTTGGTGACGACGATCTCGGAGACGACCGGTTCGAGGGCGTCGAGGATGCCGCGGGCGTCCTTCTCGGCCATCACGCCGACCACGGCGACGAGGCGACGGAAGGCGAACTCCTCGGCGACGGTGGTGGCGAGCGCCTTGGCGCCGTGGGGGTTGTGGGCGGCGTCGAGCAGCACGGTCGGTGCGGCGCGGACGCGCTCCAGCCTGCCGGGGGTCTCGACCTCGGCGAAGGCCTCGCGGACGGCCTCGACGACCAGTTGCCTGTCCTTGCCCGCGCCGAAGAACGCTTCGACGGCGGCCAGCGCGAGCGCGGCGTTGGCCGCCTGGTGCGCGCCGTGCAGGGGCAGGAAGATCTCGTCGTAGACCCCGCCGAGGCCCTGCAGCTTCAGCATCTGCCCGCCGACGGCGATCTCGCGCTCCATCACGCCGAACTCGCTGCCCGCGCGGGCGACGCTCGCGTCGACCTCGATGGCGCGTTCCAGCAGGATCTGCTGCACTTCGGGGTCTTGATCGGCGATGACCGCGACGCTGCCGGGCTTGATGATCCCGGCTTTCTCCACCGCGGCTTTGGCCGGAGTGCCGCCGAAGTACTCGACGTGGTCGACGCCGATCGGCGTGATGACGGCGACCTCACCGTCCACGACGTTCGTGGCGTCCCAGGAGCCACCGAGACCGGTTTCGACGACCGCGGCTTCGACGGGTGCGTCGGCGAAGGCCGCGAACGCCATCCCGGTGAGCACCTCGAACTTGCTCATCGGCACCGCGTCGGGTCCGCCCGCGTTGTCCACCATGGTCACGTACGGCGCGACATCGCGGTACAGGTCGACGTAGGCGGCGGCGGAGATGGGGGCGCCGTCGAGCGCGATCCGTTCGGTGACCAGCTGCAGGTGAGGGCTCGTGTACCGGCCGACGCGCAGGCCCATGCGGGTCAGCAGCGCGTCGATCATCCGGGTGGTCGAACCCTTGCCGTTCGTCCCGGCGACGTGCACCACCGGATAACCGCGGTGCGGTTCACCCATGAGGTTGACCAGGGCCGCGATCCGGGCGAGGGACGGCTCGATCTTGGTCTCGGGCCACCGCTGGTTCAGCTCGGCTTCGACGGCGAGCAGCTCGCGGCGCGCCTGCTGCCCGTTCGGGTCGGCCGGGGCGAACTCGTCGCCCTGGTCGTCGAGTTCGTGCAGTTCCACGTCCTCCGGGGCGACGAGGTCCGGCACGGGGCCGAGCGCGAGGTTGTCCCCCAGCTGCCCGATCCCGCCGATGCCGCCACCGGCACCGCCACCCGCCTGGTACGCGGCGTCGGGGGCGTCCAGATCCGGGTCGGTGTCGTCGGACGGATCGTGGGCGCGTGCCCCCAATTCGTCGACACCGGCGAAACTGTCCAGATCTGCCAGGTCCGGGGATTCCCTGAAATCTTCGGAATCCCGGCCGTCACCTCGCGGCACGAACTCTCCTCTTAGCCTTGCTACCTGTCGGACCGAGTCTACGTGCGGCTTTTGCTGGCACTCTCGACGCATGGGGTTCAACCACAACGACCACTACCATCCGCTGCTGCTCGACCAGCTGCCTCCCGGTCCCGGCGTGGCGCTGGACGTGGGCTGCGGCGGCGGACGGTTCGCGCGGCGGCTCGCGGCGACCGGAATGCACGTCGAGGCGATCGACCGGTCCGCTTCGATGATCGACCTCGCCCGCGCCGCCGGCTCGCCGGGCCCCGGCACGATCTCGTACCGGCAGGCCGACGTCGTCACCGAGAAGCTGCCGGAGGGCGCGTACGACTTCATCTCCTGCCTCGCATCACTCCACCATGTGCCGTTCGACACGGTCACGAGGCTGCGGGACGCGCTGGTCCCCGGCGGTGTCCTTGCCGTGCTCGGCCTCGGCAGACCCAGCACGTTCGCCGACTACGCACGCGCCGCCGTGGCGTCGCCGGTCAACGCGCTGGCCAGGGTGGTCGTGCACGCGGGCGACCGGCTCAACGGCGGGGCGGATCCGCTGCCAACGGCGCCGATCGTGGAGACCTACCCGCCGATGAGCCGCGTCCGGCGCGACGCGGCTCGGCTGCTGCCGGGGAGCAAGGTGCGGAATCTTCTCTTCTACCGCTATCTCCTGGTCTACCGCAGGCCGGAAGACGATCACCCGATCTGACAGCCCAAGCGGGTGAAACCGGCGCTCGTCCACCCGATCGGCGGCGCCGGGCCGGCCGGATCCGGTTCATTTTTGAGAGGCCATCCAGTCCGGAGATCGGGGTCCTCATGCGCTTAAGACGTGTCCTGTTCGCGGCCGTCTCGACCGTCGTCCTGCTGATCGCCTCCGCCACGGCGGCCACCGCCGCCGAGCGGTCCTACCGGAATTACGTCGCGCTGGGTGATTCCTACACCTCCGGACCGCTCATCCCGCTCCCCCGCCTCGACCCGCTCTTCTGCGGCAAGTCGACGCAGAACTACCCGTCGATCCTCGCCTCGGCGCTGCGGGTGCGCTCGTTCACCGACATCAGCTGCGGTGGCGCCGACACCACGAACATGACGCAACGGCAACGGGTGACCCTCGGCAGCAACCCGCCGCAGTTCAGCGCGCTGCGCGCGAACACCGACCTGGTCACCGTCGGTATCGGCGGCAACGACTACGGCGTCTTCGGCACGCTGGTCGGCACCTGCCCGACGCTGCGCGCGAGCGATCCCACCGGGAGCCCGTGCCAGAACAGGTTCACCGTCGGCGGCGTCGACACCATCAAGGCCAAGATCGCCGACACCGGCAAGAACGTCGAGAAGGTGCTGGCCGGCATCCACGCCCGCTCGCCGCGCGCCGACGTGCTCGTCGTCGGCTACCCGCGGATCGCGCCGGAATCCGGCTACTGCCCGAAGATCCTGCCCTTCGCCGAAGGCGACTACGCCTGGCTCAACGACGTCGAGACGGCGTTGAACTCGGCGATCGAGAAGGCCGTCGCCGCCGACGGCAAGGCGACCTTCGTGGACACGTTCGGCCCGTCCGCCGGACATGACGCCTGCGCGCCGAACGGTGCCGCGTGGATCAACGGGCAGCACACGAAACTGCTCGCCGCGGCGGCGTACCACCCGTACCGCACCGGGATGGCGGGGGTGGCCGGAGTGGTCCTCCGTCACCTCCGCTGAGCCTCCGCGCGTGCAATGAAGGGGCCTTTCATAGCAAAATTTGCTATGAAAGGCCCCTTCATTGCAGTCGTCAGGAGGCGGGCAGCGTCGCCAACCGGGCGTTGATGCGCTCGATGTCGGCCACCGCGGTCTCCTTGCGGGCCCGGATCTTGCCGATCACCGGCTCCGGCGCCTTGTCGATGAAGGCCTGGTTGCCGAGTTTGGCCTCGGCCTGCGCCAGTTCCTTCTCCGCCGCGCCGAGGTCCTTCTGCAGGCGCTTGCGCTCCGCGGCGACGTCGACCGTGCCGGACAGGTCCAGTTCGACGGTGACGACACCGGCCGACAGCCCGACCTCGAGCGACGCGCTCGGCGCGAAGCCATCTTCGGGCTGCGTGAGGCGGACCAGCGCGCGGATCGGCTCGTCGTGTCCGATGAGCTCGGCGAACCCGTCGCCGGACAGCCGCGCGGCCACCTTCTGGCTGGGCTTGAGGCCCTGGTCCGCGCGGAACCGGCGGACCTCGGTCACCAGCTTCTGCACGTCCGCGATCCGCTTGTCGGCCACCGCGTCGGCGTACGAGGCGTCCGCCACCGGCCACGGGGCGATCACCAGCGACTCGCGGCCGGTCAGCGCCGTCCACAGCTTCTCGGTGATGAACGGGATGAACGGGTGCAGCAGCTTCAGCACGGTGTCGAACACGTGCCCCAGCACCGCGCGCGTCGCCGTCACGCGGGCTTCGTCGCCCTGGAAGACCTGGACCTTCGACAGCTCCAGGTACCAGTCGCACAGCTCGGTCCAGGTGAACTGGTAGAGCGTGTCGGTGGCCTTCGCGAACTGGTAGTCCGCCAGGTATCCGGTGACCTCGTCGACGACGGTCCCAAGCCTGCCGAGGATCCAGCGGTCCGCTTCGGTGAGTTCGGCCGGGGCGGGCAGCGGGGCGTTCGCGTCCGCGCCGTTCATCATCGCGAATTTGGTGGCGTTCCAGAGCTTCGTGGTGAAGTTCCGGGAACCCGCGACCCACTCCTCGCCGATCGGGACGTCGGTGCCCGGGTTGGCGCCACGCGTGAGGGTGAACCGCAGCGCGTCGGTGCCGTAGCGGTCCATCCACTCGATGGGGTCGACACCGTTGCCCGCGGTCTTCGACATCTTCTTGCCGAACTGGTCGCGGACCATGCCGTGCAGCGCGATGGTCTTGAACGGCGCCTCGCCGGTGGCGTAGAGGCCGAACATCATCATCCGCACGACCCAGAAGAACAGGATGTCGTAGCCGGTGACCAGCACCGACGTCGGATAGAACTTGTTCAGGTCCGGGGTCTTCTCCGGCCAGCCGAGGGTGGAGAACGGCCACAGGCCCGACGAGAACCAGGTGTCGAGCACGTCCGGGTCCTGGGTCCAGCCTTCGCCGGAGGGCGGCTCCTCGTCCGGGCCGACGCAGACGACCTCGTCGTTCGGGCCGTACCAGACCGGGATCCGGTGGCCCCACCACAGCTGACGCGAGATGCACCAGTCGTGCAGGTTGTCGACCCAGTCGAAGTAGCGCTTCTCCATCTCCGGCGGGTGGACGTTCACCCGGCCGTCGCGCACCGCGTCGCCGGCGGCCTTCGCGAGCGGGCCGACCTTGACGAACCACTGCAGCGAAAGCCGCGGCTCGATCGGCTCCTTGGACCGCTCGGAGTGCCCGACGCTGTGCAGGTACGGACGCTTCTCCGCGACGATGCGGCCCTGCTCGCGCAGCTTCTCCCGCACCGCGACACGGGCTTCGAACCGGTCCATGCCGTCGAACTCGGTACCGGTGCCGTCGATGCGGCCCTGCTCGTCCATGATCGTGATCATCGGCAGGTCGTGCCGCTGGCCGATCTCGAAGTCGTTCGGGTCGTGCGCGGGGGTCACCTTGACCGCGCCGGTGCCGAACTCCGGATCGACGTGCTTGTCCGCGACGATCGGGATCTTGCGCCCGGTCAGCGGAAGCTCGACCTCGGTGCCGATGAGGTGCGTGTAGCGCTCGTCGTCCGGGTGGACCGCGACGGCGGTGTCGCCGAGCATCGTCTCCATCCGGGTGGTGGCCACGACGATCGCGTTCTCGCCGTCGCCGTAGCGCATGGAGACGAGTTCGCCCTCGACCTCTTCGTGCTTCACCTCGGCGTCGGACAGCACCGACCGCAGCTCCGGCGACCAGTTGACCAGCCGCTCGGCGCGGTAGATCAGGCCGTCGTCGAAGAGCTTCTTGAAGATCGTGTTGACGGCCTTGGACAGGCCGTTGTCCATGGTGAACCGCTCGCGGGACCAGTCGACGCCCTCGCCGAGGCGCTTCATCTGGGCGAGGATCTTGCCGCCGTGCTCGTTCTTCCACTGCCAGACGCGCTCCACGAAGGCCTCACGGCCGAGCTCGCGGCGGCTGGTGCCCTCGGCGCGGAGCTGCTTCTCGACCAGCGCGTGGACCGCGATGCTCGCGTGGTCCATCCCCGGCAGGTACAGCGTCTCGTCGCCGAGCATGCGGTGGTAGCGGGTGATGGCGTCGATCAGGGTGTGCTCGAACGCGTGCCCGATGTGCAGCGAACCGGTCACGTTCGGAGGCGGGATGACTACCGTGAACGGCGGCTTGTCCGACGTGGGGTCGGCCGTGAAGTAGCCGGCGTCTACCCAACGCTGGTAGAGCGAGGCTTCTTCGTCGGCCGGGTTCCAGGCACCCGGAAGGTCGGTCTGCTGCGGCTGGGCGTTCTCGGTCACAGTTGTCAAGTCTACGAACCCCCTCCGACGAGTTCCTCACCGGCCGTAACGCCCGCCGTTCCCAGCCGATGAGGGGATGTCGTCACGCACTGGGGGAAGGCGGGCTCGTAGAAGACCGGCAGCTGGAGACGCATCCGGATCTGATGGATCCGGAATGGCGCAAGCGGGCCGAACGGGACGCACGGCTCGGCGCGAAGCTGGACCTCGAACGGCGGCGGAAACAGCGGCCGCGCCGCCGGTTCCGGATGTCCCGGTGGCACGTCGTGGTCCTGTTCCTGCTCATGACCGTGGCCGTGCTCGCGGCCTCGGTGGTGGTCGTGAACCAGATGCGGGGCAGCGCCGTCTCCGGATGACCTCCGAAGGTGGCTCCGGTGCTCAGCGGCGTCGACCTCGACCGGCCATTCGACCGCACCCCCGCCGCGAACTGGCGCGAAGGCATCGCCGGGATCACCGTGCCGCCGGGGCATCGGTACTTCACCCTCATCGGAGCGAAAGGGCTGTCGCAGGTGCCGCCGCGCATGACCGGGTCACTCACGGCGAAGCCCGGCGGCAAGGGCGAGTTGATCGTCCACGCGAGTTACGCGGTCGCCTACGCCTTCGACGCGCGCCCGGACGAGGCCCGGTCACCGGCGGACATCGTCCCGTTCGTCCGCGAGGAACAGGACTACGTGCTCCGCAAGGCTCCGCCGTTCGCGAGGCCGACGCCGGGCCCGGCATCGGGGAAGGTTCGGGCTACACGTCGCGCATGGCCTGCGACGCGATCGAGACGGGTATCCTCGCGCCCCAGTACGCTGACAAGGGCAGACCGGTCGTCGGCGTACCCGTCGGCGACGATGCCGCTGCCTACGATCCGACGAAACCCCTGCCGTCGCTGGACACCTGCGGGTAGCGGGCCGAAACACTGGGGAAGAGGACAGAGATGGACGAAGAGGACCGGCGGATCGAGACCCACCCGGACCTGGTCGACCCGAACTGGCAGAAACACGCCGAACTGGACGCCTGGCTGGGTGCGAAGAAGGAACTCAAGAAGAAGCGCCGTAAGCAGCGCAAGGCGGCCTCCTCCGGTGGCGGCTACTCCGCGCCGGGTTCGAGCCGGTGGCCGGGCATCGCCGCGATCGCCGGCCTGATCGTGCTGGTCGTGGCCGCGGTGACGGTGAACGCGGTGCAGGAACACGGCGTCAACGAGACGCCCTGGTTCCCGCTGGACGAATCGCAGATCACCCGGCTCGTCACCGACGCCTGACACCCCTCGGTCGCGCGCGGAGGCGGCAAGGCGCACGATGGGGTCCATGACCCGCGAAGCACCCGCGAACGACGTTGACGAGACACAGCTCGAAGTCGGGAAACCGAAGAGCTGGGCGGCAGGGATCCCCGGGGTCGCCGTCTCCCTGATGCGTGGCATGGAGCAGATGGGCGCCGCGCGCACGGTGAAGACGCTGCGCCTGCTGAACCAGCGCGACGGCTTCGACTGCCCCGGTTGCGCCTGGCCGGAGCCGCGCGAGGTCGACGGCGAGCACCGCAAGCTCGCGGAGTTCTGCGAGAACGGGGCGAAGGCCGTCGCCGAGGAGGCGACGAAACGCCGGGTCGGCCGCGAGTTCTTCGCCGAGCACTCCATCCACGATCTCGCGGACAAGACGGACTTCTGGCTCGGGCAGCAGGGCCGCATCACCGAGCCGTTCGTCCTGCGCGAGGGGGCGTCGCACTACGAGCCGATCTCCTGGGACGACGCCTTCACCCTGGTCGCGGACGAGCTCCGCGCGCTGCGGAACCCGGACGAGGCGATTTTCTACACCTCCGGCCGCACCAGCAACGAGGCCGCGTTCCTCTACCAGCTGCTCGTGCGTTCCTACGGCACCAACAACCTCCCGGACTGCTCCAACATGTGCCACGAGTCGTCCGGCGCGGCCCTCGCGGCCACGACCGGGATCGGCAAGGGCTCGGTGTCGCTCGCCGACATCCACAAGGCCGACCTGATCGTGGTCGTCGGCCAGAACCCCGGCACCAACCACCCGCGCATGCTCTCCGCGCTGGAGGAGGCCAAGGGCAACGGCGCCAAGATCATGGCGGTCAACCCGCTGCCCGAAGCCGGCCTGATGCGGTTCAAGAACCCGCAGAACGTCCGTGGCGTGATCGGCAAGGGAACCCCGCTGGCCGACGAGTTCGCGCAGATCCGGCTCGGCGGCGACCTCGCGTTGTTCCAGGCGATCGGTCATCTGCTGCTGAAGTGGGAACGGGAGACCCCCGGCACGATCGTCGATCGCGCGTTCGTCGAGTCGTCCACCGAGGGCTTCGAGGACTACGCGAAGCATCTGCGGGAGATCGACTGGACCGAAGTGGGCGCCGCGACCGGGTTGCCGCGTGAGCAGATCGAGCGGCTGGCGCGGATGATCGCGACGTCGGAGCGGACCATCTACTGCTGGGCGATGGGCCTGACCCAGCACAAGCACGCGGTGCAGACGATCTCCGAGATCGCGAACCTGGCACTGGTGCGCGGCATGATCGGCGAGCCGGGCGCGGGACTGTGCCCGGTGCGCGGGCACTCCAACGTCCAGGGCGACCGGACGATGGGCATCTGGGAGAAGATGCCGGAGTCCTTTATGGACAGTCTCGACGCCGAGTTCGGCATCGAGGTCCCCCGGGAGCACGGTTACGACACGGTCGCCGCGATCCGCGCGATGCGGGACGGCAAGGGCAAGGTCTTCTTCGCCGTCGGCGGCAACTTCGCCTCCGCCACCCCGGACACCGAGCTGACCGAGAAGGCGCTCAAGTCGTGCTCGCTGACCGCGCACGTGTCGACGAAGCTCAACCGCTCGCACGTCGTCCCCGGCAAGACCGCGCTGATCCTGCCCACCCTCGGCCGCACCGAACGCGACGTCCAGACCGGCGGCGAGCAGTTCGTCACCGTCGAGGACTCGATGTCGCAGGTGCACACCTCACGCGGCAGGCTGGCCCCGGCCAGTGAAAAGCTGCTCTCCGAGGTCGCGATCGTCTGCCATCTCGCGGAAGCGCTGTTCGGTCCCGGACATGCCGTGCCGTGGCGGGACTTCCACGCCGACTACGACCTCATCCGCGACCGGATCGCCCGTGTCGTCCCCGGTTGCCACGACTACAACGCCCGGGTGCGCGAGCCCGACGGCTTCGTCCTGCCGCACGCGCCGCGCGATTCCCGGCAGTTCAACGGAACCGCCAACGGCAAGGCGAACTTCACCACCTCCGAGCTCGAGTACCCGCAGGTGCCCGACGGCAGGCTCCTGTTGCAGACGATGCGCAGCCACGATCAGTACAACACCACGATCTACGGTCTTTCCGACCGCTACCGCGGCATCGAGGACGCCCGGCGCGTGGTGCTGGTCAACCCCGAAGACCTGGTCTCGCTCGGGCTGACCGACGGCGCGATGGTCGACCTCGTCTCGGAATGGCGGGACGGCGACCGCCGGGCCCCGCGGTTCCGGGTGGTCTCCTATCCGACGGCGAAGGGCTGCGCGGCGGCGTACTTCCCCGAGGCGAACGCCTTGGTGCCACTGGATTCGGTGGCGGACAAGTCGAACACCCCAGTGTCGAAGGCGATCGTGGTGCGGCTGGAACCGGTGGCTTGACCCTCAGTTGATGCACTCGGTGTCTTCGGAGGTGATGGGCTGGTCGGTCCGGACCCCGGCCGCCCCGCCGCCCGCGGATACGCCCGGTCCCTTGTAGACCTGTCCGAGCACGACCTGGACATGGCCGGCCGCGACGGAAGCGGCCTTCTCGGTTTCCAGACCGCCGAGCAGTTTCGCGATCTCCGTGGCGGGGCCGGACGCGTCGCTGAACCGGACGACGGAGGTCCGCCGTCCGGCATCGGCCGTCGTCTCGCCCTTGCCGAATCCCTTCTCCGCCAGTAGATCCGAAACGCGAGCGGCCAGGCCGTCCTTGCCGCTCGCGTTGACGACGTCGACCTTGGGGCCGGCGGGCGCCTGCGGCGTCGCGGGCTGGACGCCGATCAGCGAGGCGGCGAAGGCGCGCACCTGCGCGGGGTCGACCTGCACGGCGGTCGCGGTCGGTTGCCTGGGGTTGTAGCGGTAGTCGGGGTTGACCACCGGGATCGTGTCGAAGGCGATCCCGCCGCCGGAGACGCCCCGCATCTGCCGGACGAAGTCGAGCAGATCCCACGAGCCGTCGAGCACGACGGAACGTTTCACCGCGTCGATCAGTTCGGAGAGGCGGGCCGGGTTGGCGAGAGTTCCGGCGGAGAGCACCTGCTTCGCCAGTCCCGCGAGGAACACCTGCTGACGGCGGACGCGGTCGAGGTCGCTGCGAGGCAGGTCCTCGCGCTGGCGCACGAAGGCCAGCGCGTCGGCGCCCTGGATCGTCTGCTTCCCCGCCTTGAAGTTCGCCCCGGACTTGATGTCCTTGGTGTCCCTCTTCAAGCACACCTCGACCCCGCCGACGGCCTTGCTGATGTCGTAGAAACTCTGCAGGTTGACCTCGGCGAAGTGGTCCATCTTGACACCGGTGAGGTCCTCGACCGCCTTCAAGGTCGCCTTCCGCGCGGCCGTGATCGCCACCTTGTCGATCTCCGCCTTGTCGGTCTTGCCCGCCGTGCGCTGTGCACTCGCCGAAGCGAACTTGGCGTGACCGAAGATCCCGTTGATCTTGGTCTTGTCCTTCGTCCCCGGCTCCGCGACCCAAGAGTCGCGCGGGATGGAGAAGGCCTTCACCGCCTTCTGGCCGTTCGGGATGCGGAGGACGATAAGCGTGTCCGTCAGGTCGTCGCCGTTCGCACCCACGCGCAGCTCGCGCAGCATCTCCGGGGACAGCGGGTTACCGTGCTCGTCGGTCCGCGAATCGCGCCCGACCAGCAGGATGTCCAGCGAACCGTCGGCGGGCTGCTCCCCCGGGTCCGGCGCTTCGATCACGTCTTCGCGGGTGACGCCTTCGAGCGACTCCAGCGTCGTGTATCCGTACGCGGTCCCGCCGAACACCGCCACCGCCATCGCGGCGACCAGGACCTTCCCCAGCTTGTGCACCTCCCTAAGACGCACGGGAGGCCGTGATTGCTGCAAGGGTGAGCCACTTCACATCCGCAGATGCGACGCGCCGTTCAGGTCGAGGATCGCGCCGGACGCCCATGCGGCGTCGGCGGAGGCGAGGTAGAGCACCGCCGCCGCGACCTCCTCCGGCGTCCCGACCCGGCCGAACGGGCTCTCGCCGCTGGCGCCTTCGACCTTCGCCGCGACCCGGTCGGTGGCGGTGAAGCCGGGTGCGACCGAGGTCACCTCGATCCCGTGCGGGGCGAGGGCGACGGCGAGCGACTGTCCGAGCGAGTGCAGCGCGGCCTTGCTCGCGCCGTAGGCCGGGAACTCGGGCTCACCCTTGAAGGCGCCCCGCGAACCGATGTTGACCACCCGGCCCGCCGCGCCGCGCTCGATCATGTGCCGGGCCACGCAGTAGGTCACGTTCGCGGTGCCGAGCACGTTGACGTCGACCATCCGCCGCCAGATCCGCTGCCAGTCCGCATAGGACACTTCGGCGACGGGATGGGCCGCCGCCGCGGACGGCGCGTAGGCGGCGTTGTTCACCAGGACGTCGACACCGCCGGCCAGTGCCTCGGCTTCGTCGGCGACCCGTTGGGCCACTTCGGGATCCGAGAGGTCGCCCTGGACGAGCCCGTGGCCGGAACCCGGCAGCCCGGCGAGCGTCCGCTCGGCGTCCTCCCGGTTCGAGGCGTAATGGACGGCGACACGGTCGCCCTTTTCCGCGAAGGCCCGCGCGATCGCACGGCCGATGCCGCGCGACGCCCCGGTGACCAGAATTCCCACGGGCCGACCCTAGTGGTCACGTCCGAAGTTCGAGACCCCCGACAGGCTTCCGGACGTGACCACTCAGCCGCCGAAGAGCTGGACCATCTTGCGGAACAGTTCGTAGACGCCGTAGGCGAACGGGAGCGCGACCCACAGCCAGGCGAAGACCATCAACCCGGTGCGGCGGCGTTCGGGAGCCTGTTCGGTCATCGGGTCTCGCTCCTCGCGGGCTCGCCGGACGGCGCCGGCTCGTGGAACTTCGGGTTGACCGGGCGCACCAGTTCGTTGGCGACGAAACCGGCCACCAGCAGGCCGATCATGATGAACAGCGACGTCGTGTAGAGGTCGGGGCCGACCTTGCCCGCCGCCTTCTGGCTGTCGGAGATGGCGTTGACGATGAGCGGCCCGAGCACGCCTGCCATCGACCAGGCGGTCAGCAACCTGCCGTGGATCGCGCCCACCTGGTAGGTGCCGAAGAGGTCCTTCAGGTACGCGGGCACGGTCGCGAAGCCGCCGCCGTAGAACGACAGGATCAGCATGGCGCACAGGACGAACACGAGCTTCGAAGCGTTGGTGGTCAACGCGATCACCAGGTACAGCAGTGCGCCGACACCGAGGTAGAGGCGGTAGATGTTCTTGCGCCCCACCAGGTCCGAAGTGGACGACCAGACGAACCGGCCGAGCATGTTGGTCAGCGAGAGCAGCGCGACGAACCCGGCCGCGGCGGCGGTGCCGACCGGCGTCGACGTCTCGCGGAAGAAGTCCGCGATCATCGGCGCCGCCTTCTCCAGGATGCCGATCCCCGCGGTCACGTTGAAACACAGGACCACCCAGAGCAGCCAGAACTGCGGCGTCTTGATGGCGTTGCGCGCCGACACGTTCGCGGTGGTGATCATCGCGTTGCCGTGGTCGGTCTTCGGCGTCCAGCCCTTCGGCTTCCAGTCGTCTGCGGGGACCCGCACCAGCAGGATGCCCAGGCTCATGAAGACCGCGTAGACCAGGCCGTGCACGAGGAAGGCCGTCGCGACCGTCCCGATCGACCACGGCGAGCCGCCCAGCATCTGCGTCGACCACGGGGAGGCGATCAGCGCGCCGCCGCCGAAGCCCATGATCGCGATACCGGTGGCCATCCCCGGCCGGTCGGGGAACCATTTGATCAGCGTCGACACCGGCGAGATGTAGCCGATCCCGAGCCCGATGCCGCCGATCCCGCCCCAGCCGAGGACGACGAGCCAGTACTGCGACGTCGCGACACCCAGCGCCGAGATCAGGAAGCCCGAGCTGAAGCAGACCATCGAGACGAACATCGCCCAGCGCGGCCCGTTTCGCTCGACCAGCGTCCCGCCGAAGGCCGCCGAGAGCCCGAGCATCACGATCCCGAGCTGGAACGGGAGCGCGCTCTGCGTGCCGGTGAGCCCGAGGGTCTTCTCCAGCGGCGCCTTGAAGACGCTCCACGCGTACGCCTGCCCGATCGACAGGTGGACGGCCAGCGCGGCGGGAGGGATCAGCCAGCGGCTCCAGCCCGGTGATGCGACGATGCGGGAACGGTCCAGGAAGCCGACAGCCATCCGGCGCCTCCGTACTCTGGGGATGTGCACTGGGAATGTATTACTTAATTCCCGACGTTGCAGTACTCAGGTGTTGAATGTTTCGGCGTCGAGCAATCGGTCAGAAGGGTGGACCACACGTGGGCAGGGTGACGGTGCGGCGTCCGGTGCGGATGATCTCCGCGACGAAGGACGTGCGACGACCCGACTCGCTCGCGGCCGAAGAACCGCTGGAGATCCGCGTCGGCGGCAAGGCACTCGCGGTCACCATGCGGACACCCGGTAACGACGTCGAACTGGCGCACGGGTTCCTGTTGTCCGAGGGCGTGCTCGCCTCCCGCGAGGACGTCGCGGTCGCCCGGTACTGCGACGGCGTCGACGACCAGGGGCGCAACACCTACAACGTCCTGGACATCGCGCTGGCCGAAGGTGTCGCGCCACCGGAGACGGGCGTCGAGCGGAACTTCTACACCACGTCCTCGTGCGGCGTCTGCGGCAAGGCCGCGCTCGACGCGGTGAAGCTCAAAAGCCGGTTTTCACCGGAGAAGTCCGGATTCACCGTGAGCAAGGACGTGCTGGCGAAGCTCCCGGACACGCTGCGCACGCATCAGAAGGTCTTCTCCAGCACCGGCGGGCTGCACGCGGCCGCCCTGTTCGACGGCGACGGGAACCTCGCCGTCGTCCGCGAGGACGTCGGCAGGCACAACGCCGTCGACAAGGTCCTCGGCTGGGCACTGCAGGAAGGCCGGATCCCCGCGTCGGACGCCGGCCTGCTGGTGTCCGGACGCGCCTCGTTCGAACTGGTGCAGAAGGCCGCCATGGCGGGGATCGGCCTGCTGGCGGCCGTTTCCGCGCCGTCGTCGCTGGCCGCGGAACTGGCCGACGAGAACGGCATGACCCTCATCGGTTTCCTGCGCGGCGAGAGCATGAACCTCTACACCGGCGAACAGCGGGTGCTCGGGCTCGCCTGACCCTGGACCGGGGCCCGTGTCGCGAAAGCCACTTTCGCGACACTCGCCACGGCACGTCAGCGGCCGAGCGCCTTCAGTCGGTGCCCACCCAGTTACCGTGGAAACCGTTGGGCACCCGGTCCGGCAGATGCACGGCACCGACGGTCTCCAGCGTTCCCGCGTCCAGGATCGTCAGGTCGCTCTTCTGTGTCGCGGGATCGTAGACGAAACCCATCAGCACGCCCTCGTCCTCACCGGCGTCCACTGAGGACGGGACGAACACGAACTCCCCGACCTGGCTGCCCTCGCCGAATTCCCTCGAAGCGACCGACCGGTTCCACAGATCGTGCTTCAGCAAGGAACCCGAGGACGCCGATCCGTCCCTTGTGGACACCGAGTAGCCGAAGCGGTGCCGTCGCCCGACCAGCCGCTCGTCGACGCGCGGGAATTCCTGGCCCTGGTCGTCGAGGCGTTCCTCGACGACCTTGCCGACGGTCAGATCGATGGTCCAGCGGTCCAGGGTCGGCGGCCCTTCGGCGGGACCGAGCAACTCGGTGTCGAACATCTTCGGGTGGCGGACGACGTCGAGGACGATGTCGTCGCCGTCGTCGTAGGCGTTCATCGGGTGGAACACGTAGCACGGCTCGATCTCGAACCAGCGGACGTCGCCGTCGCCGCCCTCTCGCGGCATGACCCCGATCCGTGCCGGGTACTTCGGGTTCCAGCGATACGGCAGGCCGGAGTTGCCCGAGATCCGCTGACGCAGCCTCGCGCTGAGGGGATCCGGCACCTTCACCTTGCCCACGAGCGCGGACAGCACCAGCTGGGCGGGAGTGCGCAGGAACGGCGGGACGGACGCGGCGACGGCCTGTTCGGTGTCGAAGGTGACCGGGAGGTCGTAGAAGACGACGTGTTTCTCGGTCAGGGAGAAGTCGTGCATCATCGGCGAACCGGTGACCTCGATGTCCACCTTGCGCCGCGCGCGGCCTCGGGCGTCGATCACCGAATACTGCACTTTGTTGCCCTGACCGAAGAAGTACGACACGGCGTGCAGTTCGCCGGTCTCCGGATCACGCTTCGGATGCGCGGTGTAGCCACCGGGAAGGGTGCCGTCGAAGTCGCAGGCGCCGACAGTGTCGAGTTCGTCGGTGAGCTCGAAGCTGGTGGCCCCGCCTTCGATCAACGCGAGGGTCTTGCCGGCGTGGCCGATCACGTTCGTGTTGGCCCCGAGGGAGGAGACCCCGGAGACCGGTCCGTCTTCCCAGCGTTCGCCGATCTGCCGCGACAGCCGGGGGTTGCGCACCCAGCGGTTGCGATACCACTCGGCGCGGCCGTCACGCAGCCGGACGCCGTGCACCATGCCGTCGCCCATGAACCAGTGGTAGGCCTCCGGGTCCACTTCGGACAGCGGATTCGGCCCGTTCCGCAGGTAGCGCCCGTCCAGGTACTCCGGGATGTGCCCGGTGACGCTCAGTTCGGTGATCGTGTGTTCACGGCTGACCGGGGCGAAGTTGCCCTGGAGGAACTTGTTGCCCATCAAAGGCCCCCTAGCGACGGATATAACACAGTTATGGATACATTTATAACAGGGTTATGGAATACTGGCAAGCATGTCACCGAAACCCTCCGCCACCGAGGTCAAGGCGAAACTGGTCGAAGCGGCGATCCGGCTGCTCTCGGACGGCGGCCCGGAGGCACTGCAGGCCCGCAAGCTGGCGGCGGAGATCGGCGCGTCGACCATGGCCGTGTACACCCACTTCGGCGGGATGGGCGCACTGGTGGACGAGGTCGCGCGCGAGGGATTCCGGCGGCTGTCGGCGAATCTGGGCGAGGTCCGGGAAACCGCCGACCCGGCGGCCGACATCCTCACCTTGGCGCTGGCGTACCGGCGGACCGTGGTGGACAACCCGCAGCTCTACGCCGTGACCTTCGGCCAGAGCCAGCCCAACGGGCAGAAGGCGGCACTGGTCGACATGACCAGCAAGGAGACCCGCGAGAGCCTCAGCGACGAGGGCATCGAGGCCTTCGGTTACCTCGTCCGTGCCGCGAAACGCGTGATCGACGCGGGCCGGTTCCGGCCGGCCCCGGAGTTCGACGTCGCCGCCCAGCTCTGGAGCGCCGTGCACGGCTACATCACGCTGGAGGTCGCCGGCCACTTCGGCGACAGCGGGAATGGTGTGGACCACATCCTGATTCCCCTGGCCACCGCCCTCGGCGTGGGTCTCGGCGACACTTACGAGGCCGCGACGCGGTCCGCGCGGATCTCGATCGAGGCATGGCGCGCGAAAGAGGGAAACATCGGCACCTGATCCGGCGATACCCCGGTCACAGGTCGGTGACATGTGCAACCTTCCAGCGGAAACGTGCGTCTGACCTGGTGGAAGCAAACGGGGGAACGGGGATCGGTGAACGAGGACGATCAGGGGCACACGACGCTGCCGGGGGTGGACGGCGCCCGTCGCTGGCTGAGCCGCCGGTCCGTGCTGATCGCCGGCGCCTCCGGTCTCGGCGTCGCCGGGCTCGCCGCCGGAACGGCCACCGGAGCCCTGCCGTTCAGTGAGGCGCTCCAACGGGCACTCGGCGTCGCGTCGCCGACCCCGGCGACCCAGCTGGGTAGCCCCCGCGTCGAGCGTGTCTATTCCGAAGCCCGCGGGCGCGAGGTCGACCTCGTGCTCATGCTGCCGACCAAGGCACCGCCCAAGGGCCTGCCGATGTCGCTGATGCTCCACGGCCTCCACGGCACCGCGCGGCACGCGGCCCCCACCGGGCTGCTCAAGCAACTCAGCAGCGAGGTCGCCCGTAAGGCGGTGCCCCCATACGGGTTCGTCGCGGTCGACGGTGGCGACCATTACTGGCACGAGAACCAGCCCGGCGACAACCCGATGGCGATGCTGCTCGAAGAGGTCCCCCGCTGGCTTGCCGCCCGCGGCCTCGGCGGCCGGGACGGGTTGCCGTTCGCCGCCACCGGGCTTTCGATGGGCGGTTTCGGCGCGCTGCTCTACACGCGGCGCCGTCTCGAACGCCGTCGCCCGCCCGCCGCGGTCGCGGCGCTCGCGCCCGCGCTGATGACGTCGTGGGCCGAGATGAGCAAACGGCGCGCGTTCCGCGACGCCACCGACTGGGGCTCGCTGGACCCGTTGCGCCACATCGACGTCACTAAGAAGGTGCCGACCGGGATCTGGTGCGGCACCGAAGATCCGTTCATCGGCGGGGTGCGGAAGTTCATCTCCGAAGCGCGGCCCATGGTCGCGCACACGGCGCGCGGCAAACACGGCGACACGTTCAACCGCACCGTCGTGCCGAGCCTGGTCGCGTTCCTCGGCAAGCACGTCCCGAAGAACGCCTGAGCGCTCAGACGCGGAAGAAGATCCTGGTCACGGTCGAGCCCGGTCTCAGGTACTGCCGGACGAGATCGGCGACCTGGTTCACCAGCACCAGACCGCGTCCGCCGATCTGTCCGGCGGTGGCGGGCCGCCTGCCCGCCAGCGGATCGCTCAGGGTGCCTTCGTCGATGACCTCGCAGAGCACGTGGTCCTCGTCGCGCCAGACGCGGACGACACCCTGGCCCGAACCGTGCAGCACGCTGTTGGCGGACAGTTCCGCCACGGCGAGCACGAGATCCTCCACCCGGTTCGGGGCGAGCCCGCTCTCCTCGGCCCGCACCTGCGCGAAGTGCCGCACCGCGCTGAGCCTGGCGAGATCGAACCGGAACGCGTCGGCCACGACCGGTTCGGGCAGCGGCAGGTTGTACTGCTCGACGACCGCGTCGGGGGCGTAACCCTCGCTGCGGCGGTCGCCGTCGGCGCCGGAGAGGATCGGGTGGGTCCGCTCGGCGTCGGCGAGGACGCCGTCTTCGAGCCTGGTCCGGTCGTACGGGCACAGGATGCTGAGGTCGCGGTCGCCGAACGCGAAGTTGATCAGCGCCTCGTGCTGGGCACACGCCGGGTATTCGAGGGGCGACCGGCCCGCCCAGATCGGTTCGCCGATGATCCGGACCGGCCCCGGCCGGTTGTCGGCGAACGCGAGCAGCACGCCGGGAAGGATGCGGCCCGGGTTACGGCCCGCTTCGGTCATGTCGATGAGCTCGACCTCGGCGGCGGAATCGCCCAGCGCGTCTTCGATCAGCGTCAGGTTCCGGCCCGGGACGGCGACCGCGACCGGCTCGTCGAGCTTCAAGCCCTCGAGGATGTACGGAATCGTTCCGTCCAGGTACTCGGTGTCACCGGAGTAGAGCAGGCCCACGTGGGTGAAGGGACCCGCGGTGACTGTCACGGACTCGTCTTACCCCGTTGGAGCGGTTCTGAAACCCCGCTAACGGAGGGAAATCCGAAAATGGTGCGGGCCGATCAGCCGAGCCAGCGTCCCGCCATCGAGATCAACCAGAATCCGGCGAGCGTCGCACCGGTGAAGAGTCCTGTCCAGGCGACGAGTGAAGAGTTTGCCTCCGCGCTTCGCGCCGTCTTGATCCGGACGAGCGCGTACGCCGAGACGGCGAAGAACGGCAGCGGGATCAGCGGAAGCGGCGACAACCGGACGACACCGGCCACCAGGCAGGTCGCCACCAGCACGCCCAGCGCGATCGTGAGCGCGCGCGGGATCCACGGATGCCCTCGATACGCCCCGACGACGATGCGTTCGGTGAGTTCGACGAGTCCCCTGACCTCGCGTGGACTCGCGGCTTCCAGCTCGGGAGCCTCGTTCTCGTCCTTCGTGGGAGTCAGCGGCACCATCGCATCCTATCTCGGTCCGGTCACCGGCCGGACCTGGCCGGAGAAACCGATGCCCCGGCCGGAAGGCTCCGGCCGGGGCATCGTTGACGCTGACGTGCTTTTGTCAGGCTGACTTCTCGCCGCGCTCGTTGCCACGACGGCGTGACGGCTGACGCGCCACGATCGTCGGGTTCACGTTCTCGCGGACGGTCTGCTCGGTGATGACGACCTTCGCGACGTCGTCGCGGCTGGGGATGTCGTACATGACCGGCTGCAGGACCTCTTCCATGATCGCGCGCAGGCCACGGGCGCCGGTGCCGCGGAGCACGGCTTGGTCGGCGATGGCCTCGAGCGCGGTCTTGGTGAACTCCAGCTCGACGTTGTCCATCTCGAAGAGCTTCTTGTACTGCTTCACCAGCGCGTTGCGCGGCGTGGTCAGGATGCTGACCAGCGACTCCTTGTCCAGGTGGGTCACCGTCGCCACGACCGGGAGGCGGCCGATGAACTCCGGGATCAACCCGAACTTGATCAGGTCCTCCGGCATGGTGTCGGAGAAGATGTCGCTCTCGTCGATCTCGGCCTTGGTGCGGATCTCCGCGCCGAAACCGAGGCCGCGCTTGCCGACCCGCTCGTTGATGATCTTCTCCAGCCCGGCGAACGCGCCGGCCACGATGAACAGCACGTTCGTCGTGTCGATCTGGATGAACTCCTGGTGCGGGTGCTTGCGGCCGCCCTGCGGCGGCACCGACGCGGTGGTGCCTTCGAGGATCTTCAGCAGCGCCTGCTGAACACCCTCGCCCGACACGTCACGCGTGATCGACGGGTTCTCCGACTTCCGGGCGATCTTGTCGACCTCGTCGATGTAGATGATGCCCGTCTCGGCGCGCTTGACGTCGTAATCCGCCGCCTGGATCAGCTTGAGCAGGATGTTCTCGACGTCCTCGCCCACGTAGCCGGCTTCGGTGAGCGCCGTGGCGTCCGCGATCGCGAACGGGACGTTCAGCATCTTCGCCAGCGTCTGCGCCAGATAGGTCTTGCCGCAACCCGTCGGCCCGAGCATCAGGATGTTGGACTTCGCCAGTTCGACGGTCTCGTCCTTGGAATCCTTCGGCCCGGCCTTGTCGTCGGACTGCACACGCTTGTAGTGGTTGTACACCGCCACGGCCAGCGAACGCTTCGCGTCGTCCTGGCCGATGATGTACTGCTCGAGGAACTCGTGGATTTCGGCGGGTTTGGGCAGCTCGTCGAGCTTGACCTCACCGGCTTCGGCCAGTTCCTCTTCGATGATCTCGTTGCAGAGATCGATGCACTCATCGCAGATGTAGACCCCGGGGCCGGCAATGAGCTTCTTCACCTGCTTTTGGCTCTTGCCGCAGAAAGAACATTTCAGCAGGTCGCCGCCGTCACCGATCCGTGCCATGGCCGTTGACCTCGTCCCCTCCGGCGCGATACGCGCCTGACTGTCTTACCGCCCCGGTCACGGATGACCGCTCGGAGCCTCACACACTGCCACTGACGGTACCCGCCCGATGCCGCCGGCGGGAGAACCAACGTCACATCTGAGCACGCCAGAAGCTGACCTTAGACCAGGGATCCGGTGCGTGTCGTCTCCCGACACGCACCGGGCCCCTCCCGCGATCAGCTGCTCGAGGCCTTGCGGTACTCGAGAACCTCGTCGACGATCCCGTACGCCTTGGCCTCGTCGGCCGTCAGGATCTTGTCGCGCTCGATGTCCTTCTTGATGTCGTCGGCTTCCTTCTTCGTGTGCTTCGCCAGGATGACCTCCATCTGGCGCCGCACCCGCTGGATCTCGTTGGCCTGGATCTCCAGGTCCGAAACCTGGCCGTAGGTGCCCTCGGTCGCGGGCTGGTGGATCAGCACCCGCGAGTTCGGCAGCGTGAACCGCTTGCCGGGGGTCCCGGCCGCCAGCAGCACCGCGGCGGCCGAAGCGGCCTGGCCGATGCACATGGTGACGATGTCGGGGCGGACGTACTGCATCGTGTCGTAGATCGCCATCAGCGCGGTGAACGAGCCACCGGGCGAGTTGATCAGGATCATGATGTCGCGGTCCGGGTCCTCGTGCTCGAGGTGCAGCAGCTGGACCATGACGTCGTTCGCCGACGCGTCGTCGATCTGCACGCCGAGCATGATCTGGCGCTCTTCGTACAGCTTGTTGTACGGGTTCGATTCCTTGATGCCGTAGCTGGTGCGCTCGACGTACGAGGGCAGGACGTACCGCGACTGCGGCAGCTGGAGCCGCGACTGCATCCCAGGCGCCTGCGACCCGATCGGAAGCTGGAAGTTGCTCATTGAAAATTCTCCTGTGTGCCGGCGCGGATCAGCTGTTGGGAAGCGGGTTCTCGCGCGTGAGGACCTGGTCCACGAAGCCGTAGTCCTTCGCCTCCTGCGCGGTGAACCAGCGGTCGCGGTCACCGTCCTTGACGATCTGCTCGACGGTCTGGCCGGTCTGCTCGGCCGTGATCTTGGCCAGCTCCTGCTTCCACTTGCCGAACACCTCGGCCTGGATGGCGATGTCGGAGGCCGTGCCGCCGACACCCGCCGAGGGCTGGTGCATGAGGATGCGCGCGTGCTGCAGCGCGTACCGCTTGCCGGGCGTGCCGGAGGAGAGCAGGAACTGCCCCATCGACGCGGCCAGGCCCATCGCGTACGTCGCGACGTCCGGGCGGATCAGCTGCATGGTGTCGTAGATCGCGAAACCCGCGGTGACCGAGCCACCGGGCGAGTTGATGTAGAAGCGGATGTCCGACTCGGAGTCGTCTGCGTCGAGCAGCAACAACTGGGCGGTGATCCGGTTGGCGACCTCGTCGTTGACCTCGGAGCCGAGGACGACGATGCGCTCCTGGAGCAACCGCTCGAAGACCGAGTCGGTGAGGTTGAGCCCTGCGGTACCGGTCCGCGCCTGGGGCGTGTGCTGCGTCACGTCATGCCTGCCTTTTCGCCGACGGCGGCGGGTGGAACGTTCGCCGCCGCGTATGTCCAGATGCTTGAGGATCTTGCAACCGACCCTAACGAACTTGGGCGGTGCAGAATGCCTGACACCGCCCAAGTTCGCTTACAGCTTTACGGTCCGTTTCGACCGGACCGCGTATTCCCTACTCGGCCGCAGTCTTCGCGGTCTCTTCGGTGACCTGCGTCTCCTCGGCTGCGGGGCCGAAGAGCTCTTCGAGGTCGACCGTGGCGCCGGAGGCGTCGGTCACGGTGGTCTTGCGGACCACCGAGGCCAGCGCCTTGCCGCGGCGCACGTCGGCGTAGATCGCGGTCAGCTGGCCGGACTGCTGCGCCCGCTGGACGTACTCGTCCGGGCTGACGCCGAAGCGCTGCGCCTGGTAGATGATGCGTTCGGTGAGCTCGCCGTCGTTGACCGACGTCTGCTCGGCGTCGGCGATGCTGTCCAGCAGCAGCTGCGTGCGGACCGCCTTCTCCGACTCCTCGCGGACCTCGGTGTCGAACTCTTCGAGGGTGCGCCCTTCGGCCTCGAGCGCCTGCGCGAACTGCGCCTCGTCGTGGTCGAACGGGTGGATCGCGTCGTGCTTGCGGTTCTCGATCTCGGCCTCGAGGACCTTCTCCGGGATCGCGACCTCGGTGCGCTCGAGGAGCTCCTCGAGGACCTTGTCACGGGCCTGGACGCCCTGCTGCATCTTCTTGACGCGGCCGAGACGCTCGCGAAGGTCGGCCTTCAGCTCGTCGATCGTGTCGAACTCGCTCGCCATCTGGGCGAACTCGTCGTCCGCCTCGGGCAGCTCACGCTGCTTGATGGTCTGCACGGTGACGGTGACGTCGGCGTCCTTGCCCGTGTGCTCGCCGGCGACCAGCTTCGTGGTGAAGGTCTTGGTCTCGCCCGCCTTCGCACCGATGATCGCCTCGTCGATCCCGTCGACGAGCTGGCCGGAGCCGATCTCGTAGGACAGGCCGGTGGTCGAGGCCTCCTCGACCTCCTGACCGTCGACGGTGGCCGCGAGGTCGATCGAGACGAAGTCGCCGTTCTCGGCCGGACGGTCGACGCCGGTCAGCGTGCCGAAGCGGGCGCGCAGCTCGTCGAGCTGCTCGTCGACCTCGGCGTCGGTCAGTTCGACGTCGTCGACGCTGACCACGAAGCCCTCGAGGTCGGGCAGCGAGATCTCCGGGCGGATGTCGACTTCGGCGGTGAACTCGAGGACCTCACGGTCCTCCAGCTTGGTCACCTCGAACTCGGGCTGGCCCAGCGTGCGGACCTCGCCCGCGCGCACGGCTTCCATGTACTTGGCCGGAATGACCTCGTTGACGACCTCGTCGAGCACCGGGGCTCGCCCGATCCGGCTTTCCAGCACGCGAGCCGGCGCCTTGCCCGGGCGGAAGCCGGGGATGCGCACCTGCTGGGCGATCTTGCGGTAGGCGCGGTCGAAGTTCGGCTTGAGCTCGTCGAACGGCACCTCGACATTGATCTTGACTCGCGTCGGGCTGAGCTGCTCGACGGTGCTCTTCAACGTATTCTCCTCGAGCGGTAAACGATGTGATGGGGCATCCGCATGCGGTCGACAGCGGATGTGCCCTGGCCAGCTTGTGGACAGGGCCGTCCGAGTCTAGGCCGTAGCCCTGATAGGCCCGGGCCCGGGGCCATCAGCCCGCCCTCCCCCGCCGAGCACAGCCCCCGCGCGCGGTCCGGCAAACGGGACGTGGACCACCCGATCGGACGAGTTTTCGGTTCTTCTCTGTTACGAAGCGGCCCGTTCCTGGACACGGATGCGCGCCACGCCTCACCATCGGGCGCTGTGACGTGGTGTTTCAGCACTCGGATGAAGTTTACAACCCAGTACTAATTGTCTACGGTGTGACAGCTTGTCCCGGTAGCCATCGACCGAGGGGAACGATCGATGACCGTCGCCGTAACCCGGTCCGAGGACACGGGGGAGATACCCGAGAGAAGACCGAGACGCGGCGTGCCCAGCCCGCGGATCCCGCTGCCGGTCGTCTCGGTTCCGACAGTGTTGTTGTTCACCGGCGGCCTCATGGTGTGGAGCGGCGCCACCTGGCTGGTAGTCAACGAGGCCGCGCCGCTGTGGGTGACCATTCCCCTGCACGCGCTCGTCACCTTCACCATGTTCACCGTGCTGCACGAGTCGACGCATCACGCGGCCGGACAGCTCACCTGGGTCAACGAACTGCTCGGCAGGCTCGCGATGCCGTTCGTGGCGGCCTACGGCTCCTTTCCCCTGGTGCGCTACATCCATCTGGAGCACCACCGCAACACCAACGAGGACGCCCACACCGATCCCGACGCCTGGACCGCGCACGGCCCCTGGTGGCAGTTGCCGCTGCGCTGGCTGACCATCGACTTCTGGTACGCCCGCTTCTACGTGGCCCGGCAGCGCACGCGCCCGCCGTCGGAGCGGATCGAGACCGCGGCCGTCGTCACGCTGAGCCTCGCCGCGTTCGCCTGGCTGGCGGTGACCGGCCACGGCTGGGAACTGCTGATGGTCTACCTGGTCCCGCAGCGCTTCGGGCTGGCCGTACTCGCCTGGTGGTTCGACTGGCTCCCCCATCACGACCTCGGCGCGCAGCGGCAGAACCGGTTCGGCGCCACTCGCGTCCGCGTCGGGCTCGAATGGCTGATGACGCCGATCATGCTGTGCCAGAACTATCACCTGGTGCACCATCTCCACCCGGCTATCCCGTTCTACCGGTACCTGCGCACGTGGAAGGACAACCGCGACGCCTACCTCGCCAGGGACGTCCCGATCGCGACCCCGTGGGGCCGCGAGCTGACGGCGACGGAGTACCGCGAATGGCGTCAGCTCACCGGTTCGTTCGACGAGGAACCGCCCGCACCCCAGCCCCGGGGGCCGAGCCGGTTCCACTCGCTGCGGGTCGCCGAGGTCCGGCCGCTGTGCGAGGGCGCCGTCACCGTGACGTTCGACGTGCCGGAGCGGCTGCGGGAGACCTTCCGGTTCACCCCTGGCCAGCACCTCGTCATCCGCGCCGAGGTCGACGGGGAAGAGGTGCGGCGCGCCTACTCGATCTGCTCGACGCCGGACTCCGGCATCCTGCGGATCGCGATCAAGCACCAGCTCGGCGGCGCGTTCTCGACGTTCGCCACGACGGAACTCGCGCCGGGCGACGAACTGGACGTCCTGCCCCCCGACGGTGTTTTCACCCTGACCCCGGAGCAAGGCCGCGCGGGCCGGTACGTCGCGCTCGCCGCGGGCAGCGGGATCACGCCGATCCTGTCGATCCTGACCGCGACGCTGGAGAACGAGCCGAACAGCAAGGCGACCCTGCTGTACATCAACACCTCCGGCGCCAGCACGATGTTCGCCGACGAACTCGGCGGCCTCGCCGCGCGGCTGGGCGGACGGCTGCACGTCGTGCACTACCGCACCGACGAACGCGACCCGGACCTGCGCACACACCGGCTGGAGAAGCCGTTCGACATCGTCGGCGAGGCGCTGGCCATCTCGCATGAGCGCTACCAGCGCGGCAGGCTCGACAGCACCCGCCTCCGCGCGCTGCTGCAAGCGCGGCTGCACCCGGCGAAGGTGGACGACTGGTTCCTGTGCGGCCCGCGCGACCTCGTCGACATGGCCCGCCGGACACTGGCCGACCGTGACGTCCCCGAGGAACACGTCCACTTCGAACTGTTCCAAGGCGCGCTTCCCGTCCGCCCCTCACGGCGGCCGGGCCCGACGCTGACGGTGACGGCGGCCGGGAAGACCGTCGAAATCGCCGCGACGGTGGGCGAAACCGTGCTCAGCGCCGCGCTGCGGCACGGCGTCGACGCGCCGTACGCGTGCGTCGGCGGCGCTTGCGGCACCTGCCGGGCGACGGTGGTGCGAGGCAGCGCGCGGATGGACGTGCACTACGCGCTCGGGGACGAGGAGGTCGCGGCCGGGCAGATCCTGACCTGCCGGGCGGTGGCGACTTCGGCCGAACTGGGCGTGGACTACGACCGCTGAGCCCTTCGCAATTAGTCACCTACTTGCAGCGGGTCGGGGCACTCTGGCCCCGGGCGCAAGGGCGTCGAATCCTCCGCCGGCCTTCGCCCCCGCCTTGAGTACAGGTAGAAGACTGGTCGCGAAAGCCACTTTCGCGACGCCTGATGTCCCGAAAGTGGCTTTCGCGACATAGGTTGCACGCCGGCGGGTAGTGAGGGTCGCCTTCATTACCCTGAGGGTAGGCAAGGAGGCCTTCACGGGCCGGGCCATGCCCTGTCTGCCGCGCACAGCGGGCTCACAGGCGGGTCACAACGCGCGCATACGACCGCGGCGCACCCTCGATGTCATGGCACCCGGTTCGGTCCCGACCACCGGCCCGCGCCGGTCGTTCCGGCCCGGGCGGCTTTCCCTGCGCGCCAAGCTGACCGGCTCGATGGTGCTGTTGCTCACCTTCGTCTGTCTGGTGATCGGCGTCGCCGGCGAGGTCGCCCTGCGGTCGTTCCTCACCCGCCAGATCGACGACCAGCTCTCGGCCGCGTCGGCCCGTGCCCACGACTTCGCGAACCGGCCGCCGGAGGACGATCTCGGTCCCGATCCGCTCGACGCGCCGGGCCAGGCCTCCGGGACGCTCAGCGTGCGGTTCTCCGGTGACCGGGTGCTGTACGCGGGAATCCTCACCGTGCAAGGGCTTCCGCAGGGATTGTCGGCCGAACAAGAGGCTGGTCTGTTCTCCGTCCCGGCGGACCGGCCGCCGATGACGATGACGCTCGGCGGCCTTGGCGAATACCGCGTGCAGGCCGTCTCGATCCCCGGCGGCGCGGTCGTCACCGGGCTCCCACTCGGGCCGATGCAGGACACCTTGACCACGGTCCGGTGGATCCTGTTCGGGGTCGCGGTGGCGGGTGTCGCCGGTGCGGGGTTCCTCGGCGCGTTCGCGGTGCGGCGCACGCTGCGGCCACTCGACCGGGTCGCGGCGACCGCGGGCCGGGTGTCGGCGATGCGGCTCGACCGCGGTCACGTCGCGCTTTCGGTGCGGGTTCCCGAGATCGACACCGATCCGCGTACCGAGGTCGGCCAGGTCGGTTCGGCGCTGAACCTCATGCTCGGGCACATCTCGCGGGCGCTGGAAGCCCGGCACGCCAGCGAGACCCGGGTCCGCCGGTTCGTCGCGGACGCGAGCCACGAACTCCGCACCCCGCTCGCGGCGATCCGCGGGTACGCCGAACTCGCCGGCCGCGGCAGCGCGCTGGTGCCGCCGGACGTCGCGCGTTCGGTGTCCCGTATCCAGTCCGAGGCCGCCCGGATGACGACGCTGGTCGAGGACCTCCTGCTCCTGGCGAGGCTCGACGCCGGACGACCACTCGAAGCGGCCGAAGTCGACCTCACCCGGCTGACCGCGGACGCCGTCGGCGACGCGCACGTCGCCGGACCGGGTCACCGCTGGCAACTCCGGCTCCCGCCGGAATCCGTGTTCGTGCGCGGCGACGTCCAGCGCCTGCACCAGGTCCTGGCCAACCTGCTGTCCAACGCGCGTACGCACACCCCGCCGGGCACCACGGTGAGCACCGCGCTGAACCGCTCCCACAGCGGATCCGCGGTGCTCACCGTCACCGACAACGGGCCCGGGATCGCCCCCGAACTCCTGCCGGCCGTGTTCGAACGCTTCGCCCGCGGCGACACTTCCCGGTCGCGGACCGCGGGCAGCACCGGGCTCGGGATGGCGATCGCGTCGGCCATCGTCGTCGCCCATCACGGCACGATCGAGGTGCACAGCCGTCCGGGGCACACCGAGTTCGCCGTCCATCTGCCGGTGATCGGTTCCTCACAGCGGGTGCACAGCTTCGGCACAACCACGCCCCAGGTCGGCCCCCGACGCTGAGGCCATGACCCTCCTCGCCTCCCGCGACGAAGCCGACCGAACCGCTCCCCCCGCCCGAGGAACACCGGCCGATCCGCGCTGGGTCCGGCCGTCCGTGGCCGTGCTGCTGCTCGCGACCGCGGTGCTGTACCTGTGGAACCTGGGGGAATCCGGCTGGGCCAACGCTTTCTACTCGGCGGCCGCGCAGGCCGGGTCGCTGAGCTGGAAAGCGTTGTTCTTCGGTTCCAGCGACGCCGCGAACGCGATCACGGTGGACAAGACACCGGCCGCGTTGTGGGTGATGAGCCTTTCCGCGCGCCTGTTCGGCGTCAACGCCTGGAGCGTCCTGGTGCCGCAGGCGCTCATGGGTGTCGGCTCGGTGGCGTTGCTGTTCGCCGCGGTGCGGCGGACGTCCGGCCCGGCCGCGGGTCTGCTGGCGGGATCAGTACTCGCACTCACCCCGGCCGCCGCGTTGATGTTCCGGTTCAACAACCCCGACGCGCTGCTGGTCCTGCTCCTGACCGCGGGCGCCTACTGCGTCGTCCGCGCGCTGGAGAAGGCGAGTCCGCGCTGGCTGGCGCTGGCCGGGGTCGCCGTCGGATTCGGTTTCCTCGCGAAGATGCTGCAGGCGTTCCTGGTGCTGCCCGCGTTCGGGCTCGCGTACCTGATCGCCGCGCCGATCCCGCTGGGCCGCCGGCTGCTGCATCTGCTCGGGGCCTTGATCTGCACCTTCCTGTCCGCCGGCTGGTATCTCGCCGTCGTCGCGTCGTGGCCCGCCGCGGACAGGCCGTACATCGGCGGCTCGCAGGAGAACAGCCTGTGGGAACTCGCCTTCGGCTACAACGGTTTCGGCCGCATCACCGGCGACGAGGTCGGCAGTGTCGGCGGAGGCGGCTGGGGCGGCACGGGCTGGGATCGGTTGTTCGGCAGTGAGATGGCGGGCGGGATCGCCTGGCTGCTCCCGGCCGCCGTCCTCGCTCTGGCCACCGGGTTGTGGTTCACCCGCCGGGCCCCGCGCACCGACCGCGGCCGCGCGGCACTGATCGTCTGGGGCGGCTGGTTCCTGGTGACCGCCGTGGTGTTCAGCTACATGAGCGGCATCATCCACGCCTACTACACGATCGCGCTCGCCCCGGCGATCGCGGCGCTCGTCGGGATCGCGGGCACGCAGTTGTGGCGCGCACGGGGGAATCCGGCCGCCGCGGGCGCCTTGAGCGCCGGAATCGGGCTGACCGCGTTGACGGCGTATCTCCTGCTGTCGCGGCAATCCGACTGGCTTCCCGGGCTGTCGATCGCGATCCTCATCACCGGCCTGCTGTGCGCGTTTCTGGTCTTCGTCGCAGCGCGCTTACCTGATGTGGCAAGGCGTCTGGTCGCCGTCGGCGCGCTGATCACCGTTCTCGCGGGCACGGGCGCGTACACCGTCGCGACGGCCGCCACTCCGCATTCGGGCGCGCTGCCTTCCGCCGGACCGGAAACGGGCCGTGGCATGAGAATGGGTGGCCCCGGCGGTCTGCTCGGGACGAGCCTGCCCGGCGCAGACCTGGCCGCCCTGCTCCGACAGGAAAGCGAGAACTACACCTGGACGGCGGCGACCGTCGGCTCCAACAACGCGGCGGGCTACCAGCTCGGCAGCGGGGCACCGGTGCTGGCCGTCGGCGGGTTCAACGGCACGGATCCGGCACCCACCCTGGAACAGTTCCAGGATCATGTCCGAAGTGGACGGATCCACTACTTCCTCGGCGAAGGCATGATGATGCGCGGGGAGACCGGCAGCGACGCCGCCGAGCGGATCGCCGCCTGGGTCGCGGAAACCTACCCACCGACCACTGTGGACGGCGTCACCGTCTACGACCTGAGCCGGTGAAACCCGTGCCGGAACACAGCGACGGCACAGCCGGGACACAAGCCGGCCTCAGCGCGATGGCCGAGATTGACGCTATGACAGCCGCGATCATCTCCGGCGCCGAAACCGGCCGCCGCCCCGCCATCGCCCCGGACGGCTCGCCCGTCCTCGACGTCGTCATCCCCGTCCACAACGAGGAAACCGATCTGGAGCCGTGCATCCGCAGGCTGCGCGCGCACCTCGTGGAGCAGTTCCCGTACCCGTTCCGGATCACCGTCGCGGACAACGCCAGCACCGACGGCACCCTCCGGGCCGCCGAACGGCTCAGCCGCGAGTTCGACGACGTCGAAGTCCGGCACCTCGAGGAGAAAGGCCGCGGCCGCGCGCTGCGCGCCGTTTGGTCCACTTCGGACGCTCCGGTGCTGGCCTACATGGACGTCGACCTCTCGACCGATCTGGCCGCGCTCGGGCCGCTCGTCGCTCCACTACTGTCCGGGCACTCCGACCTCGCCATCGGCAGCAGGCTCGCCCGCGGCGCGCGGGTGGTGCGCGGGCCGAAACGGGAGTTCATCTCCCGCTGCTACAACCTGATCCTGCGCGGCACGCTGGCGGCGCGGTTCAGCGACGCGCAATGCGGGTTCAAGGCGATCCGCGCCGACGTCGCCGAGCGCCTGCTCCCCCACATCCAGGACACCGGCTGGTTCTTCGACACCGAACTGCTCGTGCTGGCGCAGAAAGCGGGACTGCGGATCCACGAGGTCCCGGTCGACTGGGTGGACGACCCGGACTCGTCGGTGAACATCGTCGCCACCGCGACCGCCGACCTCAAAGGCATCGCGCGCCTGACCAGGGCGACGCTGACCGGCGAGATCCCGATCAGCGGCCTGCGCGAACAGCTCGGCCGCGCGCCGATCCAGGTGCGGGCACCGGGAGTGGCGCCGAGCCTGGTGCGGCAACTGGTGCGGTTCGCCGCCGTCGGCGTCGCCAGCACCATCGCCTACCTCGTGCTCTTCCTGCTGCTGCGGACGTTCACCGGCGCACAGGTGGCCAACCTCGTCGCACTGCTGGTGACGGCGATCGGCAACACCGCCCTCAACCGGCGCCTGACCTTCGGCATCCGCGGCCGGGAAGGCGCCGGGCTGCACCAGTTCCAGGGCCTCATCGTGTTCGGCCTCGGGCTCGCGCTCACCAGTGGCGCGCTGGCGCTGCTGCACACGATGACGGCACCGGGGCTGCCGCTCGAGATCACCGCACTCGTGCTCGCGAACCTCGCGGCCACCGTCCTGCGCTTCCTGTTGCTGCGCGGCTGGGTGTTCCGCCGCCGCACCGCCACCGAGATGGAGAGCTGACCCCATGACCACCGCACTCGCTTCCCGGGCGGAGCCTGGACACGTCGACGAAAACACCGCGAAACCACCCGGCCGGTGGGTCCGGCCCGCCGTCTTCGGGCTGCTCGCCGCCACCGCGCTGCTGTACTTCTGGAACCTGACCGCCTCCGGCTACGGCAACTCGTTCTACGCGGCCGCCGTGCAGTCCGGCACCCAGGACTGGAAGGCGTGGCTGTTCGGCTCCCTCGACGCCGGGAACGTGCTGACCGTCGACAAACCCCCGGCCGCGCTCTGGGTCACGACGGCGTTCGCCCGGCTCTTCGGCTTCTCCGGCTTCACCGTGCTGGCACCCCAGGCGTTGATGGGGGTCGCCTCCGTCGGCCTGCTGTACCTGACGGTGAAGCGGACCTCCGGACCGGTCGCCGGCCTGTTCGCCGGGGCGGCGCTCGCCGTCACCCCGGTCGCCGCGCTCATGTTCAAGTTCAACAACCCCGACGCGCTGCTGACGCTGCTGCTGATCGCCGGCGGGTACTGCACGATCCGCGCGATCGAAAAGGCGAGCCCACGTTGGCTGGCCTTCGCCGGTGTCGCCGTCGGGTTCGGCTTCCTCACCAAGATGATGCAGGCGTTCCTGGTGCTGCCCGCCTTCGGGCTCGCCTATCTGATCGCCGCTCCTACTTCGCTGGGCAAACGCTTGCTTCACCTGCTCGGGGCCTTGAGCGCGACCGTCCTGTCAGCTGGTTGGTTCATCGCGCTGGTCGATCTGTGGCCGACCGAGTCCCGGCCGTACATCGGGGGTTCGGACGGCGACAGCCTGCTCGAACTGGCCTTGGGCTACAACGGCCTCGGCCGGATCTTCGGCAAGGGGGGCGGCGTGATGGTCGGCGGTCCGGGCGGGACCGTGAGCGGCTCGGCCGGCGGGAACGTCGGCTTCGGCGGCGAGAGCGGCCTGACCCGGATGTTCGGTGCCAGCTTCGGCGGCGAGGTCTCGTGGCTGCTGCCCGCCGCGCTGATCGGGCTGGTCGCGGGGCTGTGGTTCACCAGGCGGGCCGCCGGGACCGACCGGACGAGGGCCGCGCTGATCATGTGGGGCGGCTGGATGCTCGTGAGCGCGCTGGTGTTCAGCTTCATGAGCGGCATCGTGCACCCGTACTACGCCGTCGCGCTGGCGCCGTCGATCGCCGCGGTGGTCGCGATCTCCGGGACCTCGCTGTGGCGCGGCCGGGCGCATCTCGCGCCGAGGGTGTTCCTGTCGCTGATGATCGCGGCCAGCGCCGTCTGGGCGTACATCCTGTTGGACCGCAACGCCGACTGGCTGCCCGCACTGCGCTGGACCATCGCCGGGCTCGGCCTGGTGACCGCGACCATTGTCCTGGTGGGTGTCCCGCCGATCCGGAAACTCGTCGCCGTCGTGGCGACGGCGGCCGTGCTGACCGTCGGCCTCGGCACCACCGCGTTCGGCGTCGAAACCGCTTCGCAGGCGCACTCCGGCTCGATCCCGATCTCCGGTCCGGCCGTGAACGACTCCCGCGGGATGGGCATGGGAATGGACGAGGGTTCGTCGGCGGAGATCGGGGCCCTGCTCGCCGCGACCACGACGAAATGGGCGGCCGCGGCGCCGAGTTCGCAGTCCGCGGCGAATCTGGAACTCGCGAGCGGGAAGTCGGTGATCGGCATCGGCGGCTGGAGCGGTTCGGATCCGGCGCCGACACTCGCGGAATTCCAGCAGTACGTGGCGAACGGCGACATCACCTACTACGTCGAAGGCGGCCGCGGCGGGCCCGGTGGCGGCTCGGACGAGATCGCCGAATGGGTCGCGGAGAACTTCGCCGCCACCACCGTCGGCGAGCAGACGGTGTACCGCCTGCTCTCCTGAAAATGCTTCGACAAGTGTTGGGGCGCACAGGGATCCTGGACGGCGTGAATCGGCCGTACCGCTGGGACCTCGTGCGCCCCGACCAGCTCGGGACGCTGCTGGAACGCGCCGAAAAACCTTCGCTGTGGTTCCTGGACGAGCTGATCGCGTGCGCCGCGAAGGTGATCGCCCGCGCGGGAGACGCGGACCTGTATTTCGTCGGGCGTTCCGCGGACAGCGTGCACGACCTGCTGAGCGGAACCCCGTGGCGGGAACGGATCCACCAGCTGCCGCTGTCGTTCGCCGGAGCCTGTGACGACCTGACGGCCGCCGATGTCGCGCGGCTGCGCGCCAATCTCACCGCGGCGGGGCTCAGCCCGTACGACCTCGCGCGCGGACGGCCGAAGGTGTTCGTCGACCTGGTCTACACAGGACGGACGTTCACCGAGCTGTACCGGCTGCTGCGCGACTGGATCGACGACGAACGCGAGGCCTGGAGCATCATCCGCGGTCGGCTGCGGTTCCTCGGGATCACCATCCGGGAGGACACGACCCCGTCGGCGTTCCGCTGGCAGCAGCAGTTCGCTTGGCCCGCCGACCTGCCGTCGCACGGCGTGCGGAACATCTCGCTCGACGAGCCGGTGTGGCTCTACTTCGGGAACACGCAGCCCAAGCTCACGGCGTCGTTCCCGCGGCCGCGCTGGTCGGACGAGAACGGCCGCGCGCCGGAGCATTCGGAAAAGCGGCTGCGGGGGCTGGCCGAAGCGGTCGCGGTCGTCGAGGCGGGCCGTTCGAAGGCGGCGCGAGACCTGCTGGTGCGGCATCTTCGGAGCGAACCGGCGATGGCGGAGAGCTGGCTGCGGACGCTGATCACGCGACTGCGGTGACCGAAGGCGTGAGCGGCAAGGCGTGACTCGCGTGATCAGAGACCGCACTCACGTGATTGGAGGCGTAACTCGCGTGATTGGAGACGGATCGCGCCTGATCACGCGAGTTACGTCTCTGATCACGCGAGTTACGCCTTTGATCACGAGACGGGACCGACAGCCGGCTATCACCCCACCCTCAGCTCGCCCACAGGAAAGGGGCGGACGCTGGAAGCAGGCGGATCACCCAGGGGTGAGGAGAAGACCATGAGGGAGCTTCCACACTGGCACACGGCGAGCGCGCAGGGGCCGCGCGCGCACAACGCGGACGCCGTCGCGGCGTATGCGGCCGCGGGCGGCCGGGGAATCGTGTTCGCGCTGGCCGACGGAGTCGGAGATCACCCGAACGCGGCACGAGCGGCGCGGACGGCGGCTTCGGCGGCGGCCCGGACACCGGTCGAGCAGGGCGCCACCGCGGCTGTTCTCGCTGCTCAGCGCGCTGTACTCGGGCTCGGCGGGACCGGTGACTGCGTCCTCGTCGTGGCCGTCCGCACCGACGAGGGGTATGGCATCGCTTGGGTCGGGGACGCGCGGGCGTACGCTTGGGATGGTCACACCGTGCGGCAAGTGACCAAGGACCATACGCTCGCGCAGTACTTCCGCGACCACGAACAGCCCGTGACACCGCGGATGGAACACGTCGTCACCACCAGCGTCCGCACGGCCGCCGCGCACGAGATCGGCACGGCCACCGTCACGACCGGCGGGCTCGTGCTCACCAGCGACGGTGTGCACAAGACGCTCAGCGGGCCGACCATGCTCGACATCCTCGGGATGCCGGACAGGGCGGCCACCGAGCTGGTGCGAACGGCGATCTCACTCGGTGGCTCGGACAACGCCACCGCGATCGTGGTGGATCCGCCCACTGCGGAGGTCACCACGGAAAAGTTTCGCGTCGCGGCCTGAACCGGGCGGTCAGGCCGCGACGCGATCCCGTTTCAGCTGCCGGTATTCGCGCAGCACCAGCACGACGATCACGACGTCGAGGGCGGCGAAGAACGGCAGCGCCAGCGAGTGCGTGTGGATCGCGCGGAAGATCTCGTAGACCACGAACGCCGAGAGCACGACGGCGGCGACGGGGTACGCCCGCATCACCTTTTTCGCCAGCGCCCAGACCAGGCCGAGTTTGATCAGTCCGTGCGCGACGAGGTACACGACGGCGAACGTCCGGCCCTCGACGAAGTGGCCGGCGGCGAGTTCGAGGTGCCGGGCCAGCGTCCCTTCGGGGTCGCCGAGCAGGTCGCGGGTGACCACGGCGTGCGCGAAACCGGAGACGGCCGACGCCGGCACGAGCATCAGGACGAGCCCGCCCACCAGCTGCAACGCGCCGTCGAGCCCCTTCAGGGTGATGGCGATCCGGAACAGCTTCTCGGTGTTCATGGGCGCTCCCTCCGCGATCACCTCACCCTGCCCCACGTGGCGGCCGTCCGCAGCCGCCGTCACCGGAACAGGCGGTCCCGGCAGGCCGGGCACCGCTCGTGCCGGGCGGTGCGGCCGGAGGGGTCCCTGCCGTAGAAGGGAAAGCACGGCGCTCCGCAGAGGGCGAGATAGATCCGCCCGCAGCGCAGCGGCCGTCCGCCGACGTTGTGGGCCACGCTCAGCGACTGGTGATGCTCGCCCGCTCCGGGCAGCCAGCCGTCGTCCGGCAGCTTCGCCAGCACGTCGGCGTTGACGTCGTCCGAGCGGCGGAGCAGCGCGCCGCCGAGGTCGGTGAGCCGTTCCCCGAGATCGCGGAGGACGTCGGCGCGCGGCACGTCGTCCTCCACCATCCGGGTGACGAAGGTGATGTCGGTGCTCAGGGAGCCGTGGAGGTCCCGGAGCCGGTCGAGCAGGCGGTGATCCATGCCCTTCCATTAAGGCGTTGCGCCCTGGCAAGGAAAGGGTCAAGCCGCGTAGGTGACCCGGCCGTTCATGACGGTGGCCGTGACGGGGGTCTCGCGCAACCCTGCCGGAGTCAGCCGCGACGGGTCCACCGCGGTGACGACCAGGTCCGCGACGTCTCCGACGGCCACTCCGATCCGGCCGCCGGACGACGCCGCGAGCGCGGCCTCCAGCGGCATGGCCTGCTCGGGATGCCACGGCGGCCGGTCGTCATCGGTGCGGCTGACCGCCGACGCGATCGCGTCCCACGGGTCCAGCGGCGCGACCGGCGCGTCGGAGCCGAACTCCAGCCGCACCCCGGCGCGATGCAAAGCGCCGTAAGGGAAGGCCCGATCGGTCCAGCCGTGCCAGTGCCGGTCGGCGACGTCGCGGTCGTCCGGCTGATGGGCGGGCTGGACGCTCGCCGCGACGCCCAGTTCGGCGAAGCGCGCGACGTCCTCGGCGCACAGCAGCTGCGCGTGTTCGATGCGGCCCGAGCACCCGACGCCGGCGAAGGCGTCGAGCGCGATCTTGTTGGCATGATCGCCGATCGCGTGCACCGCCGGGGAAAGGCCGTGTTCGGAAGCCTTGCGCATCAACGGTTCCAGCTCCTCGGGCGGCAGTTCGAGCAGCCCGTGGGACTCCGTTCCGGCGTAGTGGCCCACGCAGTACGCGGTGCGGGTGTTCAGCGAACCGTCGACGAACAGTTTGTACGGGCCGACCGTGAGCAGGCCGCCGGTGTCTTCGAGGACGTCGCCGGTTCGGTGGCCGCGTTCGACGGCGGTGTCGAGCAGGTATTTCGCGATCACGCAGGAGATCCGGACCGGCAGGGGTTTCCGCGCCAGCCGTCGCCGCCAGTCGGTGACGGTGTCGGCGTACTCGTAGTCGACGATCTTGGTGACACCGCGGGCGGCCGCCGCGTCGAGTGCGTCGGCGACCCAGCCGTCGATGACGTCGTCGGGGGCGACCGGGAGTTCGGCCGTCGCGCTCATGCAGTCGTTCTCCAGCAGCACGCCGGTCGGGTGCTCGCGGCCGATGAGCTTCAGCGCTGCCGGGCTGAGCCACAGCGTGTGCAGGTCGGCGCTGAACAGGGCGACCGGATGCCCGGGCAGCGCCTTCTGCAGCAGGTCCTTGTGCGGGGCGTCGGACCAGAGGCCGTCGCGGAATCCGGCGCCGAGGACCAGATCGCCGGGCGGCACAGGATTCGCCAGGAGATGGGCGAGCACGAGTTCGACCGTGTGGGCGGCCGACGTCGCCTCCCCGAGCGGGATCCGGCGGCGCGCGGCCGACCACTGCGCGGTGTGCACATGCGCGTCGACGAGGCCGGGCAGCAGCGTGCCGCCGTGGCCGTCCAGGATCTCCGACGCCTCACCCGCCTGCCCCGGTCCCGCGATGGCCGCGATCCGGCCGCCTTTGATCAGCACGTCCGACAGGGAACCCGCCAAGCCGACCCGGACCCGGCGCAACAGAAGATCTTCCACGCCCTCACCTTGCCAGCCAGTGCCGCGATTCGGCACCTGCTTGCGGTGGTTCGCGATGCCGACCACCGCAAGCAGGTGCCGAATCGCGGGACGTCAGGAGCGGGCGAAGGTGAGCTTTCCGAGCGCGGCGACCAAGGGCGCGAGTTCGGGGAGTTCCTCGGCGGCGGCGAGTGCCTCGGTGAGGACGGTGTCGTGCGTCGGCCGCGCGGCCGCGAGCAGTTCCTGCCCGGCCGGGGTGACCTCGGTGTAGATCCCCCGCCGGTCGTCCGGGCACAGGTACCGCTGCAGCAGTCCCCGGTCCTCCAGCCGCGACACCAGCCGGGTCGTCGCCGACTGGCTGAGCACGACGGCGTTCGACAGCTGGTTCATCCGCAGGTGGAAACCGTCCTGGCGGGCGAGCACGTCCAGCACGGTGTACTCGGTGACGGACAGGGTGTGCTTCTGCGCCAGCGCGCGCTCGAGCGCGTCCTCGATCCGCGCGTGCAGTGCGGCCAGGGTCCGCCAGCCCTGCGCGCGTGCCTCCACGGCGTCGTCTGCCAGTGACACGGTTCACCTCTTCCCCGGTTGCCCGAGCTTCGTTGCGTCATGCATCATCAAGCGTGTGCAATATACGGCGCGTGCAACTATTTCAGGCGCTTGTAGTTGCTCACGCCAGTAACACCACTCTACGGGAAGAAGTGAGAACCCCATGCCTGCCGCTCTGCTCGCACTGGCGATCAGCGCCTTCGGGATCGGCACCACCGAGTTCGTGATCATGGGCCTGTTGCCCGAGGTCGCGGGCGACTTCGGCGTATCGATCCCCTCCGCGGGGCTGCTGATCTCCGGATACGCGCTCGGCGTCGTGGTCGGCGCCCCGATACTCACCGCGCTCGCGTCGCGGGTGCCGCGCAAGACGGTCCTCGTCGGCCTGATGGTCCTGTTCATCGCCGGCAACGTCGTTTCCGCGCTGGCCCCCACCTACGGCCTGCTGATGACCGGCCGCGTGGTCGCCGCGCTCTCGCACGGCGCGTTCTTCGGCGTCGGCGCGGTCGTCGCGGCCTCGCTCGTCGCGCCCAACAAGCAGGCAGGCGCCATCGCGATGATGTTCACCGGCCTCACCGTCGCCAACGTCCTCGGCGTCCCCGCCGGGACCGCGCTCGGGCAGGCACTGGGCTGGCGCTCGACGTTCTGGGCGGTCAGCGCACTCGGAGTCATCGGCCTGATCGGGATCCTCGCGCTGGTTCCCGTCCAGTCGACGACGAAGAGCGCGGGACTGCGCAGCGAACTGGCCGTGTTCCGGCGTCCGCAGGTGTGGCTCGCGCTGGCGATGACGGCACTCGGCTTCGCCGGGGTGTTCGCGTCCTTCACCTACATCGCCCCGATGATGACCGAGGTCGCCGGCTTCTCCCCCGGCGCGGTGACCTGGCTGCTGGTGCTGTTCGGCGCCGGGCTGTTCGCGGGCAACCTGCTCGGCGGCAAGGCGGCCGACCGGGCGCTGATGCCCAGCCTGTACGTCATCCTCGCCGTGCTCGCGGCCGTCCTGGTCGTGTTCGTCTTCACCGCGCACGCCCAGCTCCCCGCCGCGATCACCATCGCGGTCTTCGGCGCCGCCGGGTTCGCGACCGTCGCGCCGTTGCAGGCCCGCGTCATGAACAAGGCCGAAGGCGCGCCCGCGATGGCTTCGGCCGCCAACATCGCCGCGTTCAACCTCGGCAACGCCGCGGGCGCGTGGCTCGGCGGCAAGGCCATCGACGCGGGTCTCGGCTACACCGCGCCCAACTGGATCGGCGCCGGGCTCGCCCTCGCCGGACTGCTGGTCGCGGTCATCTCCGGCATGCTCGATGGCGGGCGGCGAAAGGCTCGTCGCGCCGAACTGGCCCCCGCCGCCTGACCCGCGAGTACCCACGAAAGGAACGCAAGTGACCGACATTCCCACCGTCAAGCTCAACAACGGGGCGGAGATGCCGCAGCTCGGGTTCGGCGTCTTCCAGGTGCCGGACGAGGAGACCACCGCCGCCGTCAAGGCCGCGCTGGACGCGGGCTACCGCAGCATCGACACCGCCGCCGTCTACGGCAACGAAGCGGGCGTCGGCAAGGCGCTCGCCGAGTCCGGGATCGCCCGCGACGAACTGTTCATCACCACCAAGCTGTGGAACAGCGAACAGGGCTACGACGCCACGCTGAAGGCGTTCGACGCCAGCATGGCCAAACTCGGCCTGGAGAAACTGGACCTGTATCTCATCCACTGGCCGACGCCGGAGCGCGATCTCTACCGGGACACGTGGAAGGCCTTCGAGAAGCTCTACGCCGACGGCCGGGTGCGCGCGATCGGCGTGTCCAACTTCCAGCCCGCGCACCTCGAACGGCTTCTCGACGCCGGTTCCGTGACCCCGGCGGTCAACCAGGTCGAGGTGCACCCGTACCTGCAGCAGGCCGAGGTGCGTGAGTACGACGCGAAGCACGGCATCGCGACCGAAGCGTGGAGCCCGCTGGCCAAGGGCGGCGATCTGCTCGGCGAGGACGCGATCAAGACGCTCGCTTCGAAGCACGGCCGGACCCCGGCGCAGATCGTGCTGCGGTGGCACCTGCAGCTCGGCAACGTCGTGATCCCGAAGTCCGTGACGCCGTCGCGGATCAAGGAGAACCTCGACGTCTTCGGGTTCACGCTGTCGGAGGAGGACATCGCGTCGCTGTCCGTGCTGGACCGGGGCGAGCGGACCGGTCCGGACCCCGACACCTTCAACGTCGCCTAGCCCCCTCCCCCGATCAGTCACCTACTTGCGGCCTCCCAGGAGCACGTCGCGCGCTCTGTGAGCGCAAGTAGGTGACTGATCGCGTGTTCGCAGGTCGTGGGCGTAGCTCTTTGTTCCGGCACGGAGCCGCTGTGTAGCCGGTTACTATTCGGCCGCACAGACGGCACTTGTGCGAAAAGAGGTAACCGGACGATGCAGGCCCGAGGACGCGCCGTCCTCGCGACACTTCTGCTCGTGGCGTTCCCAGTGGTGGTCGTCGCGGTGGGTGTCGCCAGTGTGCTGGCAGGCCTGCGGATCCAGGGCAAGATCGGCATGTACGTCATGCTCGCCGGGCTCGCGATCATGATCGCGCTGGGCTTCGGCCTGGTGAGCGCGTTGCGGGCGCGGCGTCCCCCGATCGAGGGGCCGCGGCTCGACCGCGACGCCCATCCCGCGTTGTGGGAGATGATCGACGACCTCGCCGCCCAGGTGAAGACGCGGCCGCCGGACGAGATCGTGCTGATCGGCGAGATCAACGCGGCGGTCAGTGAGGACGCCCGGTTCCTCGGTCTGCGGCCGGGGCGCCGCACGATGCTGATCGGGCTGCCGTTGCTGGCCGCGATGAGCGTGAGCGAGCTGCGTTCGGTGCTGGCGCACGAACTCGGGCACTACAGCGGCGGCCACACGCGGCTGCTAGCGCTGACCTATCGGGGCACCCAGACGCTCGCCTTCACCGTCGACAGGCTGGACGGCGGCCCCGCCAGGGCGCTGCTCTCCGCCTACTCGAAGCTGTACCTGCTGGTCGCCCGGTCGGCGAACCGGCGGCAGGAACTGCAGGCCGACGAGGCGTCGGTGCTCGCGGCGGGCAGCCGGACGGCGGCAGCGGCGCTGCGGAAGGTCGCGACGCTGAGCCCGCTCTGGAAGGACTACGCCGAGCGCTACCTCTCACTCGGCGCGACGGCGCGGCGCACTCCCCCGGTGCTGCTGGGGTTCCGGTCGTACCTCAATCACCCCGTCCAGCGAGACTGGGTGGCCGAGTACGCCGAAGACATCATCGACGGCGAGGAGCTGTCGAAATACGACAGTCATCCGCCGACGAAACGCCGGATCGCCGCGCTCGCCGGCGTGCCCGACAACCCGGTGAAGCCGGACGCGCGGCCGGGCTGGTCGCTGCTGGGGGCGCCGAAGGTCGACGTGCCGGAGGCGGAGCTGGACGTGCTGATCCGCGACGTCGGGCCGCGCGCGGACTGGGACGAGGTCGTCAAACGCGCGGGCCGGGCGTCGGTCGCTGAGGGCGCGAGGCTGCTGACCTCGGCCGGGCTCGAAAGCAGGCTGGCGCCGCGCGGCACGATCGGCGAGGTCGTGCGGGTCCTGCGCGACGGCGACGCCGAAGCGCTCGCCAGGCCCCTGCGGGCCCCGTCCCGCGAAGAGGGCCTCGACCTGCTGACCGAGCTGTTCGCCGACACCGTCACCGCCGCGATGATCGACAACGGCGTCGCCGCGCACCGCCTGAACTGGGGCGGCGGCTGGGAACTGTGCCTCGGCGACGGCGAGCCGTTCGACGTCGCCGAGCTGGTCGCCCCGGCGGTGCGGAGCCCGCGCGCGGTCGACGAACTGGTCCACAACCTGCAACTGCTGAACGTGCCCGCCGCGTACTTCTGCAAGCAGGAGCCCCAGCCCGAGCCCGATCCCGCCGAAGCCCGGATGCTCGGGCTGTTCACCGCGCTGAAGGCCAACCGGAGGCTCTACGACCTGATCGTCTGCGACACCGAAGTGATCTTGCTGCCGATGGCGCGCTCGGTGCTGGTCCGCCGCGGACTCGCCGGCCTGATCGGGGCGCGCGGGGTGTCGGACCGCAAACGGATCCGGAAGCTGCGGGAGCGCGGCCTCGACGATCTGCGCGCCGAACCGGGCGCGCGGCGGATCCCGTTCGCGGACATCGTTGACGGCGGTTTCCCCCGCCGGAAACTCACCGTGTTCCTGACGCTGGAGCTCTCCGACGGCGAAACGCTGGAACTCGCGATAACCGGCAACACCGAGGACTTCGGCACGGCCCACGACGAACTGAAGGCGTTCTTCAGCTCGCTGAAGGTCTGAGGCCGGGCGCTGTCGTGAGGGTTCTCGCATCCAGGCACGCGAGTCACGCCTACCGAAGTACATGAAGGCCCCCTTCCTTGCGCTAGGCGCAAGGAAGGGGGCCTTCATGTACTTCACGACCAGCCGCCGGAGGTCGCAGCCGCCCCACTGTCACCAGGGACCACATCCGACGGTAGCGAAAGCCTCCTTCACTACCGTCAGAGTAGGCAAGGAGGCCCTCACTACCAGGAGAACTCGTCCGCGACCGTCCTTTATGGACACAAGGCAAGGCCGCGGGCGCCCGGATCGCCCCTTCCGAGTTCCGTGAAGAGGGACCGGCGACCTAGAGCTTGATCCCCACGCCGCCGAGGCTCAGGTGGTTCAGCTCGGTCAGCGGCGCGAGGCGCGGGCCTTCCGGCCACCATTCGTGCAGGTGGACCAGCCCGGGCTCGAGGATCTCCAGCCCGTCGAACAGGGACTCGATCTCCTCGCGGTTTCGGTGCACCGTGCGATGCCCGGTGCTGCCCATGAGGTCGTCGAGTTTCCGCGCGAGCGCGCCGCGCGCGCCCTCGCCGGGGGTGAAGTCGTGGGTGATCAGTACGTAGGATCCCGGCGCGATCGCGTCGACGTAGGCGCGGACGACGGCCCGCGCCTTGCCGAAGTCTTCGATGTGGTGCAGCACCGAGTTCAGGATCACCGCGACCGGGCGGTCGAGTTCGATGTGCTCGGTGACCACCGGATCGGCGAGGGTCTGCTCGGGATCGGTCAGATCAGCGCCGCTGACGTGGACGAGGTGGTCTTCCAGCAGTGCCAGCCCGTGTGCCTGGACGACCGGGTCGTGGTCGACGTAGACGACCAGTGCGTCGGGGTTGTACCGCTGCGCCGCCTGATGGGTGTTCTCCGCGGCGGGCAGGCCGGAGCCGAGGTCGAGGAACTGGTCGATGCCGCGGGCGCCGGCGAGGAACCGGACCACCCGGTTCGCCCAGGAGCGGAACTCCTTGGCCATCGCGGCGGCGTCGGGGGCGAGGGCGAGCAGGTCGTCGACCGCCCGCCTGTCGACCTCGTAGTGGTCGTGCCCGCCGAGAAGGGCGTCCTTCATCCGGGCGAGGTTGGGCTTGCTGTAGTCGAGGGGAAGCGGGCGCCTCGGCACAGACCGGACCTCGTCCGAAGTCATGGACACGTTCCACCCTTCAGCCGCGCACGGGCCACGTGAACGTGCCCACGGCTCCCTCGACATCGACGGACCGTACACAGATTACGACATGGCGTGCATCTACGTGAACCTCCCCAAGGGCTTTGCCCACCTGCGATGATCACCCGAAAGCGAGCTCACGCCACGTGCCACCACCGTCGGTGGTGCGGTACACGGCCGATCCGCCGTCGGCATCGGGCAGCCCGTCCACGACCACGCCCACCCGTTCGTCAGGGAAGTCCAGGTCGTTGAGGCAGACGCCGCGGCCGCTGAGCTCCGTGGTCGTCCAGGTCGCCCCGCCGTCGGCGGTGCTGTGCAGGAATCCGGTGCCGCCGCCTTCCGCCGCGACGGTCGCCGACGAGGGCGACGCCGCGCTGAAGCTCTGGTTGATCCCGAGCGTGGGCGCCTGCGCCGTTCCGGTGAAGTGGCCGCCGAGCTTCGGCGCGCGCCACAGCCGCCGGACGGTCGCCCCCGGCTGCGGTGTCCCCGGTCCCCCGCTGCACAACGCCAGCACGTGCCCCTGCCGGACTCCGCTCAGCGAAGCCGCGCTATCCGCCGGGCAGGGCGGCGGCGCGGGCGCGAAGGTCAGGCCGTCGGACGACGTCCAGTACTTCTGGACGCGGTAGTCCGCTCCCATCGACACCTGGATCCCGCCGCTGGTGGCGACGTCCCCATAGGTGGACGAGCCGGTGACGGCGAACCCCGGGACGGGCTGGAGGAGCCGCGTTCCGGAGATCCCCGCGTACAGCGTCGTCGTCGACGGGCTGCCGAAACCGGTGACCATCGCGAACACCCGAGGCCCTGCTTCGGTGATTTTCGAAATATAGAAGGGTTCCCTGGCTCCGGCGAGCCGGACCTCCGACCACTTGCCGCCACCGTCGTGGCTGGCGAGCAGCCGGGTGCCGTCGGAGAGGAAGACGTCGCGTTCGTCGACCACCGTGAGCTTGACCTGATTGTGGTTGTCCGGCAATGAGATCGGCGGTTCGCCGACGCGCCGCCACCGCTTCCCTCCGTCGGTCGTCGACAGCAGGGACGCGCACCATCCCGGTCTGCCACACGGAAAGAAGCCGAGGACGAAGCCGCGCAGCGGCCCGGTCCAGCTCGTCGACGCGGGAGCGAAACCCTTGGGCACAGCCGAATCGGCGGCGGCGGGCGGAGTGAAGACGGCCAGGGCGGTCAGGGCGGTGGCGGCGAGCGCGGCCCACCGGTTCGGCTTCATGACCACGAGACGTCCGGCCCCCGCCGGGGTTGCCCGCCGTTCGGGGTGAACCCGCAGATCATCTCGGGTACGCTGTCGAACCTTGTTTCACCCGGGGCCGGACCGGGTATACGGCGTTCGGCCGGTGAGACGGAGGTAGCACCGATGGACGACGCGGGTCCGCGCGCTGACGGTGAGGTCGAAGACCCCGGCGAGCCTGACGCCGGGACCACCGAGCGCCGGTTCAGCCTGAACGTCCACGACCCGGACCATCTGCCGCGCAGGCTCGCCGGCCGGTACGAAGTCGGCGAACTGCTCGGCCGCGGCGCGACCTCGCGCGTTTTCCGAGCCCACGACCTGCGCGAAGGGCGCGAAGTCGCGCTGAAGCTGTTCCACGCCGACACGATGCTCCGGGACGAGCGCCGCCGGGAGCAGGAGATCGAGACCCTCAGCGCGGTCCGCCATCCCGGGCTCGTCCCGCTGTACGACGCGGGGTCCGACGACGGCTACACCTATCTGACGATGCGACTGGTCGACGGGCCGAATCTGGCCCAGCTCCTACGCTCGGGCCCGCTCCCCCAGGACACGGTCGTCGAACTGGCCGCCCGGCTGACCGACGCGCTCGCGCACGTCCACGCGCACGGCATCACCCACCGCGACCTGAAACCGGCGAACATCCTGATGGCCGACGACGGCCCGCTGATCGGGGACTTCGGGGTGGCGCACGCCTTCGACGCGACCAGGGTGACCGAGACCGGTGGTGTCGTCGGCACGGCGGCGTACATGGCGCCCGAGCAGGTCCGCGGTGAGAACGTCGGCCCGCCCGCCGACATCTACTCTCTCGGCCTGGTCCTGCTCGAATGCCTGTCCGGGGAGCGGGAGTACACCGGGACGCCGGTCGAAGCCGCGGTCGGACGGCTGCACCGGCCGCCCCGGATCCCCGAGGGTCTGTCGGTGACCATGACGACGCTGCTGCGCGGGATGACCGCGCGGAAGCCGTCGCAACGCCCGACGGCCGCGGCGATCTCGCGGATCCTGCTGGAGGACTCCACCGGGACGAAGGTCGTCCTTCTCGCGCCCGCCACCCGCAGGCGGGCGGCCGTGGTCGCCGCCATCAGCGCGCCCGCCGCCGCGATCACCATCGGTGTCCTGCTGGCGGCCAACCAGACCGGGGCGAACCCGCCGGCTCCGCCAGGCGGAATGTTCCCCCCGGCGGCGACCGGCTCGTCCACTCCGGTGGCGGGCCGAGGAGCGCCATCCTCGGAGGCCGTCGAAGTGCCCACAGGCGGCGTGAACGCGCCCCAGGGCACGGTCGAGGTGACCGAGGCCGTCCCGGTCTCCGCGAATCCGCCGGCCACCACCGAAAGCACCGGTGCCACCTCGACGCCGAAAAGCACGACCGCTTCCAGCGACCGGCCGGAAACCTCGGTCAAACCGAGCAAAACGAGACCCAACCCGCCGACCAGGAGCAGGCCAGGGCCACCCGGCTGAGCGACCGCCCGGCCGGGGTGTCCACAGTGGATGGGAGACGGCGATGAGCTACCTCAACGACCCGCGCGAGCCGCAGGAAGAGATCGTCGAACAGACACCCGCCAGGATCCGCGCGGTGCGGATCATCAACGCCGTCGTCCACGCGGTGTGCTGGATCTTCGCGCTGGTGCTGATCTTGCACATCCTGCTCGTATTCGGCGAGGCCAATCCGGGGAACGGGTTCGCGCGGCTGATCGACCAGTGGTCGCGCGGCGTCTCGCTCGGGCTCCGCAACCTGTTCACCCCGGAGGGCCTCAAACTGCGCACCCTGTTCAACGACGGTCTCGCCGCGCTGTTGTGGCTGATCATCGGCGGCGTGGTGACCGACCTGGTCTCGCGGATCGGCCTCCCCGGGCCGAAACGGGTCTGGTACCGGCGCACGCTCAGTTGAGCGAACCCGGCTTCGCCTCGGGGGCGTCACCGGCCTGGGCCTGCTCGGCCCTGGCATCGGTGACGTCCGGGGTGGCGGCGGCCTCCGCGGGCTGTTTCGGATCCGGCTCGGGCTCGGTGTCGAAATGCTCACGGCACCACCGGCCGTAGCGTCTTGCATGCACGGTCATCGCGGCACCTCCTTTTCTGCCACCACGATCCCCCATCCCTGTGACGCGCGCCACTCGTTTACCCCGCGAAGGCGGTCACGATCGCGGATTCATCGTGCCGCCGGGCAGTACGAGCGCGTCGAAGCCCGGACCGGGCCGGCCGAACCATGGGCATGAAGTCCCGCAGCGGCGGGTATCTGCCCGCATGCGACTTCGGCGAGCGGACCTGAGGTCCCCCGCAGAGGTCGTGGCTTCGGCTGTCTGACCGCGGACGGCGAGCCGCTGAAGGACCGGCGAACGATCGAGCGGATCGACGCGCCGGCACGGAAGCTGCCCAAGCTACGCGAAACGGGTGCGGCTGGTCCGCCGCCTCCGGCGGGTGCGGGGCGGCGACGTGCGCCTGCTCGCTTATCGCAACGGCGACGGCTTCACCGCCAAGCGCGGCAGATCGTCGAGCGGGCGGTGGTGCGGCTACTGAACGGGTCGTGACGCTTCGATGGCGAGGACGGCGATGTCGTCGTGCGCCCCGCTGCCGAGCCATTCCCGCACCGCGGACCGGATCCGGGCGACCACCTCGCGGCCGGACAGCCCCCGGCAGCCGACCAGCAGTTCACGCAGCCGCTCGTCCCCGAACAGGTCCGACGGCCGCTCGTGATGCCGTGCTTCGGTGATCCCGTCGGTGTAGAGCAGGCAGACGTCGCCCTCGGCCAGCCGGATGGCCGTCTCGGCGAACCGGGCCTGCGGGGAGATGCCGACCAGGGTGCCGGGCAGGGTGATCTCGTCGACCCCGCCGCGGCGGCGCACCACCAGCGGCGCGGGATGCCCGCCGGAGGCCAAGGTGACGCCGAGACCGTCTTCGCCCGCCAGCACCGAACCGAGCACCAGGGTGGCGAACCGGCCGCTGCCGCCGGTGATGAGCAGGGAGTTGAGCAGGCTCAGCAACGTCGTGTTGTCGTGCTCGACGAGGTCGAGCGCGGCGAGGGTCTGCCGGACCCTGCCGGTGAGCGCCGCCGCTTCGGCGCCCTTTCCGCAGACGTCGCCGAGGACGAACATCGCGCTGCCGTCTTCCCGCGGCAGGACGTCGTAGAAGTCGCCGCCGACGTCGAGCAGCCCGCCCGACGGCTCGTACCAGACGTCGAACTTGACGCCGTGCACGTCCGGCGGCGGGGTCGGGCGCAACGTGGTCTCCAGACCGCGCGTGGCCTCTTCCTGGCGGGCGTAGCGGTGCGCGTTCGCCAGCGCCGTGCCCGCCGCGCGGGCGAACTCGGTCACCGCGCGCGGATGGTCCTCGCCGAACGCGGCCGCGCCACGCCTGCCGAGCACTACCGCGCCGGTGACCCCGGCACCGCCGTCGAACCCGAGTGAGACCACGGTCACCGACGGATGGACGGCGAGCCGCTCCGCGACGACCGCGGGCAGCGTCGCGACCTCCTCCTCCGGGACCGCTTTGGCCTCGGGTTCCTCGGTGGAGGCGAAAGTGCCGGCGAGCACCGGCGCCAGCTGGGCCGGGACGCGGCGGATCCGGCCGTGGCCGTGGTTGGTGCGATGGTCGCAGCTCCACCACTCCCAGCGGCCGCGGGTGGTCGGCAGCAGGACGAACACGCAGTCGGCGAGTTCGGCCGCGGCGACCTCGGCGATCACTTTGGCCGTCCCGTGCCGTCCGCGTGCGGAGGCGAGCCTGGGCGCCGAAGCGGCGAGGAAGCCGTCCACGCGCGGGCCGTCGGCCGCGACCGCGGAGGTCACCGTCCACGCGTGCCAGCCGCCGGGCAGTGTCCGGATCCGCGCGGGGAACCGGCGGCCGGTGTGTTCGACATGCCCGACGTCGGGGCCTTCCGCGGTCAGCACCGGGCGGCCGCCGCCGAACAGCTCACGGGCGGCGGGATTCGACCAGCGCAGCGCGCCGCCGACGTCCTGCACGAGCACCGCGTCACGGACGTCTTCGAGCAGCTCACGCCAGAACCTGCCGGATTCGGGCAGCGCACCCTCGCTCGTCGTGGTCGACGACTCCGAGGGGAGCGACGTCGAGGCCGGGGCGGGCCGTGACACCATTCCCGGACCTCCTCCTGCCTTGCGGGTAGCGCAGTGTGAGCGGGCGGACTGGCTCGAAGTGTAGGTCGAATCATGGCACGCTGATGCGACGACCATGGCTTGGCATGCGTGGTGGAGAGGGTCGACACAGATGACACAGCACTCCCAAAGGGACCGGCTCCCCGTGGAAGGTGGTGGCGGCCAGGTGGACGAAGCGACCCTGGAACGCCTGCTCGCGGCGGCTCGTGACCTCGGGGACGGCAACTTCCGGCGGCGGCTCGTGGCGCACGGAGACGGGCTCGCGGCCCAGCTCGCGGGCGCCTTCAACGACATCGCCGAACGAAACCAGCGACTGGTGACCGAACTCCTGCGCGTCCGCGAGGCGGTGGGCAAGGAAGGCAGGCTGACCGAGCGCGTCGCCGCCGAGATCGGTCCCGGCGGCTGGGCCACCGCGGTCGACGTCGTCAACGGGCTGATCGAGGACGTGAGCAGGCCCACGGCCGAGCTCAACCGGGTCCTCGGCGCGGTCGCGGAGGGCGATCTGTCCGAGCCGATGCCGCTGGAAGTCGGCGGGCGGCCGCTGCAGGGCCAGTTCGCCGAAGTCGCGAAGACGGTCAACGGCCTGATCAAGCAGCTTTCGCGGTTCGCGACCGAGGTCACCAGAGTGGCCCGCGAGATCGCCACCGAAGGACGGCTCGGCGGTCAGGCCGAGGTCCCGGGTGTGGCTGGCACCTGGCGTGATCTCACCGACAACGTCAACGTGATGGCCAGCAACCTGACCGATCAGGTCCGCAACATCGCCCAGGTGACCACCGCGGTGGCGCGGGGCGACCTGACCCAGAAGATCAACGTCGACGCGCGCGGCGAGATCCTGGAGCTCAAGAACACCGTCAACATCATGGTCGACCAGCTCTCGGCCTTCGCCGACGAAGTGACCCGGGTGTCCCGCGAGGTGGGTAGCGAAGGCCAGCTCGGCGGCCAGGCGCAGGTGCCCGGCGCGGCCGGCACGTGGCGCGACCTCACCGACTCGGTGAACCTGATGGCGGACAACCTGACCGACCAGGTCCGCAACATCGCCCAGGTGGCCACCGCGGTGGCGAAGGGCGACCTCTCGCAGAAGATCAACGTCGACGCCAAGGGCGAGATCCTCGAACTCAAGAACACGCTGAACACCATGGTCGACCAGCTGTCGTCGTTCGCGGACGAGGTCACGCGGGTGGCCCGCGAGGTCGGCAGCGAAGGACGTCTCGGCGGTCAGGCGACCGTGCCGGGTGTGGCGGGCACGTGGCGCGGGCTCACCGACTCGGTCAACCAGATGGCCGACAACCTGACCGACCAGGTCCGCAACATCGCCCAGGTCACCACGGCGGTGGCGAAGGGCGACCTGACGCAGAAGATCACCGTCGACGCGCGCGGCGAGATCCTCGAACTGAAGACGACCGTCAACACGATGGTCGACCAGCTCTCTTCGTTCGCCGACGAGGTCACCCGGGTGGCGCGCGAGGTCGGCACGGAAGGTCAGCTCGGCGGGCAGGCGCAGGTGCCCGGCGTCGCCGGTACCTGGCGTGACCTCACCGGGTCGGTCAACTTCATGGCGAACAACCTCACCGCGCAGGTCCGGAACATCGCCCAGGTCGCGACGGCGGTGGCGAAGGGCGACCTGTCGCAGAAGATCGCCGTCGACGCCAAGGGCGAGATCCTCGAACTCAAGAACACGCTGAACACCATGGTGGATCAGCTGTCGGCGTTCGCGGACGAGGTCACCCGCGTCGCCCGCGAGGTCGGCAGCGACGGGCGGCTCGGCGGGCAGGCGCAGGTGCCCGGCGTGGCCGGGACCTGGAAGGACCTCACCGACAACGTCAACTTCATGGCGAAGAACCTGACCGACCAGGTCCGGAACATCGCCCAGGTCACCACCGCCGTCGCGAAGGGCGACCTGACGCAGAAGATCATCGTCGACGCGCGCGGTGAGATCCTGGAGCTCAAGAACACCGTCAACATCATGGTCGACCAGCTCTCGGCCTTCGCCGACGAAGTCACGCGGGTGTCGCGCGAGGTCGGCACCGAAGGCAAACTCGGCGGGCAGGCGCAGGTGCGCGGCGTCGCCGGGACCTGGAAGGACCTCACCGACAACGTCAACGTCATGGCCACCAACCTCACCGATCAGGTGCGGAGCATCGCGACGGTGACGACGGCGGTGGCGAACGGCGACCTGTCGAAGAAGATCTCGATCGACGCGCAGGGCGAGGTCGCGGTCCTCGCCGAAACGATCAACAGCATGGTCGAGACGCTGCGCGCGTTCGCCGACGAGGTCACCCGGGTCGCCCGCGAGGTGGGTACGGAAGGCATCCTCGGCGGCCAGGCCCGCGTGCCGAACGTGGCGGGCACGTGGAAGGCGTTGACGGACAACGTGAACGTCATGGCCGACAACCTGACCGGCCAGGTCCGCAGCATCGCGACGGTGACCACCGCGGTGGCGCAGGGCGATCTGTCGAAGAAGATCGACATCGACGCGCGCGGCGAGATCCTCGAACTCAAGACCACCATCAACACGATGGTCGACCAGCTGTCCGCCTTCGCCTCCGAAGTCACCCGAGTCGCCCGCGAGGTCGGCACGGACGGCACGCTCGGCGGTCAGGCGGAGGTACCCGGCGTCGCGGGCACCTGGTCGCGGCTGACCGAAAGCGTGAACCAGCTGGCCGGGAACCTGACCACCCAGGTGCGGGCGATCGCCCAGGTGGCCACCGCGGTGACCGCCGGCGACCTGACCCGGCACATCACCGTCGACGCGTCCGGGGAGGTGGCCGAACTCAAGGACAACATCAACCAGATGATCGCGAACCTGAAGGAGACCACCCGGGCGAACCGCGAACAGGACTGGCTCAAGACCAACCTGGCCAGGCTGTCCGCGCTCATGCAGGGGCACCGCGATCTCGCGTCGGTGGCGTCGCTGATCCTGTCCGAGCTGACCCCGCTGGTGTCCGCGCAGCAGGGCGCGTTCTTCCTCGCCCGCGAAGACGAGCAGGAAGAGGTGGTCCTGGAGAGCATCGCCACCTACGGGCTGGCGAAATCCCAGACGGGTCTGCGGTTCTCCCCTGGCGAGTCGCTCATCGGGCAGGCCGCCGTCGACCGCCGCACGATACTGGTCCACGAGGCCCCGCCGGAGTACGCGCTCATCTCGTCCGGGCTGGGTTCGGCCGCTCCGGTGAACGTGATCGTGCTGCCGGTCCTGTTCCAGGGCGAGGTGCTCGGTGTGCTGGAACTGGCGACGATCAACGCCTTCAGCACCGTCCACATCGACCTGCTGGAGCAGCTGAAGGAGACCATCGCGGTCAACGTCAGCACCATCCAGTCCAACTCGCGCACCGAGGCGCTGCTGACCGAATCCCAGCGCCTGGCACAGGAACTGCGCGCCCGGTCCGAGCAGTTGCAGGCACAGCAACGGGAACTGCGCCGGTCCAACACGGATCTCGCGGAGAAGGCGGCGCTGCTGGCCCAGCAGAACCGCGACATCGAAGTCAAGAACAGCGAGATCGAGCAGGCACGGCAGGAACTCGAAGAGCGTGCCGGGCAGCTGACCATGGCGTCGCAGTACAAGTCCGAGTTCATGGCGAACATGTCGCACGAACTGCGGACCCCGCTCAACAGCGCGCTGATCCTCGCGAAACTGCTTTCGGAGAACCCGGACGGGAACCTGTCGGGGAAACAGATCCAGTTCGCGCGGACGATCTACTCGGCGGGCAGCGACCTGCAACAGCTGATCAACGACATCCTCGACATGGCCAAGGTCGAGGCCGGTCACCTCGACCTGCAGATGTCCGACGTCACGCTGCCCGAAGTGGTCGAGTACGTCGAATCGATCTGCCGTCCGCTCACCTCGGACAAGGGGCTGGAGTTCGCCGTCCTGATCGACCCGCCGGTGCCGTCGTCGATCCACACCGACGAACACCGGTTGCAGCAGGTGCTGCGGAACCTGTTGTCCAACGCGGCGAAGTTCACCGACGAGGGCGGCGTGCGCCTGCACATCCGGATGGCCGACCCTGGCGAGGTCGAAGCCGACTCGCTCCGCCAGGCCCCCGGCGTACTCGCGTTCGCCGTCGAAGACACCGGGATCGGCATCGCCCCGGACAAACTCGCGATCATCTTCGACGCGTTCCGCCAGGCCGACGGCACCACCAGCCGTAAATACGGCGGCACCGGACTTGGCCTGTCGATCAGCCAGCAGCTGACGGAACTGCTCGGCGGCGAACTGCGCGTCCGCAGCGAACCCGGCAAGGGCAGCACGTTCACCCTGTACCTGCCGGTGAGCGCCGCGAACCTGGTCGTCCCGACCACGCAGGCGAGCGGTGTCCCGCTGATCATGGCGGTGCCGCAGGTGATCCCCGTGAGCCCGTCGCTGCGGTTCCACGGCGAGAAGATCCTGATCGTCGACGACGACCTCCGGAACGTCTTCGCGCTGGCCGCCGTGCTGGAACGCAACGGCCTGGAGGTCATCTACGCCGAGACCGGCGTCGCCGGCATCCGGGCCCTGGAACGGCACGAGGACACCGCGCTCGTCCTGATGGACGTGATGATGCCCGAACTGGACGGCAACGCCACCATCACCGCCATCCGCGCCGAGGCCGCGCACGAAGACCTGCCCGTGATCGCCGTCACGGCGAAGGCGACCGCGGAGGACAAGGCGCGCACCCTGGCTTCAGGAGCGGACGACTACGTCACCAAACCCGTCGACACCGACAAGCTGCTGGACCTGATCGCCGCCCACCTCGAAGCCGATGCCGCCTCCAGTGGCCTCTCGCAGGCCGTGGCAGGCGCCGGTGACGACTCGGACGCCGGCACGGACTGACGCTTGGAGCGGGTGTGGGCCGGGCGAACGTGGTCGACAACTGTGTGGATTTTGGGACGTCAGATGACCCGAAATCCACACGGTCCCGTGAGACTGTCCCTGTCACGACCGGGCCCTTTACCCCGGCCTGGGCACCGGGGCAGGTAAGAGCCCGTGACCGAGATCACTGAACACACGTGACCTCAGAGTCCAGTCGGGCACGGGTCGGCAAGCACTGTCCCCGACTCTCACGACCCACGTCAGTCCCGCTGTCCTGAAGGTCACCTTTAAGACGTTAGATGTCCTAAAGGTGACCTTCAGGACGCCCCCACTCCGCTCCGGAAACGAAAGAACCCGCAGGCTAGGCGCCTGCGGGTTCGGATGTGGAGCTGTGGAGCGGGTGACGGGAATCGAACCCGCGTAGCTAGTTTGGAAGACTAGGGCTCTACCATTGAGCTACACCCGCATGCCCCCGGAGTACCGGGTGCGAAAACAGCTTAGCGTGACCCGCTAGGCTGTGCGCACACCCCCCGGGAGATCGGGGAAGCCACGGGCTGTGGCGCAGCTTGGTAGCGCATCCGCTTTGGGAGCGGAGGGTCGCAGGTTCAAATCCTGTCAGCCCGACCAGATGGGGCCGGACCTGCGGGTTCGGCCCTTTTGGTTACCGCCGCTCGGCGACGTCGGAACGCTCAGTCCCACCACCGCACGATGGCCAGCCGACGGCGGGCGGCTTCCTCATAGAAGTCGCGTAGGACGGTGTGTTCCCGAGTCAGTTGCTCGGCCAGATCACCGCCCAAAGCCAGCGCGCTCTTGCCCAGCTCGGCCTCGATCCGGTCCGGGTCCGACGGCACGACGGCACGGACCGCATCGGGTGTCACGGCACGCAACGCTTCGGCGACCTCGCCGACCTGCGGTGGCTCCAACGCGGTCACCGGGTGTTCCCAGATCGTGTCGGGATGATCCCGGTAGGCCGGGTTGACTTCTTCATCACCGTTGAAACAACGCCGCAGCCGCGCCGAGGTGCGGCCATCAGCTCCGGTCAGCGCCCAAGCTCGCTGCAGGGTGGCTGGCCACCAATCCAGGTCGAGGTGGTCCTCCGCTGGGGTCGTTGAGAAGGAGCAGAGCTCGTGCAGCGCGTCGACCGACCGGCGACATTCGGCGAGCCGCGTGGCGGGGATACGCGCGAGTTGCTGGGTCACTGCCATATGGCTCAGTGTGCCAAGATCGCCGGCGTCGGCTCAGCCCTGGGAGGGCCACAAACGCAGGAAGTCCCGGACGTCGTCGAAACCGTCCATCGCCCGCCCGTCCACGTCGGCCGGGTCCGCTTCCGCTCGGGCGGCCAGGGATTCGGCTAGTTTCACCGCCTCGTCGCCGAGCTGCCCGAAGCGGCGAGCGGTATGCCCCAAGCACAACCCGGCGAGCCCGAGCAAAGGGCTGCCCGGCCCGGCCCGTGTCCCCACCTCGACACACCAATGCTCGACGAACGCGTGGTCGTCGTCATTCAACGCGGTCCCGACCAGGGTCTCCGCCGCCTCGCCTTCGAACGATCTGTCCCGCAGGGCACGCTCCAGCGTCTCGACGACCGTGGCGTGGGGCAACGCGGGCGGGTTCTCGAAGCTCCGATGTGTGTGCACAGCGCGAGACTAGCCAGGCTCGCGGTACTCGTCGGCCGTCGCACATCCGGCAGGATGGCGATCATGGAGATCCGCCACGCCCTCGGCACCGACGCCCCCGCCGTGACCACGCTGCTCGCCGAACTGGGTTACCCGGACAACGACGAGACCGACGTGCGCGGCCGGCTCGAACGCTGGGCACGGCATCCCGAAGGTGCCGCGTTCGTCGCCGAGACGGACGGCAAGGTGGTCGGTGTCGTCGCGGTGGTCGCGATCCCGCTTCTCGAGCGGCCAGGTTCCGGCGGGCGCATCGTGGCCTTGGTGGTGGACGAGACGCAGCGCGGAGCCGGGATCGGACGCGAGCTGGTCGCCGCGGCCGAGGCCGAGGCGCTGCGCTTGGGCTGCGACACCATGGAGGTCACCAGTTCCCGCCACCGGACGGCCGCACACGCCTTCTACCGAGCGCGGGGATACGAGGACCGCTGCGAACACAGCGCCAGGTTCATCCGGCGGCTTGCTCCCGGATGGTGAGAGCCCTAGGCCCACCCGCACCCGCTTGCGAACATCGGCACCGTGACGGGCAGGCGGAGCGCCAGTGCCAGTGCGGTGCTCCGCGCGGTGCTGGACGAAGGGGCGATAGCGCGCAGCACCATCGCGCGCCGCACCGGGCTGAGCGCCGCGGCTGTCACGGGGCATGTGGCCGAGTTGATGCGCCGCGGGTTCCTCACCGAACTGCCCGAGGTGGCAGGCGCGGTCGGCAGGCCGCATGTGCCGGTGGACCTCGACACGGAAAGGTTCGTGGTGTGCGGGGCGCATGTCGCGGTCGACCAGCTGACGGTCGGATTGCTCGACCTGCGCGGGAAAGTGCTGGCACAGCACGAGGCACCGCATCACGGCGCCGAGCCCGCGGTGCAGGCCGCGCAGATCGCGGAGCTGCTCGACGACCTCCTCATCGGACACGCGCCTGAGCGGACGCCGCTCGGGTTGGGGGTGGCGACCGGCGGGTGGGTCGACGAGGCGTCGGGGACGGTGGTGGAGCACGGTCTGCTCGGCTGGCACGGGGTTCCGTTGCGCGATCTGCTCACCGAGGTCACCGGTCTCGACGTCCGCGTCGACGGGCATTCGCGGGCGCTCATCCACGCCGAACGCCTGCTGGGGCAGCCGAGAGCGCGCAGCAGTGTCGTGCAGTTGTTCACCGGCAACGTGGTCGACGCCGCCTTCGCCACCGGTGACACCGTCCATCATGGACCGCGGTCGGCGGCGGGCGCGGTGGCGCATCTGCGGGTCGACGACAGTGAGGAGCCTTGCCGCTGCGGGCGTTCCGGGTGTCTGGAGGCCACGGTGTCCGAGCGAACGGTCGCCCGTAAGGCGTTCGAAGCGGGGCTCGTCGAAGAACCGATTTTCACCGATGTACTCCATTCGGCGGCATCGGGAAACGAACGTTCCATAGCCTTATTTCACGAGCGTGCGCGAATTATCGGACAGGCCGCCGCATTACTCTTCGACGTCCTCAATCCGGAGATCCTCATCGTGCTCGACCAGAGTGTACGCGACGTCGAAGGGTGCCTTTCCACGATCCGGGACGAGGTCGCCCAACGTTCCTGGATCTGCCAGGACGCGACGAAAAACGTTGTGGCGTCGAGCTTTTCAGGCACAGAGCTGGCGACGGCGGGTGGCGCCGTCATGCTGAACGCCCTCTACGAAGATCCGCTTTTCGCGAAGCTCGCCAACGCCTCCTGAGTTACTTCACTAAATCGCAAAATTGACGCTCTCCGCCGGGCCTGCGAAGAATCTTCTCCATCGACGCGAACCCGAACGAAAGAGCCCACAGTGAAGAAACCAGTGCCCTTGCTCGCCGCGCTCCTCGCCGGATTGGCGCTGTCGGGCTGCGGCGCCTCAGCGACCCCGGCAGGCGTGGCCGGGCAGCCGGAAAAGCTCGAACTGCGTTACCAGGGGTCGGCGAACAACGTCACCTTCCCCGAACTCGCCGAGGACCTCGGGTACTTCGGCCCGGTCAAGCTCAAATGGGTCGGCAACACGATCAGCGGACCGCAGGACATCCAGTCCGCCGCGACCGACCAGACCGATTTCGGCGGCGCCTTCACCGGCGCGGTCGCGAAACTCGTCGACGCCGGCGCCCCGATCAAGGCGGTCGTCAACTACTACGGCTCCGACGAGAAGACCTTCTTGGGCTTCTACGTCAAGGAAGACAGCCCGATCCGCACCCCACGTGACCTCATCGGCAAGAAGGTCGGCGTCAACACGGTCGGCGCGAACCTGGAGGCCGCCCTCGACACCTGGCTCGAACGCAGCGGCCTGACCGATGCCGAGATCGACCAGGTGCAACTGGTCGTCCTGCCGCCGATCAACACCGAACAAGCCCTGCGCAACGGCCAGATCGACGTCGCCGCGCTCAACGGCGTCCTCCAGGACCGCGCCCTAGCCGGTGGCGGCGTGCGACCCATCGTGAAGGACGTCGAGGCGTTCGGTCCCTACAACGGCGGGCCGTACGTGCTGCGGACCGACTTCATCAAGAGGTACCCGGAGACCACGAAAACCTTCGTCACCGGAGTGGCCAAGGCGATCGAATGGGCCCGCACCACGCCACGCGACGAGGTGATCGCCCGGTTCGCCAAGATCATCCAGAACCGCGGCCGCAACGAGAACACCGAAACGCTCAAGTACTGGAAGAGCACCGGCGTCACCAAGGGCGGGCTGATCTCCGACAACGACTACACGCTCTGGACCGGTTGGCTCAAGCAGTCCGGGTTCATCAAGAACGACCAGGTCGACCTCGAAAAGCTCTACACCAACGAATTCAACCCGTACCGCGAAGGCGGTGGCGCATGACCGCCAAGATCAGTCTCCGCTCGGTCACCAAGACCTTCGGCACGCTGACCGCACTGGACGACGTCTCCCTCGACATCGAGGACGGCACGTTCCTCTCCCTCGTCGGGCCGAGCGGCTCCGGGAAGTCCACGTTGCTCGACCTGCTCGGCGGGCTCGCGAAACCCACTTCCGGCGAGGTCCTGATCGACGGGAAACCCGTCACCGGCCCTGGTCTGGATCGCGGGGTCGTGTTCCAGCAGTACGCGCTGTTCCCCTGGCGCACCGCGCGCGCCAACGTCGAGTTCGGTCTCGAAGGCGGCACGCTGAACAAACGGCAACGCGCCGAAAGGGCGCGGGAATTCCTCGACCTGGTCGGGCTTTCCGGGTTCGAGGAGCATCTCCCCCACCAGCTTTCCGGTGGCATGAAACAACGCGTCGCGATCGCGAGAAGCCTCGCCTACGATCCGGACGTACTGCTGATGGACGAACCGTACGCCGCGCTGGACTCCCAGACCCGTGAACTGCTGCAGGAGGAACTGCGGCGGATCTGGCAGCGCACCGGCAAGACCATCGTCTTCATCACCCACAGCATCGAAGAGGCCGTCTACTTGGGACAGAAGGTCGCGGTGCTCACGTCGCGGCCGGGCAGACTCAAGGACGTCGTCGACATCGACCTCGGCGACCGCTCGAACGACGACCTGCGCTCGGCGCCCGCGTTCGTGGCCCATCGCCACCGCCTGTGGGAACTCCTGCACGACGAGATCCGGAGGGCCGCCTGATGACCGCCACCCTCGAGGCGCCGACTGTCCATACAGGACCGAAGGCCGCCACGAAACCTCACAAGAAGAAGAACCGGATCGGCAAAGCTTTCCGCGGTTCCGCGGCGATCCTGCTGTTCCTCGCCGTCTGGGAGCTCGCTCCCCAGTACGTTCTCGACGAGGGCAGGAGGACCTTCCTTCCGCCGCTGTCGGAAGACCTCGCCGCGCTTTGGGAGCTGATCCTCAACGGGCAGCTGGCCGACCATCTGCTGGCGAGTCTCGGCCGGTCCGCCGCCGGTTTCGTGATCGCGGTGGCGGTTTCGGTGCCGCTGGGGCTGCTGATCGCCTGGTACCGCCCGCTCGCCGAATTCCTGAACCCCTTGCTGGAGCTCGCCCGCAACACCGCCGCGCTGGCGTTGCTTCCGGTGTTCACGCTCCTGCTCGGCATCGGCGAGCTGTCCAAGATCGCGCTGATCGTCTACGCCTGCGTCTGGCCGGTGCTGCTCAACACGATCGCCGGGGTGAACACCGTGGATCCCTTGCTGGTCAAGGCCGCGCGTTCGCTCGGGCTGTCGAGCCCGAACCTGTTCCGCAAGGTGATCCTGCCGTCGGCGGTGCCGACCATCTTCACCGGCATCCGGATGGCGGCGGCGTACTCGATCCTCATCCTGATCGCCGCCGAAATGGTCGGCGCCAAGGCAGGACTCGGCTATCTGATCAACAACTCGCAGGTCAACTTCCAGATCCAGCAGATGTACGCCGCGATCATCACGGTTTCGGTGCTCGGCCTGGCCATCAACGCCGGCTTCGTCGCGCTGGAGCGGCGGTTCTCCACCTGGCGTGTCAAGGAGAAGGCATGAAGCACTTACACCTCAACGCTTTCGTGATGCCGAACGGACATCACGAGGCGGCCTGGCGGCATCCGAGTACGGATCCACACCGCGCCACGACACTGAAGCACTATGTCGACATCGCCCGCACGGCGGAACGCGGCAAACTGGATTCACTGTTCCTCGCCGACGGTGTCGCGTTGTGGGGCAACGTCCGCTACAACTCGCACACCCTGTTCGAGCCGCTGACACTGCTTTCGGCGCTGGCCGGGGCGACGGAGCACATCGGGCTGATCGCCACCGCGTCGACTACCTACAACGAGCCGTACCACCTGGCGCGGAAGTTCGCGTCGCTCGACCATCTCAGCGGCGGACGCGCGGGGTGGAACATCGTGACGTCGGCAGGCGAGGACGAGGCCCGCAACTTCAATCGCGACGCCCGGCCGTCGCACGCGCTGCGCTACGAACGTGCCACCGAATTCGTCGAAGTCGCCAAGAAACTCTGGGACAGCTGGGACGACGGAGCGGCCGTCATCGACAAGGCGACCGGGGTCTACGCCGACACCGACCGTATCCATCCGATCGACCACGACGGCCCGCATTTCCAGGTGCGCGGACCGCTGAACATCCCGCGTCCGGTGCAGGGGCATCCGTTGCTCGTTCAGGCCGGGTCCTCGGAGACAGGCAAGGAGTACGCGGCCCGGTTCGCCGAGGCGGTGTTCACCGCGCAGCAGACTTTCGCCGAGGGCAAGGCTTTCCACGACGACGTCAAGGGCAGGCTCGCGAAATACGGGCGCTCGCCGGAGGAGATCAAGATCCTGCCGGGGATCAGCCCGATCCTGGGCCGCACAGAGGCCGAAGCGAAGGAACGCGAGGCCGAACTCAACGCCCTCATCACGCCCGCGTACGGCGTGCGGCAGCTGTCGACCATGCTCGACCACGACCTGACGCCGTACCCGCTCGACGGCCCGCTGCCCGACGTCGGCACCTTCACCGAAGGCGCGCAAAGCCGGTTCGAGCTGGTCACCGGGCTGGCGAGGCGCGAGAACCTGACCATCCGCCAGCTCATCGAACGGCTCGCGGGCGGTCGTGGTCACCGCGTTTTCGCCGGCACCGCCACGCAAGTAGCCGACCAATTGGAGCACTGGTTCACCGAAGGCGCCGCGGACGGCTTCAACGTCATGCCGCCCACACTTCCGGGTGGCCTGGAGGACTTCGTGGACCTCGTCGTCCCGGAACTCCAGCGGCGCGGGTTGTTCCGCACCGAGTACACCGCCACGACCCTGCGGGGCCACTACGGCCTCGCCCGCCCCGTCACCCGCACCCGAGTAAAGGAGCACGCCGCATGACCGCACTCAACACCCAGGTCGAGGTCCGCAAGATCACCGGCAGGATCGGCGCGCAGGTCGTCGGCGTCGATCCGGCCAAGGAACTCGACGCCGCGACCGTCACGTTCGTCACCGAGGCCCTGCACGAGCACAAGGCGCTCGTCTTCCGCGACGTCGACCTCGACGACGCGGGCCAGCAGCGGTTCGCCGAGCATTTCGGCGAGCTGACGAAGGCGCATCCGACCGTCCCGTCCGTGGACGGCGAGCCCGCGATCCTGCCGGTCGACAGCGAGCAGGGCCGCGCGAACCAGTGGCACACCGACGTCACCTTCGTGCTCAACCCGCCGAAGGTCAGCACGCTGCGCAGCCTGGTCGTTCCTCCGTACGGCGGTGAAACGCTGATCGCGAACTCGGCTGCGGCCTACCGGGACCTGCCGGAACCGCTCCGGGCCTTCGCGGACACGCTGCGCGCCGAGCACACCAACGACTACGACTACGCGAAGGCGCCGGAGACCCTCGACGATGCGGAGCAGGAACGCCGGAAGGTGTTCGTGTCGCGGAAGTTCCGCACGGTCCACCCGGTGGTGCGGGTGCATCCGGTGACCGGGGAGCGCGGGCTGTACATCGGCGGATTCGCGCAGCGGATCGTCGGGCTGTCCAAGGGCGAGTCGCGGGACATCCTGCGGCTGCTGCAGTCCTACGTGACGCGGCCGGAGAACGTCGTGCGGGTGAGCTGGGAGCCGAACCAGCTGGTGCTGTTCGACAACCGCATCACCCAGCACTACGCCGTCGACAACTACGACGACCTGCCGCGCCGTCTGAACCGGGTGACCGTGGCGGGTGATGTCCCGGTGGGCATCGACGGGGTGCCGAGCGAGTCCCTCGAAGGCGACGCTTCGCACTACTCCCCCGTCGCCTGACGGCTCGCATGGGGTAAGACTGGCGTCGTGAAGGACGATCGTCAGGTGGAAGCGCTCCTGCGGGAGCTGGCCCCGCAGGTCATCGGGTTGCTGGTGCGCAAGCACGGGCAGTTCGACGCCTGCGAGGACGCCGTCCAGGAAGCCCTGCTCTCGGCCGCACAGCAGTGGCCGGAGCAGGGCATCCCGGACAGTCCGAAGTCGTGGCTCGCGACGGTCGCGTCACGGCGGCTGGTGGACGAGTGGCGCAGCGAGAGCGCGCGACGCCGTCGCGAGGAGAACGACGCCCTGATGGACCTGTCCGGTCCGGGGGATACGTCCAATTCGGACGACACGCTCACCGTCCTTTTCCTGTGCTGCCACCCTTCTCTGTCCGCGCCGTCGCAACTCGCGCTCACCTTGCGCGCCGTCGGCGGCCTGACCACGGGCGAGATCGCGAACGCCTTCCTGGTCCCGGAATCGACGCTGGCCCAGCGGATCAGCCGGGCGAAACAGACCATCAAGAAGGCGGGCGCCGAATTCGTCCTGCCACTGGCGGCGGAGCTCGCCGAGCGGCTCCGCGTCGTCCTCCAGGTGCTGTACCTGATCTTCAACGAGGGCTACACGACCAGCGGCGGCCCCGACCTGCACCGCGCCGACCTGACCGCCGAGGCGATCCGGCTGACCCGGCTGCTGCGGCGGTTGATGCCGGACGAGGACGAGGTCACCGGCCTGCTGGCGCTCATGCTGCTGACCGACGCCCGCCGCGCCGCCCGCGCCGGCGAAGACGGCTCGCTCGTCCTCCTCGCCGAGCAGGACCGGTCGCGCTGGAACGCGGAAATGATCGCCGAAGGCGTCTCGCTGGTGAGCGCGGCACTGGAAACGGGCCCGGTCGGGCCGTACCAGGTGCAGGCCGCGATCGCCGCCGTCCACAGTGAGGCGCCCACGGCGGCCGAAACGGACTGGTCCCAGATCCTCGCGCTCTACGACGTCCTCGAGAAGGTTTCGCCCGGCCCTGTCGTCACGCTCAACCGCGCTGTCGCGGTCGCGGAGGTCAACGGGCCCGAAGCAGGACTCGAACTGCTCGCCACCCTCGACGACGACAGCCGGATGAACCAGACCCACCGGCTCGATTCCGTGCGGGGGCATCTGCTGGAACTGGCGGGCGACACCGCCGCCGCACGCGAGGCCTACCTCCGTGCCGCCGGGAAGACCGCGAGCGAACCCGAGAAGCAGTACCTGGCCCGGCGCGCGGAGCGGCTCACCTGAGGCTCAGATGCGCAGGTGCGGCAGCAGGCGGCCGATCACCGCGGTGTAGTCGGAGCGGGCTTCGACGGCACGGGGCACGTCGTCGACCGTCGTCACCGAACGCGGGCACACCCGGACCCCGGGCAGGACGAAGGTGTCGAGCAGGCGTTCGCTTTCGGCGTCGTAGGCCTTGTAGGTGTACTGGACACCGGTGACCGTGACGGAAACAGGCGCCTTACCCTGCCGCTCGTAACCGTCACAGGTGCCGACGCGCTCGTTGGTCGGTTTCGGGTATTCGCACACCACCACCTGAATCCGCCCCTGCTGGGACGTACCCATCGGCAGATGCTGGGCAGCGGTGCCGGTGAGGTCGCGCATGCCCTTGTCGTCGACCACGAAGTAGGCCAGCCGATGCGGGCCGGACGGCGTGCGCGGCTCCGTCTTCCCGTCGAGGCCGGACGGGGAACGCACGCGCTCCGACTCCGCGGTCTCCGGGCAGAAGGCCACGGGAGGCTCCGCCGTCGTCGCCGATACCGGCGGCGGCGTGCTGGATTCCGCCACGGACGCCGGTTCGCGGCGGGAGGTCACCACGACGACGGCGACCACGCCCAAGGCCACGACGGCCAGGAGCGTGATCACGAGCCGCCGTCGCATGCTCAGCTCTCTTGGCGGGCCGTGGCCATGGCGCGCCCGGTCTCCCAGAACGCCCGCATCGACACGATCAGCCCGTCCTCGCGCACCCGGTAGACGAACACGCCGTCGGTGTCGACGCGGTAACCGCCGGGCAGATACGTCGTGATCGTGCCGACGTTCGCGACCTCGTCACCGGCGGCATGGGAGTCGCGGATGGTGAACTGGAAGCGTTCGACGTTCGCGATCGTCTTGTCCCAGAAGGCACTGATCCCGTCGTGCCCGTGATGCCCCTTGCCCTCTTCGTCGAACATCGAGGGGCCGATGGGATCCTCGACGACGGCGTCACCGGCGAAGAGTTCGAGCCAGGCGGCCTTGTCCCCGGCGGTGACCGCGGTCATCGAACGGAACGCGGCTCGGCGCGCGGGCGGCTGCGTGGCGGCCGGATCCCAGCAGACGTCGACACCCATGGTTCAGTCTCCCATCTTCGCGATGATCTCGTCGCCGAACTTCTTGATGGAATCGAGTTTCGGGCCGACTTCGGCGTCGAAACCGAGACCGTCGAACACCCACGGCATGGTGATGATGTCGGTGACGCCGATGTCGCCCTGTTCGCGATAGCCGTCGAGACCGAACTTGTCGATGCACACGGCCTGGTACTCGAAGGGATCGTCGGCACGGCCCCGTTCGGCCAGCAGTCCGCGCAGTTTGGCGATCGTGTCGCGGAGGTCGTCGAACTTCATCATCGCCGACGACCAGCCGTCGGCGACGCGGGCGGCCCGGCGCAGCGCGACGTCGGTGTGACCGCCGATGTAGAACGGCACCCGCGACGGCGGCGTCGGGCTCATACGGAGCTTGTCGAAGTCGAAGAACTCGCCGTGGAATTCGACCATCCCGCCGTCGAGGATCAGGCGCAGCACCTCGATGGCCTCGTCCACGCGCTTGCCGCGCTTCTCGTACGGGGCGCCGCACCAGCGGAACTCCTCCGGCGACCAGCCGACGCCGAGCCCGAGGCCGAACCGGCCGCCGGTCAGCGCCGCGACCGAGTTGACCTGGCGCGCGAGCAGGACCGGATTGCGGGAGCCGAGCTTGAGCACGGAGGTGTAGAACGTGAGCCGTTCGGTGACCGCGCCCATCGAGGCCGCCGCGACCAGCGGATCGGCCCAGGGCGTCTCCTCCGTCCAGAAGCGACTGCCGTCGGGCGTGTACGGATAGTCGGCAGAGACCGTTTCGGAATAGAACAGGGAATCCGGGAGCGCGATCGAGGAGAAACCCGCCTCTTCGGCGGCGCGGGCGAGCTCGCCCAGCTGATCGAGCGGGTTCATCGCGATCGACAGGGTGAACTTCATGGAGCCGAACTATAACGTGTTCTAGTTTCTGCCGCCAGTGCGCGCGGGAACCACCGGCGGGCCGTCCGCGTTGATCGGAGCAAAGGCCGAACGATTCCTGGAGTGAACCCATGGGTACCGCGATCTTCCTGATCGTGCTCCTCGTCGTCGTGGTCGGCGGCGGCATCTACTTCGCGAAATCCCAGGCGGCGGCCAAGAAGCGCCTGCTGGACGACGCGAAGGCCGACGCGCGGCGCCTCGTCGAGCGGCTCGGCGGTCAGGTCATGAACCTCACCGGCACGGACACCGCCTCCCAGCAGGCGATGGCGGACGCGTCCGAACGCTTCACCGCGGCGGGCTCGCAGATGGAGCAGGCACAGACCGTCGAACAGGCCCGGCTGGTGCGCGAGACCGCCATCGAAGGCCTCTATTACGTCCGCGCGGCACGGCTCGCGATGGGCATGGACCCCGGTCCGGAACTGCCCGCGAGCGAAGAGCGCGACCGCGCCGGCAAGGTCACCGAGTACCGTTCCGTCGACGTCGAGGGCGAGCACTACGAGGCCTCGCCCGACCCGAGCCGGCGGACGCCCCACTACTACCCCGGTGGCCGCGTGGCAGGCCGTCCGGTGCCGCAGGGCTGGTACAGCGAGCCGTGGTGGAAGCCCGCGCTCGTCGCCGGCGCCTGGGGTCTCGGTTCGATGCTGCTGTTCAGCGCGATGTTCTCCGGGATGGCGGGTATCGCGAGCGCGTCGGCCTGGGAATCGGGCCATGACGCGGGCCAGGAGGACGCCGGTGCCGGTGACGCGGGCGGCGACGCCGGTGGCGACACGGGCGGAGACGCCGGTGGGTTCGACGGTGGCGGCTTCGATGGCGGCGGTTTCGACGGCGGCGGGTTCGACTTCTAGTCCGCGCCCCCTCCCGCAAGCGCAATGAAGGGGCCTTTCATAGCAAAATTTGCTATGAAAGGCCCCTTCATTGCATCGGGAGAGGCCGTCAGGCGGGCTGGCAGGTAGGGCACCAGAAGAGGTTCCGCGCCGCCAGATCGCTCCGCAGCACCGCCGTCCCGCACACGAGGCAAGGCATCCCCTCTCGGCGGTAGACGTAGACCTCGCCCCCGTGCCGGTCCTGCCGCGGCGCGCGGCCGGTCGCCTCGGGCAGATGCTCCGGCGCGACCGTGTCGATCCGTCCCACCCGGACACCGTGCCGCATGAGCGTCACGAGATCCGCCCACATGTCCTCCCACAGCCCGCGGTCGAGCGCGCGGCCGGGAACGAGCGGGGCGACACCGTGCCGGAACAGCACCTCGGCGCGATACACGTTGCCGACGCCCGCCAGCACCGACTGGTCCATCAACAGTGCCGCGATCGACGTCTTCGACCGCGAAATCCGCTCCCACGCCTTGTCCGGCTTCGCATCGCGGCGCAGCGGATCCGGGCCGAGCCGTGCCTTGATCGCGTCCACTTGGGGCCTGTCAAGGAGTTCACACCGGGTCGGGCCGCGCAGGTCGGCGGAATGCGTCGGGCCGACCAGCCGCATCCTCACCTGCCCCACCGGCTCCAGAGCGGGCAGCGGCACGTCGGAGAACGTGCCGTAGAGGCCGAGGTGGACGTGCACCGTCCCGTGTGGACCGTAGTCGTGGAACAGGTGCTTCCCGTACGCCTCGGCCTTGACCAGCAACCGGCCGTCCAAACGGGACGCTTCACCGGCGAATCGTCCTTGCGGGCTGCTCACCTCGACCGGGTGACCGGCGAAACGGCGTTTGTGCAGACGTGCCAGGCGATGGAGCGTGTGCCCCTCGGGCATGTCAGTGCTCGGGCAGCGGCGGCGGCCAGCCGGTGTTCTCGTAGTCCAGGATCTGCTGGACGCGGCGGCCGTGGCGCTCGTCCGGGCTCGGCGGGGTCGCGAGGAACGCCTCGACGATCTCCGTGGCCTCTTCGGTGGTGTGCATCCGCGCGCCGACGCCGATCAGCTGGGCGTGGTTGTGCTCGCGGGTGAGCTTCGCGGTCTCGACGCTCCACGCGAGGCCGGCGCGGGCGCCCTTCACCTTGTTGGCCGCGATCTGCTCGCCGTTGCCGGAGCCGCCGACGACGATGCCGAGGCTGCCCTCGTCCGCGACGACGCGGCGGGCCGCCTCGATGCAGAACGCGGGGTAGTCGTCGGCCGCGTCGTAGACGAAGGGACCGACGTCCTCGACGTCGTGGCCCTGCTCCTTGAGGTGGGCCACGAGGTGGTTCTTCAGTTCGAAACCGGCATGGTCGGAGCCAAGGTAAACACGCACAGCGCGGAGTCTGCCATCACGTTCCCGGGCGAGCATGCTGTGGGGGTGGACATCAGACTCGAGTGGGGAACCGAGGGAGTCGGCGCACTGGGCGCGGACTGCGCCGTTCTCGTCATCGTCGACGTACTTTCCTTCTGCACCACAACGGATCTCGTCCTCGGCAACGACGGCCGTGTGCTGCCCGTCCGCTGGCGCGATCAGCGCGGTGCGGAGGCCGCGAAAGCGCGAGGAGCCATCCTCGCGGGTGAAAAACAGTGGACCTTGCGACCTTCGTCTGTGACGGAAATCCCTTCCGGCACCCTCCTCGCGCTCCCCTCCCCCAACGGTGCCACGCTCTGCGACGCCGCCGCCACGACCGGTGCCGTCGTCCTGGCGGGATGCCTGCGCAACGCGGCCGCCGTCGCCGCCCGCGCGGCGGAACTGGCGGACCGGCGCGCCGATCGGCGTCATCCCGGCCGGGGAACGCTGGGGCATCGGCATCCACACCGAAGCCACGACGTTCGGGCCGCTGAGGCCGTGCGTCGAGGATCAGCTCGGCGCGGGCGCGATCGTCGCGGCGCTGGACGGTTACGGTCGTCTGTCCGCCGAAGCCCGCCTCGCGGCCATCGCGGCGAAATCGATCGACATCGCCGAAGCACTGACAAGAGTGTTCTTCAGGACGTGAGCTCGCCGCGGCCGGACACGCGAACGACGTGACACTCGCCGCGAAGCTCGATACGAGCAGCAGGGTTCCTTTGCTGCGCAACGGAATTCTGGAGGATTCGTGACTTGGCTCGAACTCGCGGACGGCGTGTACGCCCGCCGTTACGAAGAGCTGGACCTGACCGTCGGCCTCGTCGTGGGCGGTGAGCGCTGCCTGGTCGTCGACGTCCGCGGTGACGTCGATCAAGGCGCCGAACTGGCCGCGGCGGTCCGGGAGATCACGCCGCTGCCGTGGTCGGTCGTCTACACCCACGCGCATTTCGACCACGCCTTCGGCACCACGGCGTTCCTGCCGTGCGACGTCTGGGCACACGACGGGTGCGTGGCCGAGCTGACCACCTACGGCGAGGGCGCGCGGCGCAAGTGGATCCAGCACTACCTCGGCGAAAACCGGCCCGAGATGGCGGAGGCGCTGGAGCGCACCGAGATCACCCTGCCCACCAAGCCGGTCACCGACATCGCGGAGATCGACCTCGGCGGCCGCACCGTCGTGCTGCGCTTTCTCGGCCGGGCGCACACCGATCACGACCTGTTCGTGGAAGTGCCCGACGCGGGCGTCATCTACGCGGGCGACGCCGTCGAGAACGCCGAAGCAGGCTTCAGCGCGTTCTCGTTCAACGACGGCAGTTTCCTGGCCGAATGGCCTGGCGTGATGGACGAGATCCTCGCGCTGGAGCCGAAGATCATCGTGGCCGGGCATGGGGACCCCGTCGACACCGCGTTCATCGAAAAGCACCGCCACGGGCTGCGCGAGCTCGTCGCGTTCAAGACCGGAATCGCGGCGGGAGACCTCACGACGGACGAAGCCGTCGCGAGGTCCTCCTACCCCGACGATGTCACCAGGGCCGCACTGGCGACGCCTTAGTCGAAGTTCAGCTCACCGGACCGGGTGCGCTTCAGCTCGAAGAAGTCCGGGTAGCTCGCCAGCGCGCGGGCGCCGTCGAACACCTTGACGGCGTCCTCGCCACGCGGGATCGAGCTGAGCACCGGGCCGAAGAAGGCGACGCCGTCGATGTGGATGGTCGGGGTACCGACATCCATTCCGACCGGATTCATACCTTCGTAGTGACTCTTTTTCAGCGCTTCGTCGTACTCGGTCGACTCCGCGGCCTCGGCCAGCTCGGCCGGGGCGCCGATGGCCTCAAGGGTCTCCTTGATGACCTTCGGGATGTCCTTGTCGCCCTGGTTGTGATGGCGCGTACCGAACTCCGTGTAGAAGTCGCGCAGGGCCTCTTCGCCGTTCTTCTGCGCCAGCGCGGTGGCGACGCGGACGGGACCCCAGCCGCGGTCCAACAGCTCCTTGTACTGCTCAGGCAGGCCCTCGCGGCCGCTGTTCAGCTCGGACAGGCTCATGATCCGGAACCTCAGGTCGAGGTCGCGGTGCTTCTCCACCTCGAGGATCCAGCGCGAGCTGATCCAGGCGAACGGGCAGATCGGATCGAAGTAGAAGTCGACCTTGGTCGTCTCGGACGGGGCGGTCATCAGGTTCTCCCAGTGCCATCGTCTTGGGTGGGCCGGTACGCACAGAGTGCTACACAGCGAGCCAACATCGCGGCCATCGGCGTTGTTCCCGTCGTCAGCACCGGCCTGGACATGATTGGATGCCAGTAGTTGGAAACCAAAACCGATACCGATGACCAGAGGTGCCAGTGCCCGCCCCCAACCTGACCCGAGACCAAGCCAAGCTGCGCGCGGAGCTGCTCGACGTCGAGTCCTACGACATCGAGCTGGATCTGACCGACGGCCGCGGCGGTCCCGGTGAGAAGACCTTCACGTCGAAGACGACGATCAAGTTCGCGAGCGCCAGAAGCGGCGAAGCGTCGTGGGTCGACATCGTCGCGGAGGGGATCGAGTCGGCCGTCCTCAACGGGACGGAACTCGACGTCAGCGGGTACGTCGAGGACAAGGGCGTCGAGCTGCCCGCGCTCGCCGAGTCGAACGAACTCGTCGTTGACGCGGTCTGCCGGTACATGAACACCGGCGAGGGCCTGCACCGCTTCGTCGACCCGGTCGACGACGGTGTCTACCTCTACACGCAGTTCGAGACCGCGGACGCGAAGCGGATGTTCGCCTGCTTCGACCAGCCCGACCTCAAGTCGGTCTACCGGCTCACCGTCATCGCGCCGAAGGACTGGAAGGTCATTTCGAACGCGCTGATCGAGTCGGCCGAGGAGACCCCGGAAGGGGCCGTCCGCACCGTGTTCAAGGTGTCCGAGCGGATCTCGACCTACCTGGTCGCGTTGATCGCCGGCCCGTACAGCGAGTGGCGCGACGAGTTCTCCGACGCCCACCGCACGATCCCGCTGGGCATCTACTGCCGCGCCTCGCTCGCCGAGCATATGGACGCGGACCGGCTGTTCACCGAGACCAAACAGGGTTTCGCCTTCTACCACGAGAAATTCGCCACCCCGTACCCGTTCTCCAAGTACGACCAGCTGTTCGTGCCGGAGTTCAACGCGGGCGCGATGGAGAACGCCGGCGCGGTCACCTTCCTGGAGGACTACGTCTTCCGGAGCCGCGTCACGCGCTACTACTACGAGCGCCGCGCCGAGACGCTGCTGCACGAGATGGCGCACATGTGGTTCGGCGACCTGGTCACCATGCGCTGGTGGGACGACCTGTGGCTGAACGAGTCGTTCGCGACCTTCGCGAGCGTGCTCGCCCAGGCCGAGGCCACCGAATACAAGAACGCGTGGACCAGCTTCGCGAACATCGAGAAGTCGTGGGCGTACCGGCAGGACCAGCTGCCCTCGACGCATCCGATCGCCGCGGACATCGTCGACCTGCACGCGGTCGAGGTGAACTTCGACGGGATCACCTACGCCAAGGGCGCGAGCGTCCTGAAGCAGCTCGTCGCCTACGTCGGTCTCGACCACTTCCTCGAAGGCCTCAAGGTCTACTTCGGCAAGCACGCCTGGGGCAACGCGACCCTGGCGGATCTGCTGGGCGCGCTGGAAGAGGCCTCGGGCCGCGACCTGTCGTGGTGGAGCGCGCAGTGGCTGGAGACCACCGGCCTCAACTCGCTGAGCCCGCGCTACGAGGTCGGCGCCGACGGGAAGTACACCGCTTTCGCCGTCACCCAGACCGGCGCCAAGCCGGGTGCCGGTGAACTGCGCGCGCACCGCGTCGCGGTCGGGGTCTACGACGAGGACGAGCACGGCAAGATCGTCCGCAAGCACCGCGTCGAACTCGACATCGACGGCGAACGCACCGAGGTGCCGGACCTGGTCGGCCTCCCGGCGGGCAAGCTCGTGCTGGTCAACGACGACGACCTGACCTACTGCACGATGCGGCTCGACCCGGCGTCGCTGACCACGCTGATCGACCGCATCGCCGACATCACCGAACCGCTGCCCCGCACGCTGTGCTGGTCGGCGGCGTGGGAGATGACGCGCGAGGCCGAGCTCAAGGCCCGCGACTTCGTCACGCTGGTGCAGCGCGGCGTGCACACCGAGACCGAGGTCGGCGTGGTGCAGCGGCTGCTGCTGCAGGCGCAGACGGCGCTGAACTCGTACGCGAGCCCGGCGTGGGCGGCGGACAGGGGCTGGCCGGAGTTCAGCTCGCGGCTGCTGGAGCTGGCGCAGGGCGCCGAAGCCGGTTCGGACCACCAGCTCGCGTTCGTCAACTCGCTCGCCGGATGCGTGCTCGACGACAAGACGCTGGCGATCATCGCGGGCTGGCTCGACGGCACGGCGCCCCTCGACGGCCTGACCGTCGACACCGACCTGCGCTGGCGGCTGCTGCACGCGCTCGTCGCGCACGGCAAGGCGGAGAACCCCGAGATCGACACGGAGCTCGCGAAGGACGACACCGCCGCCGGACGGCGTCAGGCGGAGCGTTCGCGGGCGCTGCGGCCGACCGCCGAGGCCAAGGCAGACGCGTGGCAGCGGGCGGTGTACGACGACGAGCTGCCCAACGCGGTCAGCGACTCGCTCATCACCGGCTTCTCCCACCCGGGCCAGAAGCACCTGCTCGGCGACTACGTGACGCGCTACTTCGACGTCATCGGCGAGGTGTGGCAGCGGCGCTCCAGCGAGCGGGCGCAGCCGACCGTCGTCGGGCTGTACCCGTCGTGGGCCGTCGAACCGGCTGCCGTCAAGGCGTCGGACGAGTGGCTGACCGGGGAGCACCCGGCGGCACTGCGCCGTCTGGTGTCGGAAGGCCGGGCCGGGATCGTGCGGGCGCTGGCCGCCCGTGAGTTCGACTCGCAGGCCGGGGTCTAGTCCCGTAACGCAATGAAGGGGCCTTTCATAGCAAATTTTGCTATGAAAGGCCCCTTCATTGCACTTGAAAGAGCGTGAAGGTGCTTAGTGCTGCGGAGCGCCCGCCTGGTCGCTCAGCATGCGAAGTGCGTTCACGAGGCCGCCGATGAGGTCGCCTTCCTTGAAGGAGGCCACCATGCTGGCCACGGCGAGCTTCGCGCCGCGGTCGGGCAGGCGGAACCGGGCCTGCGAGCCCGTCACGATCTCGATGGCACGCTGTCCGGGCGACACGGCGACGACCACGGCGTCGGCCGGGTTGTCGGTCGAGGCCAGCAGGCCTTCGGCGGTGACGCGCGTGTCTTCGCCGAGGTCGCCGAGGTACACACTGAAGTCCAGGCCGGTCTCGCGGCTGGCCAGCGTCAGCGCCTCGTCCAGCCGGGCGAGCTGCTGGGTGGTGAATGGGCTGATCGGCCCAGCCGGTTCGTACATCTTGGCGGCGGAAATCCGGCCGCTGGAAGTAACGGCGGCGCCGTAACCGGGCTCTTCGTCAACAGCGGTGGACGAATGGGTCAGTTCACCAGTTGCCACGAGCGCCTCCCGTCACCGAAGCTCCGTCCGCCGCACCGACGGCGGTCGCGCCGCCCGCGTGCGAATGCCTGGCGCCGACCCCGTCGGGGTTGGCGCTCCACCACATGGCCGGGTGTTCCCACGGCTGCCCCGGCCGGTACCGGGCGACGCCCGCGCCCTTCGACCGCAGCGTGGCCACCCCGCAAAGCGCGTAGATGGCCAAGGGGATCACCGCGAAGACCAGGATCGTCTCGACAAGGTTCACGCGCGTGAGCGTATCCGATGGCTCGCGGCCGCACCCGCTCGCACGGGTGTGCGCCCCGGCACCTACCGCTCACCGTCCGGCGGGGGCCGTCCGCCGCTTGCCACGAAAGCGCTCCCACGTTGGGGCGAAGCCCTCAAGGCCGAAAGGTTGCAACTCAACGTACGGGCGGCCGCACCCGGCGCTGTCATCTTGTCGGAGCCTTGAAATCCTCGTAGCTTTTTCACCTGTACGGGCCTTGCGCCCAGCTCTCCCACCCCAGCAGGTAACGCACCGGTCGCAGGAGGATATGTCATGCAGAGCACCCAGACACCCGGCCAGGCGATCATCGACGACATTTCGTCACTCTTCGAAATTGGATTCGTCCCCGGCACACGTGTGACGGCGGGCACACGGGTTACTCGCGGTACTCGTGTCACGCGCGGTACGCGGGTCACCGCCGGAACCCGCGTCACTCGCGGAACCCGCGTCACCCGAGGCACCCGTGTCACCGCCGGAACCCGCGTCACCCGTGGCACGCGCGTCACTCGCGGTACCCGCGTGACCGCCGGCACTCGCGTCACCTGCGGCACGCGCGTCACGCGGGGGACCCGCGTCACCCGAGGCACCCGCGTCACCTGCCAGAGCGACTTCTCCCTCGCCGCCTGAATTCGGGCACGACCGGTCAGTGGGGAACGGCGTACTCCGTAACGAGGTTCATCACGGCATCATCGGCTCGCCCCGGCCGCCGAAAGGCAGCCGGGGCGCCGACGTGTTCACAGCCGGATCAGGCCGCGGTTCCCAGGTACGGCCGCCACAACGGGTCGGCCTCCTTCGAATGCGCGAGCAGCCGCCAGTGCGGCCCGTGCGGGGCCCTCGGCACGACGCGCAGCCGCCAGCCGATCTCGGAAAGCAGCTTGTCCGCCTTCCGGTGGTTGCACTTGGCGCAGCAGGCCACGCAGTTCGTCCAGCTGTGGGGGCCACCGCGGCTGCGCGGGACGACGTGGTCGATCGTCTCGGCCCGCCCTCCGCAGTAGGCGCAGCGGTATCGGTCGCGGTGCATCAGCCCGGCCCGGGTCAGCGGCACCTGTGCGCGGTAGGGCACGCGCACGTAGGTGCTCAGCCGGATCACCGAAGGCACGGGCAGCGAGACCGTGGCGGCGTGCAGTTCGAGCCCTCCGGGGTCTCCGTGCACCACCTCGGCCTTGCCGCACATCACGAGGACCACCGCGCGCCGCAACGGCAGCGCCGTGAGCGGCTCGAACGTGGCGTTCAACAGCAATACCCGTCTGCGGCCCCAAGACGACGCTGATGTCGTAGTGGGTACCGCCGTAGTCGACGGGTCCCGCCCTCTACGCTGTCCGGGCGGGCGGGCTACACCCCCTGGCCGCGTTCCCGGCCCGCCCGGTGGCGCCCCGTGCGAGGGGGCACCTCCCGGATGAGCGCGCAACACGACCTCCGGCGCCTGTCCGGCCAAGGCTTGGCTCGGGACGCCGAGGGGGATGGGTTGTCGGTCTGGCACTCGACCACCTCCACCGGTGCAGGCATAGTCGACCACAGATCAGCCCCAAAACGCACGTGTGTTAGTGGACGTGTCACATGCCCGCGACCCGGCGGCCACCCGAATCGGGGTGTTCCGCGCCCGCCGGGACGCCCGCCGCGCGGAGCAGCGCGAACGAACCCCGCCGAGTACGAAAGGACATTTCTTCTCAGTGAACCTGCTGCCCACCGAACCCCCGGCTTGCACGCGAGACGTCGAAACCTTCTGCTACCAGGTGTTCCAGGTCACAAAAAACGAATGGCTGTCCGCGTCGGCAGGCTGGCTGCTGACGAAGCCGATCAAGATCCTGATGATCGTCGCCGTGGCGTTCCTGCTGCGGTACCTGGTGCGACGTCTGATCAACCGAGTGACGCGGATGCCGAGCGGCTCCAAGAAGCTCCCCGCCCTGTTGAGACCGCTTCGGGAGAAGGCTCCCGAGGTGCTCGGATCGGCGGTGGTGGAGCGACGTCGTCAGCGCGCCGCCACGATCGGCTCGGTGCTCAAGTCGATGGCCACGTTCCTGATCTACGGCCTGGCGTTCATCCTCGTACTCGGCGAACTGGGCATCGACCTGGCGCCGATCATCGCCTCCGCCGGCATCGTCGGCGTCGCACTCGGTTTCGGCGCGCAGAATCTCGTCAAGGACTTCCTCTCCGGCATCTTCATGATGATCGAGGACCAATACGGCGTCGGTGACGTCGTCGACGTCGGTGAGGCGTCCGGCACCGTCGAGGCCGTCGGCCTCCGGATCACCACCCTGCGTGACATCAACGGCACCGTCTGGTACGTCCGTAACGGCGAGGTGCTGCGAGTCGGCAACTCGAGCCAGGGCTTCGCGGTGGCCGTCGTCGACGTCCCCCTCAGCTACTCCGCCGACGTCGAGAAGGCCATCGAACTGATGGCCCAGAAGTCGACGACGCTGCTGGAGAGTGAGGGGCTGGCGCCCAACGTGCTGGAACCGCCCGAGATGCTCGGTGTGGAGACCGTCACGCCCGAAGGCATCAAGGTCCGCATGACGGTGAAAGTCCGCCCGGGCAAGCAGTGGGCCGTGCAGCGCGCGCTGCGGGCGCATCTGCTCGCCGCGCTGGACGAGGCCGGCTTCGAGCCGCCGCTGGGACGCTTTATGTCCACCGGCCCCGCCCCGCAGTAGGACAAGGGCAGAATGGAGCTGTGTCCGTGACCGAACCTGACCCCACCACCTTGTACGAAGCGATCGGCGGTGAACCGGTCTTCACCCGGATCGTCGCGCGGTTCTACGCCGAAGTCGCCGTCGACGAGGTGCTTCGCCCGCTGTACCCCGAGGAGGACCTCGGCCCGGCCGAGGAGCGTTTCCGGCTGTTCCTCATGCAGTACTGGGGCGGCCCGCACACCTACTCGGATCAGCGCGGTCACCCTCGGCTGCGGATGCGGCACGCCCCGTTCAAGATCGGCCCGATCGAACGCGACGCCTGGTTGCGCTGCATCAAGATCGCGGTCGACGAGGAGAACATCGAGGAGCCCTACCGCTCGCAGCTGTGGGCGTATCTCGAAATGGCCGCCAACAGCATGATGAACAGCTTCGTGTGATGGCGACGGGCGCGGCTTGGTGGGACCAGGCGGTCTTCTACCAGGTTTACGTGCGCTCGTTCGCCGATTCGGACGGGGACGGCGTCGGTGACCTCGAAGGCATCCGCGGCAAGCTCGGGTACCTGGAGCTGCTCGGGGTCGACGCGTTGTGGCTGACGCCGTTCTACCGCTCCCCCATGGCCGACCACGGCTACGACATCGCGGACCCGCGCGACGTCGACCCGATGTTCGGCACTCTCGGCGACTTCGACGTCCTGCTGACCGAGGCGCACAAACGCGGCATCAAGGTCACCGTCGACGTCGTCCCCAACCACACCAGCAACACCCACGCCTGGTTCAAATCGGCGATGGCCGCGCCGCCGGGCGGCCCCGAGCGGGATCGCTACATCTTCCGTGACGGGCTGGGCCCGCGCGGCGACCTGCCGCCGAACAACTGGGTCAGCGCGTTCGGCGGCCCGGCGTGGACGCGGGTTCCGGACGGCCAGTGGTACCTGCACCTGTTCTCACCGCAGCAGCCGGACCTGAACTGGGCCGACCACGAGGTCGCCGCCGATCTGGAGCGGACCCTGCGATTCTGGCTGGACCACGGGGTGGACGGCTTCCGCGTCGACGTCGCGCACGGCATGGCGAAACCGCCGGGCCTGCCGGACATGGACCCGCGGGTGACCGCGCTCGGGCCGAGCGAGTTCTACGACCCGAGGTTCGACAACGACCGCGTCCACGAGATCCACCAGATGATCCGCAAGGTGCTCGACGAATACCCGGGCACGATGGCCGCCGGCGAGATCTGGGTGACCGACGAGGAACGCCTCGCACGCTACCTGCGGCCCGACGAACTGCATCTGGCGTTCGACTTCCGGCTCGTGCTCACACATTTCGACGCCGACGCGCTGCGGACGGCCATCGAGCGATCCCTGGCGGTGCCGAAGTCGGCCGGGGCCCCCGCCACCTGGACGTTGGGCAACCACGACGTCTGGCGGCAGGTCAGCCGCTACGGCGGCGGCGAACGCGGCGTGCGGCGCGCGCGGGCGATGGCACTCGTCGAACTCGCGCTGCCCGGGGTGGTCTATCTGTACAACGGCGAGGAACTGGGGCTCGGCAACGTCGACCTCCCGCCGGAGGCGCTCGCGGACCCGCGTGCCAAGACCTCCGGCCCCGAGTTCGGCCGCGACGCGTCACGGGTGCCGCTGCCGTGGGAAGGCGACCTGCCGCCGTTCGGGTTCTCGCGCAATCCGCGGACGTGGCTGCCGATGCCCGCGTCGTGGGCGTCGGTGACGGTGGAAGCGCAACTGGAGGATCCGGCGTCGACGCTGTCGCTGTACCGGCGGGCGATCGAGATCCGCAAGTCGCACAAGGCCTTCAACGGTGACGATCTCGAGTGGTACGGCGCGCCCGCGGGATGTTTCGCGTTCCGGCGGCGCGGCGGCGGGCTGGTGTGCGCGCTGAACACGTCGGCGAGCCCCATCGCGCTGCCGCCCGGTGAGGTGCTGCTGTCGAGCGTTCCGCTGGTGAACGGGAAACTGCCGCCGGATGCGGCCGCCTGGCTCGTTTGAGCCCGGCCCCCGTGCAATGAAAGGCCCCTTCATTGCAAATTTCGCAATGAAGGGGCCTTTCATCTCACGCTAGTGGGTCACTTGTTGAAGCCCGGGTGCAGCTTGTACTGCGTCTGGGCGTTGAACTCGTTCTGCCGGACCAGCTTCGCCGGGGAGGTCCGCCAGTCGTTGAGGTCCAGGACGTCCAGTCCCTTCACGATGTCGGACGAGAAGATGTGGCCGTTGTACCAGTACGCCGACCACGTGCCACCGCCGACGAGCTTCTCGTTCGAGAGCGGGCCCCGCTCCCAGTACGCGATCTCCTTCGGCCGCTTCGCGTCGGTGAAGTCCCACACCGAAATGCCGCCCTGGTACCAGGACTGGACCATGATGTCCTTGCCGGGCACCGGGATCAGCGAACCGTTGTGCGCCACGCAGTTCTCGGTCTCGGACTGCAGACGCGGGATCTTGTAGTAGCTGACGAACTCCAGCTTGCGGTTGTCCCCGCGGCCGGTGATCTCGTAGATGCCGTTGGCGCCGCGAGTGGGGCCGAACTTCTCCAGGCAGGTGGCCATCCCGCCGCCGCCGAGCTCGTCGGTGAAGACGACCTTGGTGGCGTCGTTGTTGAAGGTGGCGCTGTGCCAGAACGCGAAGTTCACGTTGTCCTGCACGCGGTTGATGACCCGCGGCTTGAGCCGGTCGGAGATGTCGATCAGGACACCGTCACCCATGCAGGCACCGGCCATCAGGTCCTTCTCCGGCAGCGCCGTCAGGTCGTGGCAGCCGGTGGTCTCCGACCGGCGGGTGCCGTCGGGGTTGGTGCCACCGGGGTTGCCGCCGTCGGTCGGGAACATCACCGGCGTCGCGACCAGCGAAGCCTTCGCCGGGTCCTTCACGGGGACCTTGATGATCGACAGCTTGTCGTGCGGCGGCTGGCAGTCGGGCAGGTTCGCCGCCGGCGCGTACGACGAGACGTAGATGTAGACGTCCTTGCCGCGTTTGTCCGGCACCAGGGTGTTGGTGTGCGAACCGCAGTCGGTCTCGACCGCCGCGACGTACTTCGGCGCCGCGAGGTTCGAGATGTCGAAGATCTTGATGCCCTCCCACGCCGTCTTGTCCGAAGCGGGCTTCGAGACGCTGTTGCACGAGTTGTCGCTGCGCGACGCGTCCGTGGAGAGGAAGAGCAGGTCGCCGGAGACCGACACGTCGTTCTGCCCGCCGGGGCAGAGGACCTGGCTGACGATCTTCGGGCGATAGGGGTTGCGGACGTCGTAGACGTTGAAGCCGTCGTACGTCCCGATGATCGCGTGGCCCTTGGTGAACGCGATGTCGGTGCCGGTCGAGTCCTTGGTGAACGGTCCCTGCTGCGGGACGTTCGCGATCGACCGGAGGTTCGGGCTGTGGACGATCTCGTCCACACCCGGAATCGCGGTCGCCGACGGTTCGGCGATGACGGCCGGCGCGGCGAGCGCGCTGGAGGCCCCGAGGGCGGCGACTGCGACCGCCGACACGAAGCCCCTGGTCAAGCGGCGTTTCAGCCCAGGCTGCAGCACGATATGGCTCTCCTTCCACCCAGCTTTACGCGCACCTTATTCCTTATTTAGGCTCAGCAGATACCGACCAACGGAGGATCTCCCGGGATGAGAAAAAGTTTGACATCGGCGCTGCTCGTTGCCGCTTTCGTAGTCTCGGGCTGCAGTGGCGACGAAAACCCGGCCCCACCGGCCCAGAGCGCACCGGTCATCGTTCCCGGGAGGCCCGGCGAGCAGGCGGGCACCGGTGTTCCCGGCCCGGTGAACCGCGATCAGCCCAACGAGGCCGACGTCGAGTACATGACGATGATGATCCCCCACCATCAGCAGGCGAAGGTGATGACCGACCTGGTGCCGGGCAAGACGGCGAACGAGCAGATCCGGGCCATCGCCGGCCGGATCTCGGTCGCGCAGGACGGCGAGATCGCGATGATGAAGACCTGGCTGGCCGATCGCGGCAAGCCCGTGCCGGGCGCGGGCCACGGCGACCACGGCGGGGGGCACGATCACGCGCTCATGCCGGGCATGGCGACCGAGGCCCAGCTGGCGGATCTGCGCGCGGCGAACGGGGTGGCGTTCGAAAAGCTGTTCCTCGATTTGATGATCGCGCATCACCAGGGCGCGCTGACCATGGCCGAAACCCAGCTCGGGAAGGGTGTGGAGATCAAGGCGCAGGAGATGGCGCAGGAGGTCGTCACCGGCCAGACCGCCGAGATCGAGCGAATGAAGAACATGCGCTCGAAGCTCTAGCCCAGTCCCGCGATTCGGCACCTGCTTGCGATGGTTCGCGATCCGGACTACCGCAAGCAGGTGCCGAATCGCGAAGGTTTCAGGCTTCGCCGGAGGAGCCCATGTCGCCGAAACCGGTGTCGTCGGAGTCGGCTGAGTCGTCCAAGGTGCCCGAGACGATCCACGTCGCCAGCGCGGCGGCCTGGACGTAGGGCGCCGCCTTCGCCGCGGCCCGCCCGGCGGATTTGGCACGGCCCCATTTCTCCGGGCGTTCGGCGCGTTCCGGCGCCTCCTCACCCGGCGGACGCTCGGTCCGCCACGGGGTCTCCTCCTGCCGGACCTCGGCGAGGAAGTCCGCGGTCGGGTCCTCCCCGTTCTTGTCAGCGTCGCGAGGGGCACTGTCGGTCATGCGGACAGCCTGACACCGCAGGCGGCCGGAAGCCACCCGCGGTGCGAAGCGTAAGGAACCTGTCAGAAAAGCAGCGGCAACAGCGCGTGACGGCGCTTGAGGACGGCGCCGTACCTGGCGTCGATGCGCATCCACGAATCCGTCGCGGTGACGCGGACGACGTCGCCGTCGATCGTCGAGTCGACGAAGCCCATCCCCGACAACGCGAACAGGCACCGCATCTGGACCTTGATCTCCTGCTCGCCGCCGATGACGGTGAGCACCGTCTGATCCATCAGCGAGGCGGGCGGGTTGCCGTGCGGGCCGACGTTGTCGCGGGCCAGTGTGACGCCCCGATCGGCCAGCTCCGAGATCACCGTCGCCGGCAGTTCGTCCACCAGCTGCCAGCGTCCGGAAGCGGGCAGCTCGGAATGCCACATCAGGTCGCGAGCCGGGCCCGGATCCATCCGCTCACCGCCGGCCACGGTCAGCGCGGCGAGCAGCTCGTTCCCGGACACGGTGACGTCCGACGGCGTGATGTCGCCGGCGACCGCCCTGGTGGCGAGGACCTCGAACGGGGTCGTGCTCCACGCCTCGACGACGCCGTCACCGCGCTGCCGAAGCCGCACCAGCGTGTTCTGGTCGAGCCGGACCGCCCTGGCCACGAACGCGCCGAGCGTTTCGCGGTCGCCCGCGTCCGGGATGACGAGCTCAGGCATCCGCGAACCCCTTCTCCAGGAAGGCGCGTTCGTCCTCGGTCAGCCGCCGGGGCCGCTCCGACCCGGTGTCGAACGGCGCGAGCACCGTCTCCGCGGTGACCGCGACCTTGTCGGACCCGGCAGGCCCGGCGTGCACCCGGTAGCCGAGAGTGAAGCTGGCGTGCTTCAAGTCCTTCAACGAGATCTCCACCCGGATGTCCTGATCGGACACCACGATCGGCGAACGGTAATGGACGGCCAGCTTCACCACGACGATGCCCTTGGGCAGTTCGGTGAGCCCGGCCCGGACGGCGTCCCCGAACAGCAGGGGGATCCGTGCCTCTTCGAGCAGGGTCACCAGATTCGCGTGGTTGACGTGCCCGTAGACGTCCATATCCGACCAGCGCGGCCGGATCAGGGAAATGTACGCCACTACCTCACCGTGCTCCGGATCTGCCTCGCCGCCACCGACAGCGTCGCCAGGTCGAGTTTGCCGAACTGGCTGATCTCGTCCAGCGCGACGCGGGCCCGCTGCAACCGCGAAGCGTTCGTCTTCTCCCAGTGCGCGATCTTCTCGTCCGGGTCGGTGCCCGAATCGCTGTGCCGCAACGCGTCCAGCGTGATCGTCCGCAAGGAACCGTACACGTCGTCACGCAACGCCAGCCGCGCGAGCGCGTGCCAGCGGTTGCCGCGTTCGAGACCGCTGATCGACGTCAGCATCTTGTCGATGCCGAGGTGGTCGGAGAGCGCGTAGTACAGGCCCGCGGTCTCCGCCGGGGTGTGCACCGCGTCGATCCCCGCCTGCTGCTCGGCGAGCTCCGCGACGTCGGTGACGTCGAGCAGGCCGAAGGTGTGCAGCAGGAGCGCGACCCGCTCCGCCAGTTCCGCCGGGACGCCCTTCTCGATCAGCCGCTCGGTGTTCGCGTCCACCGAAGCGCACTCGACACCGCGAAGCAGCTCATGCGCCCGCGGGGCCAGTTCGCCGACGACCCGGCCGAACCGGTTGATCTCGGCGAGCGGGGCCAGCGGCTGCGGCCGGTTGGTGAGGAACCAGCGGGCGGCCCGGTCGAGCAGCCTGCGGGTCTCCAGCATCATCTCGTCCGCGACCTCGGTCGGCACGACGTTGTCCAGCGCGTCGATCTGGGCCCACAGCGAGGGCAGGTCGTACACGTGGGTGACCACGGCGTACGCGCGGACGGCGTCGGTGGCGGTCGCGTTCATCTCCTCCATCAGGCGGAAGACGTACGAGATCCCGGCGCCGTCGACGACCTCGTTGGCCACCATCGTCGTGATGATCTCGCGCTTCAGCGGGTGCTGGAAGATCGCGTCGCCGAAGCGTTCCCGAAGCGGCTTCGGGAAGTATTCGGGCAGGCGGCGGGAGAACACCTCGGAGTCCGGCAGCTCGCTCGCCAGCAGCTCGTCCTTGAGGTCGAGCTTGACGTGCGCGAGCAGCGTCGCCAGCTCCGGCGAGGTGAGGCCGTCACCCGCCTTCTCCAGCGCGCGGAACTCCGCCGAACTCGGCAACGCTTCGAGCTTGCGGTCGAAGGCGCCCTTCGCGACCAGCGCCGCGACGAGCCGCTGGTGCACCGAGACCATCGGACCGGCGTGCGCGCGGCTGACGCCGAGCACGGCGTTCTGCCGGTAGTTGTCGGCCAGCACCAGCTCGCCGACCTCGTCGGTCATCTGCTCCAGCAGTTCGTTGCGCTCCTCGGCGTCCAGCGATCCGGTCGAGATCAGGTGATCCAGCAGGATCTTGATGTTGACCTCGTGGTCGGAGCAGTCGACACCGGCGGAGTTGTCGAGCGCGTCGGTGTTGATCTTGCCGCCCGTGCGGGCGAACTCGATCCGGCCGAGCTGGGTCAGCCCCAGGTTCCCGCCCTCGCCGACGACCTTGACGCGGAGCTGGTTCCCGTTGACGCGCAAGGCGTCGTTGGCCTTGTCGCCCGCGTCGGCGTGGGTCTCGTTCTCGGCCTTGACGTAGGTGCCGATACCGCCGTTCCACAGCAGTTCGACCGGGGCCAGCAGGATCGCCTGCATGAGGTCGTTCGGCGCCAGCTTCGTGACGTCCTCGCCGAGGCCGAGCGCCTCGCGGACCTGCGGGCTGATCGGGATCGTCTTCGCCGACCGCGAGAAGATCCCGCCGCCCTCGCTGATCAGCGAGCGGTCGTAGTCCTCCCAGGACGAGCGCGGCAGGTCGAACAGCCTGCGCCGCTCGGCGAACGACGTCGCCGAATCCGGGTTCGGGTCGAGGAAGATGTGCAGGTGGTTGAAGGCGGCCACGAGCCGGATGTGCTCCGAGAGGAGCATGCCGTTGCCGAAGACGTCACCCATCATGTCGCCGATGCCGACGACGGTGAAGTCCTCGGTCTGGGTGTCCTTGCCCAGCTCGCGGAAGTTGCGTTTGACGCTCTCCCAAGCACCCTTCGCGGTGATGCCCATGGCCTTGTGGTCGTAGCCGACCGAGCCACCGGAAGCGAAGGCGTCGCCCAGCCAGAACCCGTAGTTCGCCGAGACCTCGTTCGCGATGTCGGAGAACTTCGCGGTGCCCTTGTCGGCCGCGACCACGAGGTAGCTGTCGTCACCGTCGTGGCGGACCACGCCCGGCGCCGGAACGGTCTTGCCCTCGACGCGGTTGTCCGTCACGTCCAGCAGGCCGGAGATGAACATCCGGTAGCAGGCGATGCCCTCGTTCAGCTGGGCGTCACGGTCCAGGCCCGGGTCACCGGTGGCCGTCGGCGGGCGCTTCACGACGAAGCCGCCCTTCGCGCCGACAGGCACGATGACCGCGTTCTTGACCGCCTGCGCCTTGACCAGGCCGAGGATCTCCGTGCGGAAGTCCTCCCGGCGGTCGGACCAGCGCAGGCCACCACGCGCGACGTCACCGAAGCGCAAGTGCACACCCTCGACCCGGGGCGAGTACACGAAGATCTCGTACTTCGGCCGCGGCTCGGGCAGTTCGGGCACCGCGCTCGGGTCGAGCTTGAGCGCCAGGTACCGGCGGGAGTTCCCCTCGCCGTCGGTGACGTGGTAGTTCGTGCGCAGCGTGGCGAGGATGACCGCCATCAGCCGTCGCAGGATCCGGTCCTCGTCGAGGCTGGTCACCTCGTCGACCAGCTTGCCGATCTCGGTGGTCAGCTGCTCCGCCTGCGACGCGCGGGCCTCCTCGCCGAGCGAGAGATCGAAGCGGGTCTCGAACAGCCGCACCAGCGCGGTGGCGATGTCGGTGTGCGCGAGGACGGTGTTCTCGATGTACTCCTGCGAGAACGGGATCTTCGTCTGGCGCAGGTACCGCGAATAGGCCCGCAGGATGGCCGCCTGACGCCAGGTGAGCCCGGCGCGCAGGACGAGGCCGTTGAAACCGTCGACCTCGCAGTCGCCGCGCCAGGCGGCGTGGAAGGCGTCCTGGAAGCGGGTGCGGAGGTCGTTGTCCGCGTGGTCGAGGACCTGCGGGTCGATCCGCAGGCCGAAGTCGTAGATCCACGACCGGCCGCCGTCCTCGCGGCGCAGTTCGTACGGACGTTCGTCGACGACCTCGACGCCCATCCGCTGCAGGACCGGGAGCACCTGGGAGAGGGTGACGCCCTCACCGCGCAGGTACAGCTTGAAGCGCCGCTCCCCCGCCTCGGCGTCGGCCGGCAGGTAGAACGACATCGACAGGTCGCCCTCGTCGGTCAGCGCCTCCAGGGCACGGAGGTCCGCGAGCGCTTCGAGCGCGGTGAAGTCCTCTTTGTAGCCCTCGGGGAACACCGCGGCGAACCGCTGCCCCTGTTCGCCCGCGGACTCCTCGACCAGCAGGCCGATCGCGACGCCGCTGTCGCCGGCGCGCTCGCGGCGCTCGGCGAGGATCGCCTCGACCATCCGGTCGTCCCAGCCGCGAACGGCTTCGTTGAGCCGTTCCTGGATGCGCAGGGTGTCCGGTTCGGACCGCTGCGACGGATCGGTGTGCACGATGAAGTGCACCTGCGCGAGCACGGTCTCGCCGATGCGCGCGCTGTACTCCAGTTGCGTGCCTTCGAGTTCTTCGAGCAGGACCTCCTGCATCGCGAGCCGCGAACGGGTCGTGTAGCGGTCACGCGGGAGGTACACGAGGCACGAGTAGAAACGGCCGTACGGGTCACGGCGCAGGAAGAGGCGCAGCCGTCTGCGATCCGACAGCGTGATCGCGCCCGTCGTCGTCGAGTACAGCGAGTCGGTGTCGGCCGAGAACAGGTCCGCGCGCGGCCAGTTCTGCAGCACCTCGAGCATCCGCTGGCCGGAGAAGGACTCCATCGGGAAGCCCGCGCGGTGGATGACCTCGCGGACCCGGTTGCAGACCACCGGGATGTCCAGCACGTTCTCGTGCAGGGCGGTGGTGGTGAACATGCCGAGGAAACGGTGTTCGCCGGTGACCGTCCCGTTGTCGTCGAACGTTTTCACGCCGACGTAGTACGGGTAGACCGGGCGGTGCACCGTGGACGGCGCGCTCGCCTGGGTCAGCACCAGCAGCGTCGGCGCGAGCGCGGACGCCGCCGTGTCCGGACCGGCGGTGAGGCTGCGCGCGGCCAGGCTGTCCTGGCGCAACACGCCCAGCCCGGTGGCGAGCACCGCGCGCAGGGCGGGCTCGTCGCTGTCCGGATGCGGGTTGTCGATCAGCTCGTAGCGGCGGTAACCGAGGAAGGTGAAGTGGCCGTCGGCGAGCCAGCGCAGCAGCCGGGCGCCCTCCGCGACCTCGTGCGGCGACAGCTGGGGCGGCTGCGCGTCCAGCTCGTCGGCGAGGCGGCGCGCCTGTTCCGCCATCTTGTCGGTGTCCTCGACGACCTCGCGGACATCACCCAGCACCGACGACAGCCGATTGTCCAGCTCGCGGGCCCGGTTCGGGTCCGTCACCAGGTCGATCTCGATGTACATCCACGACTCGGCCGCCGAATTCGACGGCGGCTCCGCCGGGTCGGCGTCCGGGTGGACCTCCAGCAGCTCACCGGTCAGATCCCGGCTCACCACGACGATCGGGTGCACGATGCGCTGCACCTGCACCCCGTCCCGCGCGAACTCGGCCGCGACGGAATCCACCAGGTACGGCATGTCGTCCGTGACGACCTGCACGACGGTCGCCTCACGCGTCCAGCCGTCTTCGGGGCCCGTCGGGTTCAGCAGCCGCACCGCGGGGCGGCCGGGCATCCGGTCCTTCGCCAGCTGGAGGTGCGAACGGACGGCGCCGACGAGGTCGACCGGGTCGTCACCGAGAATCTCTTCGGCCGGGATGTGCCGGTAGTACAGGCGGATCAAGTCGCCGATCTCCGGGGCGTATGCCGCGGCGGCGTCGATCAGGTCGTCCCGGATCTGCTCCGGGTTCGCCGACCGGCGCCGGGCGCCATCCTCGGTGCCGACATCTTTTCCGGGCAGGGACGAGACTCCCGTCGAGCTCATTTGAGGCAACTCTCCACTGTAGCGAGATTGACACCGCGACCGGCACGACTCTGTACCGGCCCAGACCCCAACCTACAGCTCCGGACAGTCGGCCCCACAAGGCCGGGTCCTTCCCGGCCGTCGAAGATTTCCCTGCTCAGATACCGGAATCGCCGTGATCGGTTCAGCTACTCGCCGGTCACATCGGCGGTCTGTCCGGCCCTTCCCACGCCCCGCCGCACCGGGGTGACCAGCACCCATTGCCCCGCGAGGGCGCGGCGGGCGGTCCCGCCGGGCCGACTGAATCGTTCAAGCCAGGCTCGGCTCCCACCGAGGTGCAGCAAGGGACCTTTGCTATCGCGCGGTCAGTCGCTTCCGTTGGTGCGGTGCCGGTCGTGGCCGTTGACCGGACGCTTTCCCGAGTCCTGGGAACCGAGCTGCTTCACGAGCGCGGCGGCGCTGGCAGTACCCGCCTGGTGCTCCGCGAGCGCGCGGGCGAGCAGGTCGGCGAGACCGGCGTCCGGCGGCGGCTCGTCCTCCGCGATCGCGCGGGCGTAGCTCTCCGGGAACGGCGTGATCGGCCGCCAGGAACCGGTGTCGGTCAACGGATCCAGCGCGGGCGGCATCCGCAACCGCGGCAGCCACGGATCCGCGACCTCTTCCTTGGCGCTCGGGCGAGGACTTTCCCGGGTCTCGCAGCTCGGCGGCGGCGCCGGGTCTTCCCGAGGCGGCGGCGCGAGCGGCACGGCGGGTTCGGTGTACTCGACCGGGGGCTGCTCTCGACGGGCACGGCCGGTGTCGGCGCGCTCTTCGGTGACGGGTTCCGGGTGCACGGGATCCGCGGCGCCGTCCGCGCGACGGCGGCCACCGCCTTTTCCTCCGGCGCTCGAGATCCCGAGCCGGTCCAGCACCGATTTCGCCGCCACGGAACCGTGTTCGGCGTCGTGCCTGGTCTTGCGGGAAACGGGTGCGGAAGACCGGCGGGCACGCTCTTCGGCCGCCCACTCGTCGCTCTCCCACAACGGGGCGGCGGTCCCCGGCGGACGCGGAGTCCCGACCTCCGCCGCCATGCGCGGCCGGGGTTCGGCCGCGGGCTCGGGAGCGAGAAGCAGCTCCGGGGCCACGGATTCCGAGAACGCCACGGGCACCGGCTCCTCGGCGCGGACGGGCGCCTCAGTCTGGACGGGCGCCTCGGTCGGGACGGGCGCCTCGGGCTCGGGTCGCCGTCGCGCGGCCGGGGTTTCCGGTTGGGCGACCGCTGGTTCGGCCGTGACGGTCTCGCGAGGCGCGGGAGCCTCCGGACGGCGTCGCCGCCCGGTCTCCAGACCCGGACGCGACGTGGGCTCGGGCTCCGGTTTCGGCGACGGCATCAGTTTCGGCGTGACGGGTTCGGCCCTGGGTTCGAACCTGATCGACGGCTTGGGTTGCTGAGGTTTCTTCGGCACCCGGCGACGCCAATCGCTGTCGGATACCACCGTTTCCTGAGCGGGCTCCGGACGGGACGGCGGTTTCAACACCGGTGTTTCGGTCTTTTCCGCGACCGGTGTCACGGCAGGCTCCACCGGACGTGGCGGCTCGGCGGGACGGGGGACCTCGACCGGCGCCTGCCGCACCGGCGCGGGTTCTGCCTGTCGGCTCTGCCTCGCCGGAGCGGGTTCGATCTGCCTGCCCTGCCGCACCGGCGCAGGTTCTGCCTGTCGGCTCTGCTGCACCGAAGCGGGTTCCATCTGCCTGCCCTGCCGCACCGGCGCGGCTTCTGCCTGCCGACTCTTCCGCACGGGCTGCGTCGGCTCGCGACGAACCGGCGGCTCGGCCGCGGCCCGCTTCGGGGGCGCCGCGTCGATCGGCGCCATCACCGCGGTCACCTCGGCCGGTTCCGGCGCCGGAACCGGCATCGGGGTGGCCGACGGCCTCCCGGCGACGGCCCGCAGGACGTCGTCGAGGTCGACGGCCGCGTTCTCGGCCGCGCCGAACTCGCCGACCAGGACATTGCACGCCTGCCGGCGCGCACGCGAGTGCAGATGCTCGGCGGCGCGCGAACGATGCAGGCAGCCGATGGCCTCCTCGGCCCGCCCGAGCCGTTCCTCGATCTGCGCGAGTTCCAGCCACAGCCGTGCCGTGACGGCGTGCAGGTTGTGGTCCTCGGTCGCGGCGACCGCTTCACGGACGAGCATGCCCGCGGCTTCCCCGGCTCCCGCGGGCAGCAGGACACGGGTGGCCACCGCCAGCCGCAGCCACGCGGCAGGCGCGATCCCGGCGGCCCGGACGGGCGCGTCGAGGATCGGCTGCGCGACCTCCAGCGCCAGCTCCGTGTCGCCCCTGTCCAGCAACGTGCAGACGAGTTGCAGGGCCAGCCTGATCCGGACGAGACCGCCGTCGTCGTCAGGATTCGCGAGCTTTTCGAGCATGCCGAGCCCGGTCCGCGCGGCGTCGGCGGCCGACGTCAGATCTCCGTGACGGCGACGGTGCGCCGACACCCCGACCCGCAGCATCGCGCGGATCAGCAGTTGCGAGTCCGCCGTCATCGAGCCGTCGCCGAGCACCAGTTTGTCCGCCTCGGCCAGCACCCGATCCAGTTCCGCCTTGCGGCCGAACTGCGCCAAGCAGCCGACGAGGTGACACAACGCCTCGGCCCGGTGCGCCGGCGAGACCGCCGGATCCGCCAGCAACGGACGCAGCGCGGCCAGCCCCGTCAACGGGATGCCGACACTGCGCGCGCAGACCGCGAGGTCGATCCGCAACCGGGCGGCGATGTCGCCGTAGCCCGCGTGTTCGGCGGCGCGCAGGGCGGCCACCGCCCTGCCGACCGTCCGGGGACGGCCACCGAGCCGCACCCGCGCGCTCACCACCAGGCTCTCCGCGCGGATCCACTGTTCGTCGGCGCCGGCGGCCTCGGCGAGCGCTGCCGCGCGCTCCCCGAGGACCAAGGCGAGCTCGGGCGCCCTCAGGTGCAGGGCATCCGCGCGTTCGATCAGCCTGCCGACAGCGGACAGGGTTCCCCCGGTGGCAGCCGTCCGCCCACCCACCAAGGTGGTGGGCGAGCCCGGCCGTTGGCGCTTGCTGGCTTCCACGGGGAACCCCCGGCCCTCAGTCGCGGGTCAGCTTGCGATGGGTGACGCGGTGCGGACGAGCCGCCTCGGCACCGAGACGTTCGACCTTGTTCTTCTCGTAGCCCTCGAAGTTACCTTCGAACCAGAACCATTGCGAGGGGTTCTCGTCCGTGCCTTCCCAGGCGAGGATGTGCGTCGCGACCCGGTCGAGGAACCACCGGTCGTGCGAGATGACCACGGCGCAACCGGGGAACTGCTCGAGAGCGTTCTCCAGCGAGCCCAGGGTCTCGACGTCCAGGTCGTTCGTCGGCTCGTCGAGCAGGATCAGGTTCCCGCCCTGTTTGAGGGTCAGCGCCAGGTTCAGCCGGTTGCGCTCACCACCGGAGAGCACGCCCGCCGGCTTCTGCTGGTCCGGACCCTTGAAGCCGAACGCGCTGACGTAGGCACGCGAGGGCATTTCGGTCTGCCCGACGTGGATGTAGTCCAGCTTGTCCGAAACCACCTCCCATACCGTCTTCTTCGGGTCGATCCCGCCACGGTTCTGGTCCACATAGGACAGTTTGACCGTCTCGCCGATCTTCACCTGGCCGTCGTCCGGCTCTTCGAGCCCGACGATCGTCTTGAACAGGGTCGTCTTGCCGACACCGTTCGGCCCGATGACACCGACGATGCCGTTGCGCGGCAGGTCGAACGACAGCCCGTCGATCAGCACGCGGTCGTCGAATCCCTTGCGCAGCTTCTCGACCTCGACGACCACGCTGCCCAGCCGGGGCCCCGGCGGGATCTGGATCTCTTCGAAGTCGAGCTTGCGGTGCTTGTCCGCCTCCGCGGCCATCTCTTCGTAGCGGTCGAGCCGGGACCGCGACTTGGTCTGGCGTGCCTTGGCGTTGGACCGGACCCAGTCGAGTTCGGACTTCAGCCGCTTGGCGAGCTTGGCGTCCTTCTTGCCCTGGACCTCGAGGCGCTCGCGCTTCTTCTCCAGGTACGTCGAGTAGTTGCCCTCGTAGCCGACGACGCGACCGCGGTCGAGCTCCATGATCCACTCGGCGACGTTGTCCAGGAAGTACCGGTCGTGGGTGACGGCGAGGACTGCACCGGCGTAGTTCGCCAGGAACTGTTCCAGCCACAGCACGCTTTCGGCGTCCAGATGGTTGGTGGGCTCGTCGAGGAGCAGCAGGTCGGGCGCGGACAGGAGCAGCTTGCACAGCGCGACCCGGCGACGCTCACCACCGGAGAGGTGGGTGACCGGCTCTTCCGGCGGCGGGCAACGCAGGGCGTCCATCGCCTGCTCCACCGCGGAGTCGATCTCCCACGCGTCGGCGTGGTCGAGGTCCTCCTGGAGCTTGCCCATCTCCTCCATCAGCTCATCGCTGTAGTCGGTCGCCATCAGCTCGGCGACTTCGTTGAAGCGGTTGAGCTTGACCTTGATGTCGCCGAGACCCTCTTCGACGTTCTCGCGGACGGTCTTTTCCTCGTTGAGCTCCGGCTCCTGCATGAGGATGCCGACGCTGGCGCCAGGCTGGAGGAAGGCTTCGCCGTTGCTGGCCTGCTCGATCCCCGCCATGATCTTCAGAACGGTGGACTTACCCGCGCCGTTCGGCCCCACCACGCCGATCTTGGCGCCGGGGTAGAACGCGGTGCTGACGTCGTCAAGGATGACCTTGTCCCCGACGGTCTTGCGCACCTTCTTCATGGTGTAGATGAACTCGGCCATACAAGCGATCGTAGAGCGAGCCGATCGCGGCCTCGACGGCGGTCACCATCGAGCTACCCTCAGTCAGCCCGACATCACTGAACGAGCATCGGCGCCTTCCGCCACGGGCGCGTCCTCCAGCGCGGTGACCATGGGATTCCCCACGGGCGGCGGTGACAGCGGGATCGCCCTCGGCCGGTCACGTCCCATCCGGTGGATCTCGGCCGAGCAACGCGCGAGGTTGGGGCCGATGGAGAAGGCCTCAAGCTCAGGTAGACCCAGAGGTGCCGGGATCTCCTCCGCGGTCTCGGCGCCGCGCAGCCGCCCGGCCACGATCACCGGATCGCCCTTGCTCAGGCAGGAGAACGCCGCCATCGCCAGCTTGCGCCAGCAGGTGACCTTGACCGCGAGCTGCCGTCCCTCGCCCCACTCCCCTCTTTCCTTGTCGTACCGGCGTTCGACACTCCGCAAGCCGAACGACACGACATCGTGCCCGTGCACCCGCTCCGGATGGTGGACCGGTTCGCTGGTCAGGTTGCCGATCATGGTCACCCACGTTTCGCCCATCGCCATCACTCTCGCCTTTCTCCTCGTTCCGGGCCGCTCCCGGTGTTTCCCTTGATCACAGACTGCCTCGGATCGAAGGGCGGAAAAGGACGCGAGCCGGATCTGTGGACAACTCCGGGCGCCGGGGGCTTCCTGTGGACAACTCCGGCCGCAAGGCCGGCGTGGGCGCGGAGACGTGGTAGGGGACGGTCAGCGCCGGAGCGGTAGTGGCCCCTGTCTATGCCCGACCGGCTCGAGGGCCGACGATGGAGGAATCGGGACACTGAACGTCCCGATTCCTCCATCGTCAGACATGTCGTGCCCTCGACCCTGGATCGACAGGCGCGCGGGGAGGAGCCGAGTGACCGTCCCGGCGCGAGTCCTGCCAAGCCGCGATCACGAGTGCCGCGCTACGAGCCGGAACCCGGCCCCCTGCCCTGATCCGCGAGTTTCTTCAGCATCGCGTTGTAGGCGTTCAGATCCGCGTCACCCGAGGCGTCCTCCCGGCGATCCCGCCGCCGGGCCTCCCGTTCGTCCTGACGCGCCCACTGCACCAGCAGCGCGACCAGCACCAGCAGGACCGGCAGTTCGCCGGACGCCCACGCGATCCCGCCGCCGAGCCGCTGATCGGTGAGCAGGTCGGTGACCCACGGCAGTTTCAGCCCGCGGTAGAAGTCCTGTCCGAGCACGGTCTGCATGCTCATCAGCGCGATCCCGAAGAACGCGTGGAACGGCATGGCGGCGAACATCATCCCCAGCCGCCCCAGCGGCGGGAGCCGTCGTGGCGCCGGATCGACACCGATCACCGGCCAGTAGAAGACGTATCCGGCGAGCAGGAAGTGCGCGTTCATCGCCAGATGCGCCCAGTGGTAGTTCAGCGCGGAGTCGAACAGACCCGAGAAGTACAGGCCGTAGAAGGAACCGACGAACAGCAGCAGCGCGACGATCGGATGCGTCAGGAACCGCGAAAGCGGCGAGTGCACGAAGGCGAGCAGCCATTCACGCGGTCCGGGCGGGGCGTCCTTGCCCGCGGCGGGCAGTGCGCGCAGCGCGAGCGTCACGGGTCCGCCGAGCACGAACAGCACCGGCGCCACCATGGACAGCAGCATGTGGTTGCCCATGTGCACGCTGAACATCGCGGGCGCGTACCGGCCGATGCCGGACGACGTCGCGATCAGCAGCACGAAACAACCGCCGAGCCAGGAGACCGTCCGGCCCGTGGCCCAGGTGTCACCGCGGCGGCGCAGCCGCCGCACCCCGGCGAGGTACAGCCCGGCGAGAACGAGCGCGAGCGTGCCGTAGACGAGGTCGAACCGCCAGTCCGTGAGCAGTCTGAAGACGGTCGGCGGGCCGTAGAGGTCGTAGCCGATCAGCAGTTCCGTGGTCGACGGCTGCGTGAGCGATTCCTGTGGCGGCGGGGTTTTCGCGAGCCCGGTGGCGATGCCGATGGTGATGAACATGATCAGCACCTCGACGGCGGCGAGCCGCAGAAGCTGCCCACCGCCCGCCCCGTTCACCAGCCCGGCGACACCCTTCTGCCGCTGCTGGTGACCGAAGACGCCGAGCAGCAGCAACGCGACGATCTTCGCGAGCACCAGCAGGCCGTAGTCGGTGGTGAACAGGTCGGCGATCCTGATCCGCACCAGTGCGTTGACGATGCCGGAGACCGCCATCACGATCCAGCAGACCAGCGCCAGCTTGGAAAACCGCGTCGCGGCCAGCTTGAGGTTCTCGCCGCGGCGCCAGCCGAGCGCGAGCAGCGCGACCAGGCCGCCGACCCACAGCGCGGCGGCGACCAGGTGGTACAGCAGGCTGTTGGTCGCCATGTCGTGCGAGCCACCGCTCGCCGAATGGCCCGTGACCGCGACCGGGACGAGGCCGCCGACGGACAGGAAGAAGACCACCGTCGTCCAGCCCCAGGTCAGCGCGAGACGGCAGCCGAGCGCGACCAGCAGTGCGATCAACGCGGTGAACAGCCAGGCCTTGGGCTGCTCGATGGCGTCGACGAGGTCGATCAGCACCTGCGGCGAGAGCACCTCGGTGAACGGGCGCCCGGCGCCGTCGGCCGCGGAGAAGAAGATCGACGCGGCGGCCGCGAAGAACCAGACCCATGCGGCGACACCCGCGACACGGATGGCCGCGTAACCGTCGGCCGCGAGCGTGCCGGACTTCTGCGGCGGGACGAGGAACGCGGCGAGCAGCAGTGAACCCACGCACAGCACCGAAGCCGCCTCGGCGAGCACCCGGACGACGGTGATGCCGTAGCGGGTCACCAGTCCGGGATCCGGCAGGCCGGCGATGACGTAACCGGCGCCACCGGTCAGCGCGACCAGGCCGACGGCCACCACCGCGGCCAGCAGCGCACCGATCGACACCAGCGGCAGGACACCGGCCTTCCGCGCGGACGGGGCCGGTTTCGTCTCGGGGTCTGAAGGCACGTCACGAGGGTATGCCGGGCGCGCAAGGGGCAAGATGGCGGCGTGCGGATCATCCTGCTGAGGCATGCCGAGTCGCTCGGCAACGTCGACGAGCTCGCTTACACCCGGATTCCCGACCACGCTCTCCCGCTGACCGAGGCCGGCCGCGAGCAGGCGAAACTGGCGGGCCCGGAGATCGCGGAACTCCTCGGCGGGCAACGACCGGCGGTCTACGTCAGCCCGTATCTGCGGACGCGGGAAACGTTGCGGCTACTGGACATCCGGGACGCGTGCGAGCGGATCGTGCCGGAGCCGAGGCTGCGGGAGCAGGACTGGGGCAACCTCCAGGATCCGCTGGAGCAGGAGATCCAGAAACAGCGGCGCCACGAATTCGGGCACTTCTTCTACCGGCTCCCCTTCGGCGAATCCGGGGCGGACGTCGACGACCGGGTCGCGGCGTTTCTCAGCGAGCTGGCGGCGTGCGGCGAAGATCACCCCGAAACCGTGCTGGTCGTCTCGCACGGGCTGACCATCCGGTTGCTGTGCCGCCGTCTCTTCGGCTGGAGCATCGAGCTGTTCGAATCCCTGTCCAATCCGACGACCTGCGAATACCGCGTCGTCGAGCGCACGGGTGACAAGTGGACGCTGGACCGCCCGTTTCGCCAGTGGCGCGACTCACCCGACGGGGACACGCAAGACTGACGGCGCGAGGAGCACCACCCGGGTCCCCAGTCCCGGCGTGGACTCGATCCGCGCGAAACCGCCGATTTCCGCCATCCGCGCGATGATCGAGTTCTCGAGGCCGAAGCCGCGCCGCCGGTCGCCGACATCGAAACCGGCGCCGTGATCGCGCACCGTCAAGGAAACCCCGCCGCCGATCTCCTCGACGCTGACGACGGCCCGTCGGGTCCCGGAGTGCTTCAGCGTGTTGCGCAAGGCTTCCCTGGCCGAGTCGTGCAGGGCCATGGCCGCTTCTTCCGGGAGTTCCGGGGCACAGTCGTCCTGGATGACGACCTCGGCGCGCAGGCCTTCCGCGGCCATTTCGGCGGCGAGCAACCGCAACCGCTGGCGCAGTCCGATCCTCTCGGAGGATTCGTGCTCGAGGCTGATCCGGATGCGCATCGCCTGGGCGCGAGCGGTCCGGCGGACGCGGTCGAGGCTGGCCGCCGGATCGAGTTCGTCGGCGGGCGCGGGGATGGCGAACGACTCCATCACCTGCAGAACCGTGTCGTGGACGTCGCGGCGATGCCGTTCGCGTTCCGCCGCCCGGCCCTGCTGCTCCCCGAACCCGAGCGCGAACCGCATCGAAGCGCCGACCAGACCGACGATCGCGAGGGACGCCACCAACGCGGTCGCGAGGGTGAGGAAGAGCCCCAGCGAGGAGGCCGGGTCCAGCAGGGTGTTGAGCGCCATGGCCCCGCCGACGACCAAGGATCCAGCCAGCGCGCCACGCAGCAGGGCCCAGATCATCACCGTGCCCATCAGATGGGTCCAGGTGATCGACGTGATCGCGAGATCCGGCGAGATCAGCGCCGCCGCCAGGATGAAGAGGGCGGCGAACCCGGCGTCGGCCACCGGCACCATTCGCGTACCGGCCGGAGACCGCCGGAAGGCCCAGAGGGCTTCGGCGACGTTCGGCACGAGGTGCATCAGCGCGAACGTCCACAGCACCGAGGGCGCGCCGAGACCCGCCGACCACAGCGCCTGCACCAGCATCACCAGCCGGAAGACCAGCGGGACCAGGACGAGCCGGGGCAACGTGGTCTGCACCAGTCGCGCCGGGATCCCGGGCACCTGGTGACGACCGGTCAGGATCCCCACGCCACCGCCGAGCATCAGCACCCTCACGCCGCTCCTCCCCGGATCAGCCGTCCTGAAACAGCGAACGAGTCGCATTCATTTCAGTTTACGAGCAATCAGCTTGCCCGCGTTCCGGCGAGGATGTCAACGGCTGACGGGTTCGGAGGCCTTCTCCCGTTTGCCCGCCCGCGCCGCGGCCACCGCGGACGGCACGATCAGCGCGGCGGTCAGTCCGACGAACAGGAACGACACCGAAAGCGACGTCACCTGCGCGATCCCGCCGATCAGGGGTGGCCCGGCGAGGAAACCGGTGTAGGCGATCGCGGTGACGAAGGCCAGTTCCCGTTCGCCTCCGGTGCCGTCCGCGCGTTTGCCCGAGGCGCCCGCGAGGCTCAGCGCGATCGGGAAGGCCGCGGCCAGCCCGGCGCCGGCCAGCGCGAAGCCGACGAATCCGAACACGGGAACGTGGGCCAGCGCGGCGAGGACGAGCCCGGCCGCGGCGATCCCGGCACCCACCGCCAGCGCACGGGTCGCGCCGAAGCGGTTCTGCAGCCAGGCGCCCGCGAGCCTGGCGAGCGCCATGGCCAGTGCGAATCCGGAATAGGCGAACGCCGCGGCGCCGTCACCGACCCCGTGCACGGACGTCATCAGCAGGGCGGACCAGTCCGAACTCGCGCCTTCCGCGATCGCCGAGAACAACGCGATCGCGGCGAGCAGCCAGAGGACGGGCCGTTTGATCGGCGCCACCCGCGGCTTCTCGACGGGTTCGGTGTGCACGGGCCGCGCGCCGGGCACGGCGACGATGACGAAGGCGAGCACCACCAGCGCGGCCAAGGCGGCGACCGTGAGGTGCCGCCCCGGTGACCAGTGGTGAGACGCGGCGAATCCGGCGGCGACGGAGCCCGCCAACGCGCCGAAGCTGAACCCGGCGTGCAATATCGGCATGATCGCGCGTCCGGACCGGCGCTCGACCTCGACTCCGGCGACGTTCATCGCCACGTCCAGCGCGCCGACGCTCGCGCCGAGGACGAACAACGCCCCGGCGAGCAGGGCGACCGACGTCGAGAAGCCGATCATCGGCAGCGCGGCACAGGCGATGATCGTGCTGCCCGCGACCACGGCGCGGGCACCGTGGCGCTCGATCAGCCTTCCCGAAACCGACGCCGCGATCAGCATGCCGACGCTGGCGCCCAGCAGGGCGAGGCCGAAGACACCCGGCGAGGCGCTCACCCGTTCCGACAAGGCGGGTGTCCGCGGCGCCCAGGAGCCGAGCGCGGCCCCGTTGAGCGCGAACACGACGAAAACGGCCGTACGGTCACGCATAGACCCCAGTCTCCTTCCGATTCCTCTTCCCCCAGAATGACTTAAGCGCTTCAGAAAGTCCACCGGTCCTATCCGGGACTAGACTGCGGCGGTGACCACCACGCGACGGCGAAGGCCGACGTTGGACGATGTCGCCGACGCCGTCGGGGTGTCGCGGGCGACCGTCTCCAACGCCTACAACCGGCCTGATCAGCTGTCCGCACAACTGCGCGAAGAGGTACTTCGCGCGGCCAAGAAGATCGGGTACGCGGGGCCGAATCCGACCGCCCGAAGCCTGGCCACCAGCCGCACCGGCGCGATCGCCGTCCTGCTCGACACGAATCTTTCGACGGCCTTCTCGGATCCCGCGTTGTCGCTCACCCTCGACGCCCTCTCGACCGTCGTCGATCCCGAGGGCCATGCCCTCCTGCTGCTCCCTGGCGACGGCGAGAGCGGCGGCCCGCGCGCGGAGCGGATCCTGACCGCGCAAGCCGACATCGCGGTGGCGTATTCGCTGCCCGACGGCGCCCCGGCGCTGAACGCGGTGCGGGATCGAGGCCTGCCACTGGTGGTGATCGACCAGCCGCATATCCGCGGTTCGGCCAGGATCGGGGTGGCGGACCGGGCGGGAGCGGCCGCCGCCGCCCGGCATCTGGTGGGACTCGGGCACCGGCGGATCGGGATCTTGTCGGCGCAGTGCCTCTCGGCTCCCCGCGGCGGCGAGCTGAGCATGACGGAGGCAGGCGACAGCCGGTTCCACGACAACCGCGAGCGGATGGCCGGCTACCTGGAGACCCTGGCCGAGGCGGGGATCCCGGCGGCGGACACACCGATCTGGGAGGCGTCGGGACTGTCGGCCGAAGCAGCGCTGCCGAGCGCCTTCGGCCTGTTGGACCGGCAACCGCGGCCGACCGCGCTGCTGTGCATGTCGGACCTGCTGGCACTGGCGGCGATCTCGGCGGCGAGACACCTCGGATTGTCGGTCCCGGGTGATCTTTCGGTCGTGGGCTTCGACGACGTCCCGCCCGCTCGGTGGTCCGAACCACCGCTGACGACCGTCCGGCAGGACCTCACCGCCAAGGGGCGCGCGGCCGGCGATCTGGTGCTGGGGCTGCTGCGCGGGGAGAAGGCACCGCCCCCCGCCGAGATACCGGCCGAACTGGTCGTCCGGGACTCCACCGCGCCCGTGTAGCAGCCGATTTCGGCGAGCACAAGGCGGTCCCGGTGATATGTGGACAACTCGCCCCGATCGAGCGGCGCACAACTACTTATCCACAGAAGTAGAAATGCGGGCTGACAAAGCCTTCCCCTCGGGTCATCGTGGAATCACACATTCACCGACGGCGCCCGAGCCGCCGAATCACGGGGGAGAACCCAGCCATGCAACGACGTTTGACGAACCTGCGCGCCCGCCTCCCGCACGTGCTCCTGCTGGCCATGTTCGGCCTGCTGACCAGCGCCGGAGTCGCGAACGCCACCACGGCGCCGCCCGAACCCGCCTGCCAGAAGGGCGAGTTCTGCGTCTGGGGCGAAGAATCATACGGCGGCACGGTGCACAAATTCGACCTGCGTACCTCCAATCCCGACGAATGCATTCCCTTACCCGAAGGCTTCGACGGGCATTCGTTCGTCAACCGGCTCAGCCGGGACGTGACGATTTACCAGAGCGAGGAATGCACGACGGAGGGAGATTTCATCACCTATCCGGGTGGCGGCACCTACGTACCCCAGGGACCGTTCGTGATCCGCGCCCTCAAGATCTGGGACTGACCACCCCGGCGGTTCGTGCCGGTCACTCGCGGAAGAGTCGACTCGCGACCTGCACGAACCCAGGGGCCGCTCCCCCGAAGCGGCCCCGGCCCGTGGGCGCGTCACCCCGCGTCGTGACGCGCTCACGGGCGTTCCAAAAAACGGTGGGCTCGACCTGAAACGATCTGGCGGTGTCGAACGATCGACAGGTTGGCGACGGCTAAGCTGCCGATGCTGGGCGACACCCAACGTCGCCGACGTCGGCCCTCGTAGCTCAGCTGGATAGAGCAAGAGCCTTCTAATCTCTAGGTCGCAGGTTCAAGTCCTGCCGGGGGCACGCCGCCACAGGGAAACCCCTGGTCACGCAAGTGGCCAGGGGCTCCCCTATCAAGTGCCGTCCGGGGCTCTCAGCCTGCGTGTGAAGGCCAAGGAAGCCGACTTCCGTGACTCGGATCACCGTGCCGTAGAGCCGAATGGCGCAAGCGTCAAAGCCCACCGAGGTTTCCCGGTCCAGCGCCAGTAATTCACCAATTCGATGACCCAGGCCGGGATGTCGCGAGGTCTCACCGGGCCACTGTCTTCGAGTCGCTGTTTCTTTGCTTTGTTCACATTGGACACACTCAGCCGCCCCGCGGGCTTCGGTCTCGCACGAGCTCAACCGGTCACGAGCAGCCAGTCGACCACCATGACGACCGAAAAGACCGCTACACCCACAGCGACGCGCGTCCACTCAGCCCCTCAGAACACCCGTGAACAGCGAAAACACTCGGTCGGCCAACTCCCGGGCGCTCGCCCGACTCCGACCATGAGCGGCTTTCCCGGCGAAGTGGTCCATCCGCATCGCCGGTCGCTATAGGTTGTCCCCATGTTCGTGCCGACACCGACGCACCACGACCAGCAGCCGACCTCCGGACCGCCCTGGTGGCTGGTGATCGGGCCGGGGTTCGCCGCGCTCATCGGGCTGTTCCTGCTCACCGTGATCTACCGCTTCGACGGCTCGTCCGCCCTGCAGATCGAGCTGGGCATGTCGAGCCAGTCCCTGCTGCTGAGCGGGCTCGTCGCGTACCTCGTCGCGGCCGCGATCGCCTTCCCGGCGGGTCTGCTGCTCGGCGCGCGCTTCCCGACGTCGGTGACGGTGCCCGCGCTCTTCCTGATGCTCCTCGGCGTGGTGCTGGTCGCTTTCGTTCCCAGCAGCGGCCTGCTCCTCGTCGGGCGGGTGCTCAACGGGCTCGGCGCTGGCGCGGCGATCGGCGTGACGGTCGCGCTGATCCGGCGCCTCCAGTCCGGTCGCGGCGCCGCGACCGGTGCGGCAGCGGGCGTCGGCGTCCTTGCCTTGGTGATCGCACCGTTCCTCGGCGGGTTGCTCTCGGACGCCTTCAGCTTCCGCCTGGTGTACGTGGTGGCCGCGCTGTTCGTGGTCGTGGCGCTCGTCGTCACCGGCGTTGTCGGCATCGTCGCGCTGACAAAGGTGAAACCACAGGCGCGGCCGATGCCGTATCCGCCACAAGGTCCGCCGCAGGCCTGACCTTCAGTCGCCGAGGCCCCGCAACGCCACGAGCACGTCGTCCGTCACGTCGAGACGGGCTTCCACCTCGGCGATCTTCGCGGCCACGCGCCGGTACGTCGCCCGGCCGCGGGTGCTGAGGTGCACGAGTACTCGGCGCCTGTCCGCGGCGTCGACCTCGCGGTACGCCTGCGCGGTGGTGACCAGTTTGTCCACCACCCTGGTCAGCGTCGGTGCGGTGGCCAGGGTCCGGTCGGCGAGGTCGGCCATGGCGAGGCCGCCCTTGCCGCTCAGCGCGTCCAGCACCAGCCACTGGTCCAGGGTGAGACCCTCCTTGGCGAGCACCTGCTCCACCTTGCCGGCGACGGCCCTGGCGGCACGGGTGAGCGAGCCGGTGAGCGACGTTCCGGCGGTCGCGACGCCGCGTGTCCCCATATCCCGTCCCCTTGCCAAAACCGGACACCCTCGCAATACTTCCAGGTGGAAGCACTTTGACCTTACCGGGCCACCGCACGGAGCGCCATGCCCCTACGCCTCGCCACCCGGACCCGCGACGACACCTGGCGTGTGGCCATGGTGGTCCCGTTGCAGGGGCCCGCCGGGCTGTTCGGCCCGTCCTGCGAGGCGATCACGGATCTCGCCGTCCACGAACTCAACGAGTCCGGCGGGATTCTCGGCAGGCAGGTCGAGGCCGAGGTGGTCGACGGCGGCGGCACCCCCGCGCAGGTGGCCGAAGACCTGCGACGGCTGGTCGACGCGGGACGGGTCGACGCGGTGAGCGGCTGGCACATTTCGTCGATCCGGCACGCGCTCGCGCCGGTCGTGGCCGACAGGGTGCCGTACGTGTACACGTCACTCTATGAAGGCGGCGAGCGCCGTGCCGGCATCTTCTGCACGGGAGAGACGCCGCGCTGCCAGATCGAACCGGCGCTGCGCTGGTTGCGTGACCACCTCGGTGTCCGACGGTGGTTCGTCGTCGGTGACGACTACGTCTGGCCGCACCGGTCGACCCGGGCGATCCGGCAGTACGCCAAGGATCTCGATCTGCGCATCACCGGCGAGGCGTTCGTCGGGCTCGGCGCGGGCGATATGTCCACAGTGGTCCGTTCGGTCGAACGGTCCACAAGCGACGGTGTGCTCATGTTGCTGGTCGGGCAGGACGCGGTGCGCTTCAACCGCGCCTTCGCCGCGCAGGGACTCAGCGACCGGCTGGTCCGGTTCAGCCCGCTGATGGAGGAGAACATGCTCCTCGCGAGCGGCGCGCACGCCACCGGCAACCTCTATGTCTCCGCCGCGTACTTCCGGTCGATGGTCACCGCCGACGCGATGGACCTGCTCGGCCGTTACGTCGACCGCAACGGTCCCGGCGCCCCGGCCTTGAACAACGCCGCCGAATCCTGTTACGAGGGACTGCACACGCTGGCCGAACTCGTCCGCCGGGCGGGCAGGCCCGACCTGCCCGCGCTCAACGCGGCGATCGACGGCGTCGCCTATCACGGCCCGCGCGGCACGATCGAGTTCCGCGGGCAGCAGGCCGACCAGCACGTCCATCTCGCGGTCGCCGACGGCTACGACTTCGAAGTCCTCACCCGGCTCTGAAACCCACCCTTGACTCACTCCGGCACACCACATACTTTCATTTGAAATTATTCCACGTGATGCACATTACGCGGAGGTGAGCATGGGCAACGTGGGCCTTCTCTACGTCGGCGCCGCCTTGATGATCAACGGCCTGATGTTGCTCGGCCGGATACCGCCACGTTCGGCGGCGGTGCTGAACCTGTTCGTCGGCGCGCTCCAGTGCGTCACCCCGACCGTGCTGATCGTCCAGGCGGACGGGAACCCGGACGCGATCCTCGCCGCGTCCGGGTTGTACCTGTTCGGTTTCACCTACCTGTACGTCGGCATCGCGAACCTCGCCGGCCTGGCGCCCGAAGGCATCGGCTGGTTCTCGCTGTTCGTGGCGGGCGCCGCCGTGGTGTACGCGGGAATCGCCTTCTGGCACGACGCCGATCCGGTGTTCGGCGTCATCTGGCTGTCCTGGGCACTGTTGTGGACGTTGTTCTTCCTCGTGCTCGGCCTCGGCAAGGAACGGCTGACCCCGTTCACCGGCTGGACCGTCCTGCTGCTCAGCCAGCCGACCTGCACGGTGCCCGCCTTCCTCGGCCTCACCGGCGCCTACCGCAGCGACGGCGGGACGGCGCTGATCGCGGCCGCGATCGCCTGCGTCTTGGTCGCGGCGGCCATGTTGCTCCAGAAAACCCATCAGGAGAAGAGGAATCCCCATGCGACACGGTGACATTTCCGCCAGCCCCGACACGGTCGGCGTCGCGGTGGTCAACTACAAGATGCCGCGGCTGCACACCAAGGCCGAGGTGCTCGACAACGCCCGCAAGATCGCCGAAATGGTGGTGGGCATGAAATCCGGGCTGCCGGGCATGGACCTCGTGGTGTTCCCGGAGTACTCGACCCAGGGCATCATGTACGACCCGAAGGAGATGTACGAGACCGCGGCGACGATTCCCGGCGAGGAAACCGAAATCTTCGCCGCCGCCTGCCGGGATGCCCAGACCTGGGGCGTCTTCTCCATCACCGGCGAGCGACACGAAGACCACCCGAACAAGCCTCCGTACAACACGCTCGTGCTCATCAACGACCGCGGCGAGATCGTCCAGAAGTACCGCAAGATCCTGCCGTGGTGCCCGATCGAAGGCTGGTACCCCGGCGAGGACACCTACGTCAGCGACGGCCCGAAGGGCATGAAGATCTCGCTGATCATCTGCGACGACGGGAACTACCCGGAGATCTGGCGCGACTGCGCGATGAAGGGCGCCGAGTTGATCGTGCGCTGCCAGGGCTACATGTATCCGGCCAAGGAGCAACAGATCCTGATCGCCAAGGCGATGGCGTGGGCCAACAACTGTTACGTGGCCGTGGCGAACGCCGCCGGTTTCGACGGCGTGTACTCCTACTTCGGCCATTCCTCGATCATCGGCTTCGACGGGCGCACGCTCGGTGAGACCGGCGAAGAAGAGTACGGGATCCAGTACGCGCAGCTGTCGGTGTCGGCGATCCGCGACGCGCGGACCTACGACCAGTCGCAGAACCACATCTTCAAGCTGCTGCACCGCGGTTACACCGGCGTGCAGGACGCGGACGAGGGCGACAAGGGCGTGGCGGACTGCCCGTTCGACTTCTACAAACTCTGGGTCACCGACGCCAAGAAGGCGCAGGAGAAGGTCGAGTCGATCACCCGCGACACCATCACTCCTCGGACCCCATGATGAGGACGGTGAGCCGGACACCCCGTGACGTGTGGGCGAAACTCAGCACCAGCGGGACGAGCACCAGCGCGAAGTAGGTCCACAAAGGCCAGTGATACAGATGGTTCAGGTGCCACGTTTCCTTGAGGGCGATGAAGAAGGCGCCCCCTGTCACGATGAACCAGCCGCGGGCCTTGTTGGCGAAGGTGGCCATGGTGCGCCGCTGCTCGGTCGTGAACGACTTCATGACCTCGCGGTGCACCTTGCGCCGCCGTCGCCGTTCCTTGGCGATGGCCACCGGCGGCAGCAACCACCACCAGCGCGAAACGGGCCGTCCGAAGTCGGGGCGGGGCATCTCCTCGAGCAGGCGCAGGTCGGCGAACCGCTTGCTCTCCTCGCGGAGTTCGAGCGCGCCCTGGTACATGGGCCCGGCGACGAGGAGCCAGCCGCCGAGGAAGGCGGACCAGGCGACGACGTACTCGATGTGGATCACCCCTCCCGGACCACCGGCGGCCGTGATCCGCGATGATCAGCTTAGCCGTCCTAGACTCGGGACGATGGACAGGATCGACAGCGGCCGCCGGGTGATCGCCGCCTCGCCCGAGACCGTCTACCAGGCCCTCCTCGACCGCGAGTCGCTGGAGGCCTGGCTGCCGCCCGAAGGCATGCGCGGCCGGATCGACCGCTGGGATCCGCGGCCGGGTGGCGGCTTCCGGATGATCCTCACCTACCTCGACGCGTCCGCCGCGCCCGGCAAATCGTCGGACGCGACGGACGTGGTCGAAGTCGGGTTCGCCGACCTGGTGCCCGCGAAACGCGTGGTGCAGCTGGCCGTGTTCGAGTCCGGGGACTCGGCGTTCGCCGGCACCATGACGATGACCTGGGAGCTGGCCGCCGCAGGTGACGGCACCGAAGTGACCGTCACCGCGACGGACGTCCCGTCCGGCATCGGCCAGGCGGATCACGAGACCGGGATCGCCTCTTCGCTCGCCAATCTGGCCGCCTTCGCCGAAACGCGCTGACGGCCGGACGCGATGACGATCGCGGCGAGGACGGCCATCACCAGCGGCACGACCAGCGCCGCGCGGAAGCCGCCGAGCGCGGCCTCTCGCGACCCGTCACCGAGGGCGGCGACGTTGACGGCGGTCACCGCGGACAGCCCGAGCGCCGCGCCGAACTGGAACGCCGTGTACAGCAGACCGCCGGCGAGTCCCTGTTCGTCCTCGGCGATCCCGTCGGTGGCGACGATCGTCAGCGGACCGTAGGCGAGGGCGAACCCGAGGCCCAGGATGATCATCGACGGGAACATCGCCGCGTACGTCCAGTCCAGGCCCAACGGCAGGAAGAGCGCGTACGCCACGGCCGCGAGCACGAAACCGCCGAAGATCAGCCGCGTGTTGCCGAACCTCGCCACCAGGCGAGGGGTCAGCGTCGGTGCCAGGATCGCGTCGATCCCGACGGCCAGCAGCGCCAGGCTCGTCTCCAGCGTCGACCAGCCCCGGAGTTCCTGCAGGTACAGCGTGACCAGGAACTGGAACCCGAAGAACGAACCCGCGAAGAGCAAGGCGCTGACGTTCGCCCGCACCAGCGGTCCCGACCTCAGGATGCCCAGGCGCACCAGCGGCGCGGGAGAGCGCCGTTCGACGGCCACGAAGGTGACGAGCGCGGCCACTCCCCCGGCTAAGGACGCCACGGTCCAGCCCCAGCCTTGCGCGGGGTGCTCCAACCGGACCACCGCGTAGGCGATCAGCAGCATCGCCATGGTCACGGTGAGCGCTCCGGCGAAGTCCAGGCGACGGGGCCCGCGCTCCTGCCGCGCGGGTTCCTTGATGAGCCAGAGCGCGGCGACCAGGATGACGGCGGACAGGATCACCGGAGTGAAGAACACCCAGCGCCAGTCGATCCTGGCCAGCAGGCCGCCGATGACCAGGCCGAGCGAGAAGCCACCCGCCCCGGTACCGGCGTAGAACAGCAGCGCTTTGTTGCGTTTCGGGCCCTCTTCGAAGCTCGTCGTGATGATCGAGAGGCCTGCCGGGGTCATGAAGGCCGCGGCGACACCGGTGACGAACCGGGCGAGCAGCAGCATCCAGCCCTCGGTGGCGAACCCGCCCAGCCCGGAGAAGACGAGGAACACCACCAGCCAGCCGAGGAACATGCGACGGCGGCCGTACAGATCGGCGGCGCGCCCGCCCAGCAGCATGAACCCGCCGTAGCCGAGCACGTAGGTGCTCACCACGCCGCTCAGCGTCGCCGTCGACAGGCCGAGTTCGGCCCGGATGGACGGCAGCGCCACGTTCAGCATCGCGACGTCGATGCCCTCCAGGAAGATGGCGCCGCACAGCACTATGAGCACGCCCCAGGCCCGGCCGCCCATCCGGTCGGCGGCGCGCGACGGCGTTTGCGAGTTGGTCAAGGTCTTCTCCCTCAGTGAACGGGAACCGACGGTTACTCATCAGCCGGTCGGTTCCCTCTTGTAACCAAGGGGATCTTCCGTCACTATCGATGACCATGGAAGAAGGCACTTTGAACTCACCTAGTCGTTGTGAACTCACCGAGGAGGACTACGAGGCCTTCCAGTGGGACACGCGCGAGGACTGCGAGGTCCGCCAGATCCTGGACAGGGTGGCGGACAAGTGGTCGCTCCTGGTCATCGCGCTGCTCGACCGGAACACGCTGCGGTTCACCGAGCTCAAGTACAAGATCGACGGCATCAGCCAGCGCATGCTCACCACCACGCTGCGTCATCTCGAACGCGACGGGCTGGTGAACCGGACCGTCTATCCGGTGGTGCCGCCCCGCGTCGAGTACGCGCTGACGCCGCTGGGGATGACGCTGCACAAGACCATCCAGTCGCTGGTCACCTGGACCGAAGACCACCAGAGCGAGATCGCCCTCGCGCGCGCCCAGTACGACAAACGCGTCACCGTTTAGGGAGCCGCATGGCCAGACTGTCGCGAGGGGATCCGTCACTGCTGCGGCGGCTGAACGCCATCGCCGTCCTGCGGGCGCTGTACGCGGCCGAGGAACTCACCCTCGCGGACCTGGTCAAGGCGAGCGAGGTCTCCCGGCCGACGGTCGAGGAGATCGCCGCCGACCTCGGTGAACAGGGCCTGGTCGAGGAGGTGCCGCTCTCCCCCGACGCGCCGCGACCGGTCGGCAGACCCGCCAAGCGCTACCGCTTCCGGCCCGAGGCCGGCCACGTCGCCGGCCTCGAAGTCGGCCCGCACCAGGCGTTGTGCCTGGTCGCCGACCTGCGGGGCGAGGTCGTCGGGCGGGCGAAGACCGGCCTCACCCCGGAAATGGCCGCCTCCGACCGGCTCGGTGCCGCGCGCCGGGTGCTCGGCACGGCCGTCGAAGGCCGCGTCAACGTGCGGCTGCTCGGCGTCGGCACCACCGGCGTGGTGTCCGGCGGCAAGGTCGTCCGCGACGACCGCCTTCCCGGCTGGACCGGTGTCGACCTTCCCGCGGAGTTCGGCGGCGGATGCCCGGTGCTGGCCGGGAACGACACCAAGCTCTCGACACTGGCCGAACACTGGCGCGGCGCCGCGCACGGCCTCGACGACGTCGTCTACGTGCACGCCGGGCGCACCGTCTCACTGGGCCTGTTGCTCGGCGGGAAGCTGCACGCCGGCCACCACGGCGCGGCGGGCGAGATCGGCGCACTGCGGCGGACCGGTGGGTTCGTCGAACTCGTCGCCGCGACCGTCCTCGCCGTCGACCCGCAATTGGTGGTGATCGGCGGCACCGGAAACCCGCTGATGACGCCGCTGCGTGCCGAACTGGCCCGGCTGTGCCTGTTCCCGGTACGCGTCGAGACGTCGACACTGGGCGAAGATTCGGTGGCGCTCGGCGCGGTCCGGCTCGCCCTCAGCCGCGTGGAGCGCGAGCTGTTCAGCGTCGCGGATGTCGCCTGAGCAGGCCGATCACCACGATCAGCACGGCCACCGCACCGCTGGTGAACAGCTGTGTCCTCGCGTCGGCGTCCGTCCACATGAGAATGAGCACGCCCGCCATCGCGATCAGCGCGATCCAGCTGAGCCACGGGAAACCCCACATCCGCACCGGCAGCTCCGCGGCCGTGCCGTCACGGTCGGCGGCCCGGCGCAGCCTGAGCTGCGAGATCGCGATGAAGATCCACACCAGCAGGATGTTGGCGCCGATGGCGTTCAGCAGGAACGGCAGCACGTGTTCGGGGGCGAGGAAGTTCAGCAGTACGGCCACGAAACCGAAGGCCACCGACGCCAGCACCGCGGTCCGGGGGACGCCCGCTCCCGACAGCTTGAGCATCGCGCGCGGCGCTTCACCGCGGTCGGCAAGGGAGAACACCATCCGCGAGGCGCCGTAGAGGTTCGCGTTCAGCGCCGAAAGCAGCGAGGTCAGCACCACGAAACTCATCAGCAGCGCCGCCGACGGCACCCCGATCTGCTCCAGGATGGTCACGAACGGGCTGGTGTTCGCCGAGGCGGACTCCCACGGCAGCAACAACACCATCAGCGCCACGGAACCGATGTAGAACAGCAGCAGGCGGACGATGACCGTGCGCGTGGTGCGGCGGATCGAGTCCGCCGGGTCGTCGGACTCCGCCGCGGCGATGGTGACCAGCTCCATGCCACCGAAGGAGAACGCGACCGCGAGCAGACCGGTCAGCACCCCTTGGAGGCCGTTGGGCAGGAAACCGCCGTGCCCGGTGAGATTGTCCAGCCCGACCGGTGAGGTCCCCGGCAGGACCCCGAACACCGCCAGTGTGCCGAGTACCAGGAAACCGACCACGGCGGTCACCTTGATCGCGCCGAACCAGAACTCGAATTCCCCGAACGAGCGCACCGCGAACAGGTTCACCACGGTCAGCACCGCCATGAACAGCAGCACCCAGGTCCACTGTGGAATCACCGGCAGCAGCCCGTTCGCGATCCCCGCCGCCGCGGTGGCCTCGGCGGCGACCACGACCACCAGCAGCGACCAGTACAGCCAGCCGACGGTGAACCCGGCCCAGCGCCCGAGCGCCTTCTCCGCGTACACCGAGAACGAACCACTGCTCGGCTCGGCGGCGGCCATCTCGCCCAGCATGCGCATGACCAGCACCATGAGCAGGCCCGCGACCACATAGGACAGCAGGATGCCGGGGCCCGCGGTCTTGATCCCCGCGCCGGTGCCGACGAACAACCCGGCGCCGATGGCCCCGCTGATGGCCAGCATGGTGACGTGGCGCCGCCGGAAACCGGTGCCGAGCGACCGGGTCTCGATCGCGGTCACGGGTTCGGCGGGACCTGGTTCGGGCATGGCGGATCCATTCGTCTGCGGCGTACTGAGAAGCTCAACCGCGGGACAACTCTTCCAGCCGCTCGTGGAGCCGGTCGACGTGGTCCTCGCTTTCGGGCTTCATCAGCACGCTACGCAGGATCCTCGCGCCGTCCGCATCCGCGTCGGCCCCGGTGTGACGCAGACCGAACTGCGGCTCGCTCACCCGGAGCGTGCTGAGGAACACCGGTTCCCTCGCCGCGGCCATGCCGTTGCGCAGTATCCGCGCGCTCTCCTGGTCGATCTTCGACAGCGAAAACGGGTCCGTGCGGGGGAAGTAGGTGACGATGTCGAGTTCCGGTCGCTGGTACAGGTCGAACCGCTCGGAGTCCTCCAGCAGTTTCGCCCACCGCAGCGCCGCGCGGCGACCGGCCGCGAGCACCCGGCCAAGGCCGTCGGGGGTGGGCGGCAGCACCCGGAAGGTGAGCCACAGCGCGGCGGCCGCGGCACCCGCGCGGGAGCATTCGAGACTGATCTCGCCGAGGTGCAGGTCTTCCGAGGTGAAGTAGGTGTACGGCGAATCGTGCAGGTAGAACCGGCCCGCCGCGGGGTCCTTGAACAGCACCGCGCCGCAGCCATAGGGCTGGAGGCCGTGTTTGTGCGGGTCGATGACGATCGAGTCCGCCTCGGCGATGGCGAGCCAAGGGGCCTCGGGCAGCCCTTCCGGACCGTCCAAACCGGACAGAAGCCGGAAGAACCCACCGTAGGCGGCGTCGACGTGCACCCGGACGCCGTACCGTTCGCGCAGCGCCAGCGCCTCGTGGACCGGGTCCACCGTGCCGAGCGCGGTCGTGCCGGCGGTGAGCACCACGGTGCCGATCTTCCCGGTGCGCAACAGTTCTTCGAGCGCCTCGAGATCCATCGCGCCCCGGGCGTCGACGGGCACCGTATGCCCCTCGACGCCGAGTACGCCGCACATCCGGCCGTGCGTGTAATGCGCCTCGGCGCTGTACGCGATCCCCTTGCCCGGATGCGTTTCCCGCGCGACGAACAGTGCCTCGAGGTTCGCCACCGTGCCGCTGGTGGTCAGATGCCCGAGGTGCTCCGGGTAGCCGAACATCGTGGCCAGCTGCCGGACGACCTCACGCTCCATCTCGGCGGTCGCGGGGCCGCCGTCGAGCGCGTGGTTGTTGGGGTTGACGAGCATCGCGGTCAGGTAGCCGACCACCGCGGCCGGATGCGGCGGTTTCAGCATCTGACCGGCGTAGGACGGGTGGAAGAACGGGTAGTTGTGCTTCAGCCGCTCGGTGAGTTCTTCGAACGCGGCCTCGAACAGCCCGTCGGAGATCTCCAGCGACGGATGCGGCCGGAAGGGGGCGAACGTCTCCCCCCACGCCTCGTTCGACGTCAACGCCTGACCGAGCCAGTACCGGAAGTCCATCAAGCGCGCCCTTCGCTTCGTTCGGCTCCAAAAAACGTAGGAGTCTCCGGAGGTCTCGCGCAACCGTCTTCGGTAGGGGTCAGTCGCCCCGGGCCGCCGCCTGACGCCGCTCCTCGCCCTTCTCCTCCAGCTGCCTGACGATCTCGCGCAGCGAAGCGGCCAGCTCGGTGCATTCCGCGGGGCTGAGCCGATCGGTGACGAACGCTTCCTCCTGGTTGAACTCGGGGAAGAGCTCCCGCATCAGCCGCTCCCCCTCGGGCGTCAGCGCGAGCAACACCAAACGTCCGTCGACCGGATGTTTGCGCCGGGTGACCAGGCCGTGCGCCTCCAGGGTCTTCATCACGCCGGTGAGCGTCCCCTTGGTGATCCCGGACTCGGCGGCGACGTGCCTGGTCTCCTTCTCGCCGAAGATCCACACCACCCAGAGCACCACGAACGCGGTCCAGGTGAGGCCCGCGTTGCGGAGGACCGAGTTCTCGAAGTGCAGCCGCACCGCCGTCGCGGCGCGATGGAGGTTGGCGACCGCCTCCATCCGCTCCCACAACAGCGGGATCCCGCCCAGTTTGGCCCGCACGGCGTTCTCGGTCTCGGCCAGTGTGTGATACCCGGTCAACAGCCACATCCTCACCGGCCCCGGAGGCACCAGCCCGGTGGGCGCGCACCCCCGCGCACCCGCTCCGCCGATCGTATGCGGAACGGGTCGGAGTCCACAGTGGTCTTTCCGGGTTGCTCCGCGCCAGGCGGCGGACACCAAGCGCTCCAGCAGATCCTGTCCGGTTTCGGACAACTCGGCGGCCACCCGGTTGCCCGGAACGCCTTCACGCGGCCGTCCGGATCAGCCCGGCGTTGGCGAGGCGGTGGGCCGTGTTCTGGTCACTGCACGGCAGGCCGTCGACGTAGAGATCCGGCTCCAGGCTGACGGTGATCTCGGCCCTGCCCTGCGCCACGGCTCGCAGCATCGGTCACCGGGCGGGGACGGCCGCGCGGTGCTCGGTGATGTCGCCGAACAGGTCACCCATCTCCTCGACGCGTTCGATCACCTGGTCGGCGGTGAACAGCAGGTCGGCGGCCTTGCGGCAGGATTCGACCTCTTCCCAGGTCACGGGCGTGGAGACGGTCGGGATGGCGCGGCCCCGCAGCGAGTACGGCGCGATGGTGGTCTTGGCGGTGTTGTTCTGGCTCCAGTCGATGAACACGCGGCCGGGGCGGATCGCCTTCGTCATCCGCGCGACCACGGATTCCGGTGACCGGCGCGCGAGCTCCTCCGCGACCGCCTTGGCGTAGGAGGAGGTGCGTTCGTCCGACCGGGTGCGCACCGGGCAGTACAACTGCATTCCCTTGTTGCCGCTGGTCTTCGCGTACACGGTGAGACCGTCTCCGGTGAGCAGGTCGCTGAGCGTCTCGGCCACCCGGCAGCAGTCGACGACGTCGGCGGGCGGGCCTGGATCGAGGTCGAAGACGAGCAGATCGGGTGATTTCCGCGCGCCGCGCGGACCGACCGTCCACTGTGGAACATGCAGTTCCAGCGCGGCGAGATTGGCGGCCCACATCAACGTCGGCAGGTCGCCGACGACGGGGTAATCGAGTGTCTCCTCCCCGCCGCGACGGCCCCGGTTGGTGAGCCGCGCGGTGCGCACCCAATCGGGCGCGTGCCGGGAAACGTTCTTCTCGTAGAACGGTTCTCCGTCGACACCGTCGGGAAACCGGCGGAACGTGGCGGCGCGATCGCGCAGATGCGGAAGCAGCACGGGGGCGATCCTGCGGTAGTAGTCGAGAACCTCCCGTTTGGTGAAACCGTGCGACGGGTAGAGCACCTTGTCCAGATTGGACAGCGCCAGCCGCCGTCCCTCGACCTCGACCGTTATCCGCTCCTCAGGCACCCCTCGACGGTACCGTGAGGTATGACCACCGTGCCGGATGCGATCGCCCCGATGCTGGCGACCGACGGCGACCTGCCCACCGGCGGGTGGGGGTACGAGTACAAATGGGACGGCTACCGCTGCTGTCTGCGGATCGCCCGCGACGGCGAGACGCGCTTGACCAGCCGGCGCGGCCTCGACACGACGGCGACGTACCCGGACGTGACCGGCGAAGCGCTCGATGGCCGCGAAGCCGTCCTCGACGGCGAGATCGTCGTCCTCGACGACGAGGGGCGGCCGAGCTTCCCGCTGCTGCAAACACGGCATCTGCGCACGCCGGACGCGTCGCTGCTGGAGCGCAGCCCCGTGCACTTCTTCGCCTTCGACGTGCTGTTCCTCGACGGCGACCTCCTGCTCGACGAGCCCTACGCCGCCCGCCGCGAGCTGCTGACGTCCCTGGGCGGCGGCGGCCGCATCGTCATCCCACCGGGGTACACCGACAGCGACATCTCTCCCGATCGGCTGCTCGAGGTCGCCCGGGAGCACGGGCTCGAAGGGCTGATAGCGAAGAAGCTCGACAGCCGGTACTACCCCGGCAAGCGGACGCGGCAATGGTTCAAACGGGCGCTGTGGCACACCCAAGAGGTCGTCATCGGTGGCTGGCGCGCCGGCGAAGGGCGGCGTTCGGGCACTCTCGGCGCCCTGTTGCTGGGCGCGCACGACGAGTCCGGCGATCTGCGGTACATCGGCGATGTCGGCACCGGGTTCAGCGACAAGGCCCTCGAAGACCTGCATGCCAGGCTCGCGCCACTGGCACGGAAGACACCTCCTTTCGCTTCGGAAGTCCCGCGTGACCGGGCGCGGCGGGCGCGGTGGGTGGAGCCGGAACTCGTCGGGGAGGTCGTGCACCGGAACTGGACCCCGGACGGCCGCCTGCGGCACACGACCTGGCGAGGGCTGCGCGCGGACAAGACCCCCGACGACGTCGTACTGCCGTCGTAGTGGCTCACGTCGGCCGGATGACCCCGGCCCGCTCGAACTTGTCGTAGCGATCGAGGATCGCCTGGCCGGAATGGCCCTCCTTCCGGCCGGAACTCACCCCAGTCACGTTCCATGTCGACGGACATCGCGTCGCCCTTCCATCCACACCGATGTTCGGCCACTCCACGAGGACGGGAGCGTCCTGACCTGTTCCGGCGTCGTGTCCCCGGCATGTCAGCGTCGTGGCGGTCCCGTGTCAGCACGGTCGGCGATCGTTGCTCTCACAACGAAAGATCACCGCGACCGAGGAGTTCCTCTCATGTCTGTCTTCCCAACACCGGCACCGATCACCGCCACGCTGACCACCGCGGGCGCCCGGGTCCGCGTCACCGCGAGCGAACGTCCGGACACGGTCGTGCTCGTCGAGCCGATCGACGCCGCGAGCAAGTCGGACGTGAAGGTCGCCGAGAACACCAAGGTCGGCTTCGACGGCGGCAAGCTGTCGATCGAGACGAAGAAGGCGGGCGGCAAGAACGGTTCGGTCGCGATCACCATCGAGGTGCCCACCGGTTCCCAGCTGGTCCTCAACACGGCTTGGTCGGACGTGACCGCCGAAGGCCGGTTCGGCGAGTGCGCACTGGAGGTGTCGTCAGGCCGGATTCAGATCGACCGCGTCGCGTCGGTGCGCGGCAACCTGGCGGCGGGCGAGATCGCGATCGGGCACGTCGCCGGCACCGTGGACGTCGACGGCGGCTCGGCCGGAGTACGGATCGGCGAGGTCGAGGGCACCGTCCGATACGAGGGCGCGACCGGGAAGGTCTGGATCGGGCACGCCCGGTCCGACGTCGACCTCTCCGGTTCGAGCGGGAGTTTCGACATCGACCGCGCCGACGGTAACGTCGCCGCACAGGCCGCCAACTGCCCGATCCGCGTAGGCAGGCTGTCGCGTGGCAAGGCCGAGCTGTTGAACGCGTCCGGCGGCATCGAGGTCGGGATCGAAGGAGACACCGCGTCGGTGGATGCCAAGAGCACCAAGGGATCCGTGCGCAACTCCATCGCCACGGACGGCGGACAGGGCGGGGTCAAGGTCTACGCCCGCACTCGCCTCGACGACATCGTCATCCACCGGGCGGCTTGAGTCCTGGTGTTCCGGGTCGCGGGTTCGTGGTCTTTTGGGCGGCAGTGCCCTCCAAGGGTTTCTTCGGGACGCTTGGGTGGCGCTGCCGCCTTGAAGTGGTGACGTGGTGCGAATTTGCCGCAATTAGTCACCTAATTGCGGTGCGCTTCGCGTGTTTAAGAACGCTTCGCCGCTTTCGCTGCTTCACGACTTTCTCTACTTCGCTGCTTTCTCTGCTTCGCGCGCTTCGCTGCTTTCTCTGCGCGTGCATTTCGGATTCTTTTCCACGCTAGGCCATTAGGGCTCGCACGCCTGTTCGATTATGTGTAGCGTGAGGGTCGTGGCCAGCAACGACGCACCCCCGACGACACCCACCGAGTGGTGGCGCGTCGACACCGCGACGCTGCACGCCCGCAAACAAGAACTCGAAATCATCAAACGACGAGCCGATGCGGAACAGAACGCGATCCTCGCGGAAATCAATTCCCGTGGAGTGCGCGGGTGTTCGGGTCATTCGACGTTGGCGGCGCTGATCTTCGAGGACTTCCACGTGACGGACAAGGAAGCCAGTGCCCGCGCGAACCGCGTCTTGGCCCTGCATCCCGGCCCGGCTATCGGCGGAGACTCCGAGCCACCCCTCGCGCCGCTGACAGCCGCAGCCGCCGCCGAAGGCGCGATCGGCGGCTCCCAGATCGACGCCATCATCCGCACCCTCGCCCGCATCCCCTCCACCGTCCCCGACGAAGACACCCGAGCCGGGGAAAAGATCCTCGTCGACCTGGCTCGCCATGCCGGGCCTCGGCAGATCGCCCGCGCCGGACGGCGCCTGCTGGACAAACTCGACCCCGATGGCAAAGAACCCCGCAACGAAGACCCCCAAGACACCCGCCCGGAGATGCGGTTCATCAAACACCGCGACGGCACCCTCGGCCTGAAAGCCACCCTCGACCTCGAAACCTACGCCCGCCTCAAATCCGATTTGGATCCCATGGCCAAACCCCACAAAGCCACCGACGGCATACGGGACTCCCGCACCCAGGACGAACGCTACGGCGATGCCTTCACCGACTACGTCCGGTTGAAAACCACCAGCCGCAACCTCCCCGGCCAGGCGGGCGAGGCGACCCACATTTTGGTCACCATGTCCTACGACGACCTCATCCGCGACATCGGTGAGGCACACCTGGATCTGGTGGGACCCATCAGCGCCACCGACGCCCGCATCCTCGCGTGTGATGCTCGTGTGCGACCAGGTGTCCTCGGCACCGCAGGCGAACCCCTCGACATAGGGCGGTCGAAACGGACCGTGTCGCTCGCCCAGAAATACGCACTCACCCTCCGAGACGGCGGCTGCGCCTTCCCCGGCTGCGACATGCCCGTCCCCCGCTGCACCGCCCACCACATCGTCTTCTGGCGACACCACGGCGACACCAAAATCGACAACCTCGTACTGCTCTGCACCCGGCATCACCGGCTCATCCACCACAGCAAATGGAAAGTCCACATCGCCCAAGACGGACTACCCGAATTCACCCCGCCCGCCTACCTCGACCCCACCGGAACACCACGGAGGAACACCATGCACCTCAGGATCTAGGCCGACCACCCACCAAGCCGTCCACACACCCACGGCGGCGAGAACACCCACCCCCAAGCCGCCCCAGCCCCTGGGAGATAAGGAAAACGCGCCTAAACCGTGACGCTTCCAATGTGGCGACCCAACCTCGCGCGCCCACGGTGACCCAAAACCACAGTGCCCCCAATGCGGCATTGGGGACACTCACCGTCCCCAATGCCACATTGGGAGCACCTTCCACAGCATCCCCGGCCGGGTACGTCACCGACCCGCCCGCGACCACGCCACCTGCGCCCGCCGCTTTAAGCTCGTGATCACCCGGCCTTGGAACAGTTCACCTTGGGAGTCGCTCGATGAAGCTGGATTGGGAAGGCTGCCTCAACGGCCGTGACGTAGGCGGGCTCCCCTCAGCCGACGGCCGACGGATCCGTTTCGGTGAGCTTCTCCGGTCGGACAGCCACAATCGGTTGACCGCCGGTGGGATAGCGGCGGTTCGCGCGGCGGGGATCGGTCGCATCCTGGACCTCCGGTGGGCGCGAGAGACCGCGCGGGAGCCCAGCCCGTTCGCGAATGATCCCGTTTATCTCAATGCGCCCTTGATCGCCGAGCTGGCGGAACAAGGCACCACCATGCCGGACGCCCACCGGTCCATGCTCGACGACAACCAACGCCAGATCACGGGACGTCTTCCTGCGGCTGGGGTCCGATCGCGGTGCACCGCAGCGCCGGGCGAGACCGGACGGGGGTGCTCGTGGCGCCGGCGCTGAGCGTCGCGGGAGTGCCCGCCGCGTCGATCGCCGCGGACTATGCGCGCACGGATGGTTGCAGTGGCGCCACAATCCCCCGGACGCTGGCCCACCTGGAAGATCGTCATGGAGGTGTGCCGCCTTACCTGCTGAAGGACGGCGCAACCGACAGCCGGCTCAGGCGGTAGGAAGCCGCCTACTTACCCGAAGCCGATCCTCGTGAAGCGAACCGGTCCAGCGCCGCCAGTTTCCAGGCCCGTTTCACGTCGCTCGACCGATGCCCGGAGCCGTCGTCGATCAGCAGCTCCGCGCCGGGCCAGGCGCGGGCGAGTTCCCACGCCGTGTCCACCGGGCAGCTCAGGTCCCGGCGTCCGTGGATCAGCACACCGGGGATGTCCCGCAGCAGGACGGCGTCGCGGATCAGCGCGCCGGGTTCCAGCCAGCCGGCGTGGGAGTAGTAGTGCGTGACGATGCGCGCGAAGGCCAGTTCCCAGTCGCCGATCGGACCATTGTGGACGGTCGCGCCGGGTTCCAATGAGAGCACGGTGTCCTCCCAGGCACACCATGAGCGGGCGGCGTCGGTCCGCACGTGCGGGTCGGGATCTTCCATGAGCCGCGCGTAGGCCGCGACGAGGTCACCGGAGAGATCGCCGCGGAAGCGAGCCCATTCTTCGGGGAAGAACCGGCCGGCGCCGTGGTACAGCCAGTCGATCTCGGAAGGCCGTGTCGTGCTGATCGCGCTGACGATGATCTCCGTGACCCGCTCCGGGAACCGTTCGGCGTAGGCGAGCGCGAGCGTCGTACCCCACGAACCGCCGGTGACGAGCCAGCGTTCGATACCCAGGTGTTCCCGCAGCCGTTCCATGTCGGCGACGAGATGGTGGGTCGTGTTGTGCCGCATGTCGGTCGCGGGGTCGCTCGCGTGCGGGGTACTGCGGCCGCAGCCACGCTGGTCGAACAGCACCGCGCGGTAGCGGGCCGGGTCGAACATCCGCCGCATCCCCGGCGTGCGGCCCTGCCCGGGGCCGCCGTGCAGCATGACCGCCGGTTTGCCGTCCGGGTTCCCGCAGGTCTCCCAGTAGACGAAATTGCCGTCACCTACATCGAGCAGTCCCTTGTCATAAGGCTCGGCAGGTGGGTACAGATCGATCATGAGCCAACCCTAGACGGTCAGTGAGACCACGAAACACTTTCGCCGCAACGAAGTTCAGCAAACCGGCCCTTTCCCCGCCGCGCTCGAAGGAGGAGATTCGGAGGTACCGGCGAAATCCCCGGAAACGGAGAGACATGGCGGTCGACGGCATGGACTTCACCCTTGGGGTGGAGGAAGAGTTCGTCCTTCTCGACCCGGTGGACGGCGCGGTCACGTTGCGTGCCCCCGAACTTCTCGCAAGTCTCGCTCCCGGGCCGGACGTCAGCGGTGAGCTGATGCGGTTCCAGATCGAGACCGCGACCGGCGTCTGCCGCGGTCTGGACGAGGTGCGCTCGGAGCTGACACGGTTGCGGCAGACCGTCGCGACGGCGGCGGAGGCCGACGGTTGCCTCATGGTGGCGGCGGGGATCCCGCCCGGCGACCTGCGGGGGGACACGCTCACCCCCGAGCCCCGGTACCGGCGGATGGCACAGGCGTTCCCGGAGCTGATCGACGAGGCGGGAACGTGCGCCTGTCATGTTCACGTCGGCCTGCCGTCGCGGGATCTCGGCGCGCGGATCCTCACCGGACTGCGGCCGTGGCTCTCCCCGTTGCTGGCGCTCAGCGTGAACTCCCCGGTGGAGCGCGGCGCCGACTCCGGGTGGTCGAGCAGGCGCTTTCCGATCTGGGACCGCTGGCCGACGGCGAGACCGCCGGACGAATGGTCCGGCGCGGCCGCGTACGACCGGAGTATCGGCGACGCCTTGCGCCGAGGCGACGCGCTCGACGCGGCTGGGGTGTACTTCTACGCCCGCCTTTCCCCTCGCCATCCCACGGTCGAGGTGCGCATCGCCGACGTCTGCCTTGCCGTCGACGACGCGGTGCTCCTGGCCGCCTTGGTACGCGGACTGGTCGCGACCTGCGCCGTGACGACGAGGCCGCCGCGGGCCCGCGGGACCCGGATCGGCGCGGCTTTGACGGCCGCCGCGCGCCGGGGCCTCGACGGGCCGGGCATCGACGTCTTCACCGGCAGGGAGGCCGACCAGCGCGACCTGCTCCGCGAACTGGTCGATTTCGTCCGGCCGGCGCTCAGGGCCGCGGGCGACGAGGAAGACGTCGAGCGGGGGTTGGACTCGGTGTTCGAACACGGGACCGGCGCTGCCCGGCAGCGCCGGTTGTTCGCGGAAGCCGCTTCGCCGGGCGAGTTCGCCGCGGAGCTCGCCCACGCGACGATGAACGTCCCGACCCGGTGAAACGAACCGGCGTCACAGCCAGCCGGACTCCTTGGCGATCCGCACCGCGTCGACCCGGTTGCGGGCGCTGAGCTTCGACACGATGGTCGTCAGGTAGTTCCGCACGGTGCCGGCGGACAGGAACAGCTCGGCCGCGATCTCGGTCGGGTCGGAGCCGACCGACGCGAGCCGGAGCACCTCGATCTCGCGGGCGGTGAGCGGGCATTCCTCGCTGTCCCAGGCGGCGAGCGCCAGATCGCCGTCGACGACGCGCCGCCCGGCGGCGACTCCGCGGATCGCGTTCGCGAGCCTGTCGGCGGGCGCGTCCTTGCGCAGGAAACCGTTGACCTTCGCGGCCAGGGCCCGCCGAAGGGTTCCCGGGCTGCCGAGCGAGGTGAGGATCAGCGTGCGCACGCCGGGCAGTTGTTCGTGCAGTTCAGCGGCGGCGGTGAGCCCGTCCTTGCCGGGCAGGTCGATGTCGATGAGCGCGATGTCGGGATTCGCGGACCGCGCGAGCGGGAGGATCTCGTCGCCGCTGGCGCATTCGGCGACGACCTCGATGTCGGGTTCCAAACCGAGCAGCGCGACCAGGGCTCCACGGACAATGTGCATGTCCTCGGCCACCAGGACCTTGATCATCGACCCCATCTGCCTTTCGCCGCTTCCCGCCCCGAGCCGCCGATACTATCCTCACACACACGTTCCGCGAAATGGAAACCGGCCCTTGACCGCCGCGGGGGGACGCGGTCAAGGGCCGGTTCTGTGTTGCCGCGGGAATACGTTCTTCGGACCGCGCCAACACGGCCGGGGAAGTTCCGGCGTGAATGCGCTACCAGGAATTCTGCGGCCATCGGCCGGGGAGATCCAGTGTGCCCAGCACCGCCGGACCGTGGTTTTCGCATGTCCGGGACACTGTGAAATTTTCACGTCGGCGCACACATGAATCCATATCCGGCGGTGAATCAAGCACTTCAGGAGAAGCGGCGGCGAACACTAGTGTCGAAACCGCAAAGCAGACCAGAATTCCTCGAGCGAAAGGGCGGTACAATGGATGAGACTGTCCGGCGAGCCGTGGAGCGAGCCATTGGGGCCATGAACGAGAAACTGGGCGAAGAGCTCACTATCGATGACATCGCCCGTGCGGCGACGTTCAGCAAATTCCATTTCACCAGGGTGTTCCAGCAGGCCACCGGCGTCTCGCCAGGCCGGTTCCTGTCCGCGCTGCGGCTCGACGAGGCCAAGAGCCTGCTGTTGACGACCTCGATCACAGTCGCCGACATCAGCCGCCAGGTGGGCTACAACAGTGTCGGCACCTTCAGCACGCGGTTCAGCAGCCGGGTCGGCCTCTCCCCGTCCGCGTACCGACGGCAGGGCGGGTTCCAGCGCCACCTCGCGGGCGATCCCCGTCCGGGCGCGAAGCGGGCCGTCGTCCGAGGTTTCGTGTCGGCGCCGCCGGAGATCTCGCCCGGCCTCGTCTTCGTCGGCCTCTTCCCGACGCGCATCCCCGAGGGCGCGCCCGTGCGTTACACGGTCATCGACGCCCCCGGCCCCTATCAGCTGACCGATGTCCCGGAAGGCACCTGGCACCTCGTCGCGCACTGCGTGACCGGGCCGCCCATGCGCCGCGGCACCGGGTACACCGGGCACCACGGCCCGATCACCGTCGAACCGGGCGTCTCCGCGCGGCTGGCGGATCTGCGGATGCGCCCCAAGCGCCTGTTCGACCCGCCGGTCCTGCTCGCGCTGCCCGACCTGCGGCACCGGCCGGAGCCGTTCAAGCGCGCGGCCTGATCCTCTCCCGGATCTCAGGAAAGGGTCGTTCAGGACGAAAAACGTCTCGAACGACCCTTTCCTGACATCTGCGGCACCTCAGGCGGACAGGCGGCCCGCCGCCGGGGCCAGCCCGTCCCGGATGTTCTGCCGCCACAGTTCATAGGCGGGCGTCCCGTCCGCGGCGTCCGCGGTGACCTCGGTCGAGTCGGCCAGGTCGACGGCCTCCTCGATGCTCAGCCCGGCGAGCGCCCGCGCGGCGCGGCGGGTGTGCGGCGGGACGAACGACGAGAACGTCCTCGCCTTCACCGCGAACACGACACCGAGGCCGAGTTCGTCCTGATGCTCCCCCGCCGACTCACGCAGTCTCACCAGCCCCGGCCGGTCGCAGCCGCCCGCGAAGGTCGCAGCCAGCCCGACCCCGCTCCACAGGTCCGGACGGCGTCCGGCGGGGAAGCGGTTCACCGCCGCGGCGACCTTCACCGGGTCGCCACCGTTGATGAACCACAGCGCCCGCCCGATGCCCTGGTCGCAGGCGCGCGGGAAGTACCCGGGGGCGCCCGCCCACGGGTACGGCTTGGGGACGAACTGCCGGTCGACCCACTTGCGCGTGTCGAAGTAGGCGCGATCGAAGGCGTAGCCGTCGACGGCCAGCCAGCTCATCGTCGGGTGGAACGGGACGCCGTCCAGTTCCGGCAGCACCTTCTTCCACAGCGGGCGGGGCAGCCGGGCCATCGCGAACCCGATGCCGATGTAGGTCAGGAACACGTGCGGGAGGCCGGGGCCGCTCATCAGTTCGGCCGTGCGGTCCGTCCGGCCGCCGGGCATGACGTCGAGGATGGTGAACGCCATCGCCGCGCCCTCGTAGGCGAACCCGCGCAGCTCCGGCTCGACCATGTCCAGCCGCCGCTCGGCCTCCCACAGCGCCGGCGCGTCGATACCCCACTCGAAGCCGCACACCACCGACTGCGGGATCGACTCCAGACGGGCGGTCGCCGGCGTCGGCGATACCCCGAAGCCTCGCCCCTCGAAGCCGACCGAAGCCAGCGAAGGCGCGAACATGACCTTGCGCAGGGCACCCAGCAATGAGCTCATCACTTACGTCCTTTGTGGATAGTGTCGGCTTCGCGCGAACTCGGCTCGTGCCGAGGAGACCACGCCGTGCTCGCCGTCCGCTCGACGGCCGATCGAGGTCGGCGCCCCGGTACCGCCGAACAGTCCATCCCCGTCTTCGAAAGACGTCGAATTCACCCGTTCGCCGGACGAATTCACCGTAATGGAACGTACTCAACAGGCAATGAAAACCACTTATGGCAATAGTTTTACCGTCTTCTCACCTAACAGCGAGTAATCGACCGCTCTCAGTTTCAGTGTGGTCGAAGCCATGCCATCGTCGCAGCTCACCAGGGTTCCGAGTGGCCGAGCAGGCCGCCGAAAAAACCGCAACCTTGTATCGTGCGATTCCGATTCACTCTTCCGGGTTTGCTATGTACACTGAGAGTTAGCGCGTTTCTGGGGAAGAGGAGGTCGGAGTGATCCGAGTCCTATTGGCCGAGGATATGCACATGGTCCGCGGCGCCTTGGTCGCTCTGCTGAACCTCGAACAGGACATCGAGGTGGTCGCGGAGGTCTGCTCGGGCGACAAGATCCTTCCGATGGCCGCGGAGTATCTGCCGGACGTCGCGATCATCGACATAGACCTGCCCGCCAAGGACGGGCTCGCCGCCGCTTCCGAGCTCTATCAGCAGCTTCCGAGCGTCCGCACGCTGATCCTCACCTCGCTCGGCCGCCCGGGCACCGTGCGCCGCGCGCTCGACGCGAAGGTGAACGGGTTCCTGCTCAAGGACGCGCCCGCCGACAAGCTCGCCAACGCCGTCCGCTCGGTCGCCATCGGCCGCCGCGTCATCGACAGTGAACTCGCGCTGTCCGCCTGGGAAACCGAGGATTGCCCGCTGACCCCGCGCGAAGCCGAGATCCTCCGCCTCGCCGCGAACGGGCGCACGGTCGCCGACATCGCGGCGGAGCTGTTCCTGTCACCGGGAACCGTGCGGAACTACCTCGCCACGGTGGTCACGAAACTCAACGCCCGCAACCGGGTGGACGCCATCCGCATCGCCACCGATTCCGACTGGCTCTGACCCATTCCGCGTCTTCTCTTTTGCCACAACCGGTTCTCCGCTCCAGGTCGTGACGATCACATACGGGGCAACGAAGAAATCACCGGCCGCCGGGTGTTTCCGGCACTGTTCCGAAGGTTCCGCCTCTGTCACCGTCATTGAGGGGGATTCCGCCGGAGGGGCAGGGATGCACGCGATGACCATCGGAGAAGGTGACACGGCCAGGGTTCTGGGGCCGCTCGAGCTGCACATCGGCGGTGTCGACCGCGCGCCGAGCACGCCGAAACTCCTGCAACTGCTGGCGATGCTGCTCATCCGTCCCGGCAAGACGGTCCACGTCGACTCGCTGGTCCACGAGCTGTGGAACGACACGCCGCCGCGCAGTGTCCGCCGGACCCTGCACACCTACGTCCACCACCTCCGCCGCCATCTCGACCCGGACGGCACCGGGGGACTGCTGGTCACCAGCTCACCCGGGTACCGGCTCGACATCGACGCGGGCGTGGTCGACGTGTCGGAGTTCCACCGGCTTCACCGCCTCGGCCGCGACCTGCTGGACGAAGGCGACAACGCGGCGGCCGCGCACGCGTTCCGTACCGCGCTGGACCTGTGGTCCGGTCCCCCGCTGGCGAACATCCACTGTGGACCGACCTTGGCCGCCTACACGGTCTATCTCCTCGAGCATCGGCGCAACGCCCGCGACCTGTGGATCGAGGCCGAGATCCGCGCCGGCAAGCACCGGGAGATGCTCGGCGTGCTGCGGTCGCTCACCACCGCCGACCCGTTCGACGAAACCCTGCACGCCCAGCTGATCCGCGCGCTCGGCCTCAGCGGGAGGCGGAGCGACGCGCTCGCGACGTTCGAGTGGCTGCGGACCAGGCTCGAGGACGAACTGGGGGTGAAACCCTGCGCCGAACTGCGAGAGCTGCACCGCGAACTGCTTTCCGAGGGACACCCCGTCCGCTGAACGAGCACCACCCCGTCACCAGATCAAGGAAGTTGAGGAGTCAAGCATGACCGCTCGCACCTACGGCCAGTTCTGCGGCCTCGCCCGCGCGCTCGAGATCATCGGGGAACGCTGGTCCCTGCTCGTGATCCGCGACCTGGTGCTCGGCCCGAAGCGTTTCGACGAGCTGCAGCACGGCCTGCCGAAGATCCCGACGAGCATCCTGTCGACCCGGCTCAACGAGCTCGAACGGCACGGCGTCGTCCAGCGCCGGGTGCTCTCGCAGCTCGACGCCGGGGTGGTCTACGAACTCACCGAGTACGGCAACGACCTCGACCAGATCCTGCTGCAGCTGGGCCTGTGGGGCGCCCGTTCGCTGACCGACCCGGCGGCCGACGACCTGTTCACCCTCGACGCGGCCATCCTGTCGCTGTACACGACGTTCCAGCCGGACGCCGCCCGCGGCCTCCAGTGCTCGTTCGAACTCCACTACGGCGACCAGATGATCGTCCACGCGGTGATCGACGACGGCGCGGTTACGGCGGGCGAGGGCCCCCTGCCGGAGCCGGACCTCGTCATCGAGCCACGCGGCCCGGTCGTGCTCAAGCTGCTGAACGGCGAGCTGGACGCCGCGAGCGCGCTCACCTGCGGCGCGGTGGCGGTGAAGGGCGACCCCGCGATGCTGGAGCTGTTCACCAGGCTGTTCCACATCCCCTCGGCGCCGTCGAAGACCGAAGGGCTCGTCACGCACTGAAGATGACCTCCGCCATTCGGCACCTGCTTGCGATCGTTGCGTGTGCAAGGACCGCAAGCAGGTGCCGAATCGCGTCATTCGAAGCGTGCGGTGTCGCCGGCGCCGCGCCGCACGATCTCCGGCTCCCCCGACGAGAAATCGATGACCGTGGTGGGTTCGACCCCGCACTCGCCGGAATCGATCACCGCGTCGACCACGTGCTCCAGGCGTTCCTTGATGTCCCAGCCCTGGGTCATCGGCTCCTCCTGGTCGGGCAGCAGCAGCGTGCTCGACAGCAGCGGCTCGCCGAGCTCGCCCAGCAGCGCCTGGGTGACCACGTGGTCCGGGATGCGCACGCCGACGGTCTTCTTCTTGGCGTGCAGCAGGCGGCGCGGCACCTCCTTGGTCGCGGGCAGGATGAAGGTGTAGCTGCCCGGCGTCGACGCCTTGACCGCGCGGAAGACCGCGTTGTCCACGTGCACGAACTGGCCCAGCTGGGCGAAGTCCTGGCACACCAGGGTGAAGTGGTGGCGGTCGTCCAGTTTGCGGATGCTCCGGATGCGGTCGATGCCCTGCCTGTTCCCCAGCTGGCAGCCGAGGGCGAAACAGGAGTCCGTCGGGTACGCGATGAGCCCGTCTTCGCGCAGGATGCCGACGACCTGTCCGATCGCGCGTCGTTGCGGATTCTCCGGATGTACGTCGAAATACCTGGCCATGCGCCGAGCTTAGGGCCACCGGGCCGCGGCCGCCGCGAGAGCCCGCCCGGCACGGCGTACACATTAGAATGGCGGATCGGCCCACGTCTTCCATCGTGGCGTCTTCCGCGATCGCGCTCATGGTCCGAACGAACCACACCCGCTCGGGTGATCGAGGCGATTTTCCCTGTCCCCAGCGGGGAAAGCGTCTCCCTTGCGGCCGTCCTCCCCTACCCGGAAGAAGCCACCAGGGTAACGAACATGGGTTAGGATCCGAATCACACGGCGATGGAAGGTCGCGCGGCGGCCTGCCACGGCCGACGCAGGGGGAAGCACGACGAAGACCGAGACTTCTTCTGTTACCACTGGGGTGCCTGTGCCGGAACAGCTCGCGGTGACCGCCGAACCTCTGGGTACCGCCGGGGTCGACCGGCGTCCCCGGCGGGCATTGTTCCTCGCCGGGCTGATCATCACCGTCGTCTTCGTCAACTCCTGTCTGTTCGGTCTCCTCGCGGTTCTGCTGCAGCCGGGGGTCGACTTCTGGCATGGCCTGCTGGCGGTGCTGTACGTCGGGCCCGTGCTGGCGATCCAGCTGCTGTACTTCAGCCGTCCGGCGGTCCGCCTGGACACCAGGCTCGCGAAAGCGATGCTGGCGGTGCAGGCGTGCCTGGCCTACCTGTCGACCCTGCACTTCGACGCGGCGCTGAGCTCGCTGACCACCCTCGCCGCGGGCAGTGCGCTGCTGCTGTTCCGGCCGAGGACGGGCTGGACCGTGTTCACCGTGTTCATGGCGGGCACGATCTGGATCCTGTGGACCTACGACGAGACCTGGCTCGGGGCGTTGTTCGACAGCGTCACCGCCGTCTTCTACGCCCTGGTCGTGTATCTGCTGACCTGGCTCGCGCGGCTGGTGACCGAGCTGCACCAGGCCAGGACCGAACTGGCGCGGCGGGCCGTGGCCGAGCAGCGGCTGGCCTTCGCGAGGGACCTGCACGACCTGCTCGGGCTCAGCCTGTCCGCGATCGCGCTCAAGGGCGAGCTGGTGCACCGGCTGCTGCGCAAATCCCTGGACCAGGCGCGGGCGGAACTCGCCGAGATCACCGGGATCGCCCAGCGGACGCTGTCCGACGTGCGGTCGGTGGCCAGGGGCTACCGGGAGCTTTCGCTCGACAAGGAATCACGGACCGCGGTGTCGCTGCTCTCGGCGTCGAACGTCGCGGTGCGGGTCGAACTCGAGCAGGTCGAGCTGCCGGTGAAGCTGCGCACCCTGCTGGCGAAAGTGCTGCGCGAGGGTGTGACGAACGTGCTCCGCTACACCGGCGTCGAGCACTGCGAGATCACCGTGCGCGAGACCGGGGGCCGCGTCGTGCTGGAGATCGCGCACGACGGGACGGCACACGAGGACGTCCCGGAGGAGACGGCGGAGAGCCTGCGTGAGGTGACCGAGGAGGTCGCCGGGCACGGCGGGAAGCTCAGCGCGGGCACCGACCCGGCGGGCCGCTGGCGGCTGCACGCCGAACTCCCGGTACCCGAGCAGGCCGAGCCCGCCGAGGCGGCGCTGGAGCAGGAGCCCGGCCACTGGTCCCGGATCGACGCCAGGAACGTCCAATGGACGATGTCCGCGGTCTTCATCATCTTCAGTCTCTCCGCGATGGCCCGGGCCTTCATGCTGACCGACGACGGCTGGTCCCTCACGCTCATCGCCGGGTATCTCACCGCGCTGACCACGCTGCAACTGTCCTATTTCGCCCGGCCGAACGTCCGGTTGCGCTCGCGGCAGAGCTACGCGCTGCTGTTCGTGCAGGCCTGCCTGATCTTCCTGCCGCTGATCCCGCTCGGGCACGCCTGGGTGAGCCTGCCCAGCCTGTTCGCCGGCACCGCGCTGCTGGTGCTGCCGCCGCTGGCCGGATGGACGGCGTTCGCCGCGACCGCGGTGGGCGTGGTGCTGATCCGGATCGGCTACGGCACCGACTTCCTCGGCGGCTTCTACAGCTTCGCGTCCATCCTGAACACCGGGCTGATGGTCTTCGGTCTCATCTGGCTGATCCGGCTGGTGACCGAACTGGGCGAGACCAGGAAACGCCTCGCCGAGGTCGCGGTCGCCGAGGAGCGGCTGCGGTTCGCCCGCGACCTGCACGATCTGCTCGGGATGAGCCTGTCGGCGATCGCGCTGAAGAGCGAGCTGACCAGCCGGATCATGGACATCGACACCACCCGCGCCTCCGACGAGCTGCTGGAGATCCTCGGGCTGACCAGGCAGGCGCTGGCCGACGTCCGCTCGGTGGCCAGCGGCTACCGGGAACTGTCGCTGGATCAGGAGTCCCGGTCGGCGCAGGCGGTGCTGGTGGCCGCCGACGTCCAGGTGCGGCTGGAGATCGAGCAGGACGACCTGCCGACGACGGTGCGGACGGTGCTGGCCGTGGTGCTGCGCGAAGGCGTGACGAACGTGTTGCGGCACAGCAAGGTCGAACGCTGCGAGATCGCCGTGCGGCGGACCGTGAACGGCGTCGCGCTCGACATCGTCAACGACGGTGTCCAGAACGGACGGCCACCGGATCCGGAGCGGCCGGAGCGGGTCGAGGCCCCGGGCAGCGGCATCACGAACATGTCCGACCGCGTCACCGGACTCGGCGGGGAGCTGACCGCCGGGGTCGAGGCCGACGGACGGTTCCGGCTGCACGCCGTGGTGCCCGTCTAGGCCGTGTCCGGTAAGTCGGTTCGATGGGCTTCGTGATCCAGGTGGTTCCTGGCGGTGCGGACGGATCGGCCTCGTACCGGGGTCGTACTCGGCCGCGTCCGCCCGTGCCGTCACGGACCGCCTGGGCGCGAAGACCGCGAACATGACTTACAGGACACGGCCTAGATCCAGCCGGAGTCCCTGGCGATCCGGATCGCGTCGACCCGGTTGCGCGCGTTGAGCTTCGAAACGATCGTGGTCAGGTAGTTGCGCACGGTTCCGGTGGAAAGAAAGGCCTTCGCCGCGACCTCCAGGGTGTCGCGGCCTTCGGCGGTCAGCCGCAGGACGTCGATCTCCCGCGGGGTCAGCGGGCATTCCACGGTGTCCCAGGCGGCGAGTGCCAGGTCGCCGTCGACCATCCGGCGCCCGGCCGCCACGCCGCGCACGGCGTTGGCGAGTTTCTCCGCGGGGGCGTCCTTCAACAGGAACCCGTTCACCTTGGCCGCCAGCGCCCGGCGGAGCGTGCCGGGCCTGCCGAGGCTGGTCAGGATCAGGGTCCTGACCTCGGGCAGCTGCTCGTGGAGTTCGGTGGCCGCGGTGAGCCCGTCCTTGCCGGGAAGGTCGATGTCGATGACCGCGACCTGGGTCCGGGAAACCCGCGCGGCGGTGAGGATCTCGTCACCGGAAGCCACTTCGGACACCACTTCGATGTCGGGCTCCAGCCGCAGCAGCGCCACGAGCGCTCCCCTGACGATATGCATGTCTTCGGCCACCAGAACTCTGATCACCATCGCGCCGTCCCCTCACGCGCACCCCCATGGCCCCAACATAAACACGCCCGGACGGAACGCGTTCCACCGTTCGGGTGGTGCGTCGGTCCGGTCCGTTTTGGGGACGTCACGGCAAAAGCGGCGCGGGCGACCGATTCCGCAGTCGGTCGGCTACTTTCCGTCGACATGCCGGACCGCCGCTCGCCTTCGGGGCGCGAGCGGCGGTCCGGTGGGGTGCGCTCAGCTCGCCTCGGCCAGTGGCGGAGCGGTGCAACAGGCTCCGGTGAAACAGTTGAAGACCTCACCACGCGGCTGATTGGTCCAGTTGTCGAAACGGTCGATCACCAGATCGACCTGGCCTCCGGCGAAACCGGTGTCGATTCCCCGGACGGCGAAGAGCGAGCGGACGTTGTCGGTCACAGCGTTCTTCATCGAATGACTCCCAGGCTGTTCGGCGGTTTTCCTTCGCTGAGGGAATCGTGCTGCCCAGGGCCGGTTCGCGGCCAGTGCCATGCATCATCGCGGGGATGTGCTTTTCACCTACGCCAGAAGGTTCTCCTCGACTGCTCCACTTCCGCGACCTCCGCTGTCGAACGGAGTAGCAGAGGCTTTGGCGGTGACGGAACGCGGCCGGCCGGTCTCAGTGAGGCACGGTTGTCCGGTGTGGACAGTCGAATCAGGATTCGAGCAGGCGCGCCAGACCGGCGTACCCACCCTCCTTCAGCCGCACGCCCGAAATCTTCGCGTAGGCGTCGTCGGCGCGGATCCCGAGCCCCTCGACCATCCGGTTCATGAAGTTGAACAGGGCGCAGACGAGGACGGCGTCGTGCAGCGCGGCCTCGTCCCAGCCCGCCGCGAACACCGCTTCGGCGTCGGCGTCGGTCATCCGTGACGGCGTGCGCGTCAGCTTGCCCACGTAGGCCAGTACGGGCTTCATCCGCTCGTCCACCGGCGACGAGTCCAGATCGGCCAAAGCGGCCGTCAGAAGCCCTTCCGGCACACCGAAAGCCTCCGCGGTGACGGTGTGGACCCCGTGGCAGTACCGGCAGTCGTTGACGCCGGAGACGTAGGCCGCGATCAGCTCCCGCTCCCCCGCGTCGAACGCCGACGGCGCCCGCATGATCAGTTCGTGCAGATCCAGCAGTTTCGACGCCGGGGCCGGGAACTTCCGGAAGACCTGCAGCAGCGTGGTGTCAGTCGGCAAAGACCCGAGATAGGACATCGTGTGTACCGCTCCCCTTTTCCGGCGCCCGCCCGTGCTCGGCGAACTCTTCGACGTCGTCGCGACGCAGCCAGCAGGCCGCGAGGCAAGCCACCGAAGCCGGTCCCAGCCCGGTCACCGTGGCGGCGACCCGCGCGGTGGCGTGTTCCCATTCTCGGCGCAGGGAACCCGCCGCTGTCATCTCCGGACCTGCTTCGATCAACGGGCGCACCGCGCGCCAGCGCACGATCCCGGCTTCGACGAGCGCATCGGTGCCCAGATCGAGCGCGTCGTGCCGGGCCTGGTCCACGGCGAGGGCGACCAGCGCGGGCTCGTCGGCGAGACGGGCGAGCCCGACGCCTGCCAGCAGACGTTCGGCGTCCAGGCCCAGGAGGATCACTCCCGCCTCGGTGGAGGGAGCGTCGTCGATCGACGGCAGGGTGAAACGGGAGTCGTACGGTTCAGACACGGGCGACGTCCTTCGCGGCCGTCCGCAGCGGGGCTTCCCGCCGCAGGTTCTCGGCGACGGCGGCCGCGACCCGCGCGGTGGCGACGCGGTGGCCGTCGATGTTGCGGGCGGCCGGGCCCAGCGCCATCCCCGCGGCCGCGCCGACGGCGAAGACCCGGGGCGCACCGAGGTAGGCGAAGGTGCGCTCGTCCAGCTGAGGCCAGCCGCCGCGGTCGAGAACGGCCTCGCCGGGCATCAGACCGTCACCGATCGACGGCGTGGTGCCGAGCGCCAGGACGGCGTGCTCCACGGAAACCCGCGAACCGTCTTCGAGGTGGAGGGCGACCCCCGGTGCGACCTTCGTGATCGCCTTGCCGCGATGCACGATCAGCCGTCCCTCGGCTTCGGCGGCCTCGAGCATCGGCCGGAACTCGAACATGATCGACGCGCGCCGGAAGCGGCCCATCAGTTCGAGCCGTTCCGGCCAGCTCACGCCGTCGAAACGGGCGCGGCCTTCCGGCCGGAAGAACGACGAGTTGACGTCGGCGCACTGGTAGCGTTCGCCCGTTTCGCGGACGATCCAGTGCACCTCGCGGCCTTGGGCGAGCCCGTTGGAGATCAGGTGTGCGGCGGTGAGGCCGGCGCCCACGACGGCGAGCTTCCCACCGACGGGAACGGGTTCGTCCCAGTAGCTCACCCCGCGCGGCGGATGACCGCCGCCCCACCAGGTGTCCGGGGCGGACCGGCGCTCCTCGCCGAGACACAGCACGGCGTGGCGCGCGGTCACGGAGAACCGGTCGGCGCGCACGGTGACCGCCTCCGACGTCGGCAGCACCTCGCGCACCGAACCGCGCCAGGTCCGTTCGGTGACGTGATGGCTCGCGGCCAGATGACGGCAGTAGGCCTCGAAGACGTCGACGGGGACGACGGACCGGTGCCCGGCCTGCGCCATCCGGATCTCGCGGCGCTCCACCGGTGTCAGCACCGACCAGTGCAGCCGGGCGAAGTCCAGCAGTTCGCAGTCGCGGTAGCCCTCGACGCCGGGATGGTGCTCATACGGTGACCGCAGCACGCGCTGGCCGAGCAGGTCGATCCGGTCGAAGAACCGGCCGCAGGGACGGCCGTCGCGGTCGACGACGACGAGGTCTCGCACGCCGTGGTGCCACAACGCGGAAGCGACCGCGAGCCCCGCCGGGCCCGCGCCGACGATGACCACGTCGGCGCTGGACGGCGGTTCGGCGGTGGCCGCCGCGCGGGCGCCGGGGACGACCGGCCACTCCCGCCCGCGCGGCGATTCGAGCAGCTGGGGTTCCGGGACGAACGTGATCACCGGCGTACTCAGCCGATCACGGTCACCGGGACGATCAGCTCGATCACAGGGCGCTGTTTCATCCCGTCGCTGATCATTTCGTCCAGGGTCTGCTGGGACTGCTCGGCGGTGTCGGTCGCGATCGGGCTGTACCGGGAGTAGGAGTAGGTCGGCTTCCGCCCTCCCGCGTCCAGCGAGTACACCTTCAGCACGGCCTCGCCGGGCCGGACTTCACCGTCGTAGAAGGTGAGGCGGCGCTGGTCGGGCGTCATGAAGGACTTCGAGAACTGGCGGGAAAGCACGAGGGTCTCGGCGTCGTTGACGAAGGTCGAATCCTCGTCCGTGACGACCTGCATCGCGACCCAGGTCTTGTCGGTCAGGTTGGTCTCGGACTTGATCACCTGCCAGCGACCCGGCTCCGGGAGGTTGACGCTGACCGAAATATCGTGGTCGGTGGTGTCGATCGCGCCGGAGATCATCAGCACCCGGCGGCGGACATCGGCGACCCCGGCCATCTGAATGTCACGTGCGCGCACCCGTGTGGAAACATCCAATCCCGGGAATTCAGGTGATGACATCTTTTGTGCCTCCAGCCCTCGAGACGAACACAGAACACAAAACGCAAATTCCAGCCCGACAGAATTCCCCCGCCCCCAAACACCGGAAGAATTTCACGCCGAACTGGACGATGTCAAGATGAGGAACGCATGACCCGCTGGTACGAAAGGCCGCCGGTAAGAGGCAGGAGACTGGGCCGTTCAGCGGTACCGGCTCAGGAGCCGTCGGCGTCCTCGATCCAGGCAGCGGCGGGTGTGCCGTGCTCCAGCGCGCCGATGTAGACGATCTCGAACGAGGAATCGGACCGCTTGAGCCCTATCCGGATGACGAGATCATGCTTCACCAGAATAATGAACTGATGCGGATCGCGGCCGTCTCCGAAGATGTCGTAGATGAGAAAGGCGGATCCGTCGGCCACCGCGAAAAGTGCTTCGTAGATGACATTTCGATCAGCCTGCGGTGCATTGATCGCCCATTCTTCCAGCACCTGCAAACCCGACGTGAGCTGGAGGCGCATAGCCATCCGGAGGCCTCCTCGTGGTCTGGCCGGGTCGTGGGCGATCTTCATTCTCGCGCGCGCGATACCCGGTGGTCTTCTTTGTCCGTGCTTTACGTACCGGTCGAGCAGGCCGTGTCCGGCAAGTCATGTTCGATGGGCTTCGTGATCCAGGTGGTCCCTGGCGGTGCGGGCGGATCGGCCTCGTACCAGGTCGTACTCGGCCGCGTCCGCCCGTACCGTCAGGGACCACCTGGGCGCGAAGACCGCGAACATGACTTGCCGGACACGGCCTAGTTGTAGCCGAGGACGATGTGGT
>NZ_QHHW01000033.1:0-229320 GCF_003947325.1 Amycolatopsis sp. WAC 01375
CGTGCAGGTGGCGTGCCGACGGGCCTCGCCACGGGGTCGTGAGTGGCGATTCGGGTTCTAACCCGAATCGCCACTCACGACCAACCCGACCCGCTCCCGATCCGCCAGGCCGACATGCCGATCCCGCTCGGCTCGAGCGAGAACTTCGGCGGCTCGGGGGTGCTGAGGCGTTCCAGCTCCTCAGGCGTGTACCGCACGCATTTCCGGTGCCATTCCAGGATGCCGGCCATCCAGTCCTTCATGTTGTCCGCGTACCTGGTCAGCACCGCGCGGGCGTCGTCGTCGAGCGCGAGGTCGTCGCACATCCGCGGCAGGTCCTCGTCGGCGAGCTGCTCGAACTGGTCCATCCGCGCGTTCATCAGCCGGGCGGCGATGTCGCGGGCCTCGATCCGGTCGACCTCCAGGAAACGCTCGACGACGTAGACGAGGTTGTGCACCTCGCCCTCGTATTCGATCTCCTTCTGATAGGAGAAGAGGTCGTTGGCGAAGGTCGCGTAGTCCTGGGCGGCGGTGTCGAGTTCGAACAGCACCCTGTTCTGGTAGATCTCCGGCGGTACGACGTCGCCGAGCCGGAGCCGGGCGAGGCTCTTCGTCAGATCCGAACCGAACGTCCGCCGCCGCATCTCCACGTAGTCGACCGGGTCGGGGACGCGGTTCTGCGCCTGGTTCGCCACCTCCCAGACCCAGCTCGCGGTCATCCTCTCGATCGCCTGCCGGAACTCGGCCCGCGCGGGCGGGGTCAGCGGTCCGGCGGTGCGGGCCCACAGGTCCTCGAGGCCACGCTCGACCGGGTTCGACGGCTTCGGCACCGGCTCGCCGTCGAGCGGCATGAAAAGGGAAAGGCGGTCATTGCACAGTTTCGCCGCGACAGGGTCCCTTCTCATCCCGAAGACGACCGGGAAGTAGTCGTCGCCGTAGGTGCCCCAGGTCAGCCAGTCCGACGACAGCTTGAGCTGGTCGAGATCCGAGTCCGCGTGGATCATCGCGGCGCAGTGCGGCAGGTCGATGCCGTGCATCCGGCGCTCGTCCCAGATCCCGCCTTCCTCGAACATCCCCATCTCCCGCGCCCAGCCCGGCGCGTACTCGCGGGCCGCGGCGAGATGCGGGCTGGTGCGCACGGGGTACGGCATGCGGAATTCCGGCAGCGGCAGATGCCCCACCTTCGCGAACGGCGGCGGCGCCTGCTGCCGCACCCGCTGGACCAGCCCCAGCCTTCCCGGCGAGAGCCGCAGCGATCCGGTGCCGAGCCCGCTCGGCCCGTTGGCACCGGACACCGGGCCCTCGTTCATGTACCGGCTCGACCGCGCGTGCCATTCGTGACCGCCGGACTGCCAGTCCTGCAGGCCTTTGACATACAGGCCGACCCCGACCTGTTCGGCCAGTGACACGTCGCGTTCGGCCAGCAGCGCGGGCACTTCGACGAGAGCGGTGTTCTCGAACTGCTGCAGCCGCGAGGTCAGCAGGTCGTTGGTGAGTTCGGCGGCCTCCTGCGTCGGCCAGCCGAGGAACTTCTCGAAGACGAGGACGGCGTTGGAGTTCTCCCCCTCTTCGCGCACTTCTCGTTGGTAGGAAAAGAGATCGTTGCGAAGGTGGACGGCGTCGGCGAAGGTGTCGCGCAGGATCTCCATCGGCCTGGTCGCCGCGATCTCGTCCGGCACTTCGGCGCCGACGGCGTACTCGATCAGGTTCGCCGACCATGGCGCGCCGCCGACGCGACGGCGCATCTGGATGTATTCGATGGGATTCGCGATCCGGCCGCGGTCGATGTTGTCCAGTTCCCAGAGCGATTCGACCATGAGGTTGTGCGTGCTGGTGACGAAACGCCGCCGCCAGGCTTCCGACATCGAGGGAATGGTGCGCGCCCAAAGATCCTTGAGCCCGGCTTCGGCGGGATTTTCCGGTTCCGGAGAGGTTTCCCCCGGTCCGGTCATGAACAGTTCCAGCCGGTCCAAATATGCTTTCGCGCCCTCGGTGTTCCGGGTGTACTTGAATTGCGCGAGGAAATCGTCGTCGAAGAAGAACACCCAGACGTACCAGTCCGTGACCAGATCGAGGGACGGCCCGTCACAGTCCGGATGGGTGTGCGCGCAGAGCAGCGCGTAATCCATTTTCGCCAGCGCCTGCTCGGTCCAGACGACGTCACCGGACGGGGCGGGTGAATCGAGCATGCCCCTTTGCCTGGCCCACGCCATACTGTGCGTTCGCGCCGCTTCGAGGTGCGGATTCATCCTGGCCGGATGCGGCACGTAGAACTCGGGCAAGGTGAAAGCCTGCATCGGCGACGGCCTCCCGCGGGTGTCGGATATGCCCCGACGTTTCCAGCCCGCGGCGGTTCCGGGCAACGACCACCCGAGGGATTCGGTGTGCCATGGAGTGAATCAGTCCCAGATGGACGCCGAATCGACATACGGCGCGAGCAATCCGCTCAATACCCGGTCACCGTTCCCGTTCAATTCGTCCTCGGCGATCCGGCGGGCGACGCCGACCAGGAAATCGGCGGCCTGCACCCGCGGATCGGTCCGCGAATCCACGAACCTCACCCCGGCCGAACCCGGGCTCGACTCGATCCGGGCGAGCCGTTCACCCTTGAGCGACGGTTGTTCGTCGTGGACGAGGAACACCCGTTCCCCGCCCGCGCTCCAGTACTCGACGGCGCGGAGGATCGCGGGCACCAGCGGATCGAGGGGCTTGGCGTCACGCGCCTCGGCGACCTTCGCCCGCAGTTCCGCGGTGTCCCCGACCATCGCGAAGAACGACCCTGTCGCCGGATCCCGGCGGTTCCTGGTCCTCAGCACGTCGTTGAAGGCGGCGAGGAGTTCGTCGTCCGGCCGGACCTGGAGGCCGACGAGTGCGCGGAGTTCGTTCGCCAGCAGCAGTTTCTTGTCCACGAGGTACACGTGCGCACGCCCGTGGACCGGGCCGCGCGGGCCGAGGAACCATTCGAGGACCCGCCGGTGCTTCGTGCGGAGGAGGTGGTTGGCCTTGTACTCGAGCGCGGGCGAGCGGATCCTGCGCCGCAGTTCGGCCAGGCAGGCCGCGGCCTCTTCGGGGCTCAGCCGGACCCCGGCGTGCGCGAAGACGTCGGTCTGCCCGCCGATCAGCTTCTCGCCCTCGGACCCGGACTCGTCACAGGCGATCTCCAAGGGCACGTCGCGCATCGTGCCCGATCACGGCGGTTCCGTCGAACGGGTTACGCGGGTTCGGGCAACGGCTCACCGGTCTCGAGCAGCGTCTTGAGGCTCGACAGGATCGACGGCCAGCCGCCCTTGACCATCTCCAGCGCGGTGCTGCCCTGGTCGAAACCGTCGTGCACGACGGTCAGCTTCACCGTGTCGCCGACGGGTTCGAGGTCGAACGTGACCTTCGACCGCGACTCGGCCTGGAGCTTCGCCGACACGTCGTCGTCGAGGCCGACCGACTTGGCGAACTCCGGGGTGAAGGTGTGCCACGTGTAGGACAGCCGCCGGTACGGGTCGGACTCGAGGATGACCTGTTCGGGGTCTTCCAGCTTCACGCCGAGCTGCTCCCACGCCATCGTCGACCCGGGCTTCCAGTCCGAAGTGAACTCACAGCCCCAGTACTGCTTGGTGAAGACCGGATCGGTGAGCGCCCGCCAAAGCCGCTCCGGCGTCGTCCTGATGTAGCTGGTGTACACGAATTCGTCGGTGCTCATGGGTTGCTGCTCCAATGCCTTCTTGAGGTCGGCGAGCGCGTCGACCCGGCCCTGGTGGTACCGGTCGATCCAGCGTTCGGCGATCGCGTTGATCGGCTCCGCGTTCACGTAATGCAACTTCTCTCGGCCGCGGCGGACCGTGGTCACCAGGTTGGCCGCTTCCAGTACGGCCAGATGCTTGCTGACCGACTGCCGCGCCATGTCCAGCCCCGCGCACAGCTCGCGCAGGGTCTGCCCGTCGCGCGCGTTCAGGTCGTCGAGCAGCCGGCGACGGCTGGCGTCCGCCAGCGCCTTGAAGACCTCGTCCATGCCGCTCTCCCTGATATGCAGCCGTGCGGCTGCCTGTCTAGATTAGGCAGCCGCACGGGTGCATGTCAAGGACTCCGGATCAGAAGCGGCCGCAGTTCCCGTTGCCCGCCTGTCCGTTGAACACGCTCTTGAGCCACTCGGTGGCGTCGCCGGGAGCGGTCATCATGCCCAGGGCGTGGGAGAAGAACGGAGCCAAGGTCGCGAGGTCCTTCCACTGGACGTTGGCGCCCTTGCCGCACCAGTCCTTCGCCATCTGCTTGCCGACGGCGGCGGGGATGACGTCGTCCATCGGGCTCTGCTCCACCATGACCGGCATGGCGGGCTTGACGGTCCCGATCCTGTTCTCCGCGACGATCGCGTCGAACGGCGGCTGGGAAAGGAACGAAGAGACCGGCTGGCCGCTCTTGGTCAGCGAACTCGTCTGCTTGCCCATGAACTTGAAGATCGAGTCCATCGTGCAGGTCTGCCGGGCCTCCAGGAACAGCTGTGCGCCCGCCGGGTTGGCCAGATCCATCATCCTGGCTTCGGGGTAGGCCTGGTTGATGCCGATCAGCGCGTAGCCGAGGAACCCGACGTACATGCCGCCGTCCAGCGACTTGGCCAGCGCGGCCTTGTCCGCGGGCGGCGCACCGGAGTAGACGCCCTTGACGTTCAGCTCGGGCGCGTAGGTGGACGCCAGCTCCGCCGCCGCCGCGGCAGCACTGCCGCCTTCGGAATAGCCGGCGATGCCCACCGGGCCGTTGGCAGGCAAACCGCCTCCCGGCAGCCGCTGCGCCGCGCGGATCACGTCCAGCACGGTGTGCGCTTCGGACAGCCGGTTCACGTACGGATGCTCACCACTGCCTTCGACCCACGGCCCGAGGTAATCGGTCTGCGCCACCGCGAACCCGGCGCCGAGCAACGCGTTGACGAAACTACCCTGGAAACCGGACACCATGTCCTGCGAGCCCTCGCCCGCCAGCGTTTTCGAGGGCGCGCACTGTGGACCCATGCCGAAGGTGAACGGCGCGTAGGCCACGATCGGCCGTTCCCCGGGCCCGCTCCACGCGGCGTTCGGCACCAGGACCGTGCCGCTGACCGCGACCTGCTTGTTCTTGTTGTCCCGCGACAGATACTGGACGCGGGTGGCCTTCGCGCCGTTGTAGTTCGAGGGCTGCGACTTGAGCACGTCACCGTTCTGCCCCGCGGGCAACGGCGAAACCGGGCTGTAGACCGAAGTCGTGTCGGCGACGGCCGACGGCGCGTTGAGCGCCACCGCGACCAGCGTCGCGGCGACGGTGGCGATCAGGCCACGGCGAAAGGGAACGGACATACGGCAGCTCCACGGTGAGTCGGGACCGGGCAGGCGCCCAAGGGGAACCGATCGACCGCGGACTTTCAAGAGATGAAGACCGACCGGTCTTCAAGTTGTCAACCGCGGCCGACCGGCCGTTATCCGCTTTGTCACCGGGAAACGATCGGGCGGTTGATCGACGCGACGATCGCCGCCATCGCCGCTGTCTCAGTGCGGAAGGCCGTGCTGATCGTGGGCGCCGTCAAGGGTCCGCTTGATGACATCCAGACCACGGGACATCGCCTCGGCCATCGGCGCGGCCAGCTCGTCGGGGAGCACGTCGCGCGTCCACACCAACCGGCACCGCCGCTCGCCGTCGGCGAAGACCTGCATGGAGGCGCTGTCGTGCTCCGGTCGAACGCTGCCACCGACGACCGAGTAGACGATCCGGCGCGTGTCGTTATCGACGGTGACCCGCCTTTCCCGGACCACCGTGCCGTCGGCGAAGGTGACGACCCGGTGGTCGGTCTCCGCCTTGGTGTCCAGCGCGAACCCCGGTGCCATCCGCGAGGGCCCAGCGCCGAAGTCGCCGATCACCTCCCACACGTCGTCGGCACCGGACTCGATCACGATTTCCTTGCTGATGGACGCCATGTCCGTTCTCCCTCGGTCGGATGCGCTCAAGCCTGTCCCGTACCGGCCCCACAGGTCTTGAAGATCCTTGCGGAAACTGTCGGACCCTCCACCTAACGTCGGCGAGTGCTCTCCTTCGTCGATCTCGCCACCCGCCCGGAGTTCGCCGTCGCGACGGTCGACTGCCGGGACGATCACCGCGGCTGGTCGATCGAACGGCCGCGCGACGACGTGCGGCTCGTACTCGTGCGCCACGGCGGATTCCGCCGCCGGGTCCGCGGTGTCGGCACGGACCTCGACCACACCGTCGGCTACCTCGGGATACCCGGCGAGGAGGAACACTTCTCCCATCCCGCGGGCGGCGACCGGTGCACCTCGATCAGCCTGAAACCCGTGCTCTGGCGCACCCTGGCCGGCGACACGCCAGTGCTGGAGCGCTCGTCGCTGTACGTGGACGGCGCGCTCGACCTCGCCCATCGACGGCTCCTGGCCGCCACCCGCGCCGCCGACACCGGCTATGCGGCGGCCGAGGGCCTGGTCGGCCTGGTGGCCACGATCGTCAGCCAAGTCGTGGCCACGACCATCCCGGCCGTCGACCGGGCAAGCGCCGGCGACCAGGCGCTGGTGGCCCAAGCCCGAGGTGTGATCGGCGACGGCCATCCCGCCGCGGCAGGCCTGATCCCGCTCGCCGCCCTGCTGGGTGTCTCGCCGTACCGGTTGAGCCGGGTCTTCACCCGCGAACTGGGAGTGTCGCTGACTCATTACCGCAACCGGGTCCGCGTGGGCCGCGCGCTGGACCGGCTGGAGAACGGCGACACCAGCCTCGCCGTACTCGCCGCCGACCTCGGCTTCGCCGACCAAGCCCACCTGTGCCGAACCGTGCGCGCACACCTGGGACACACGCCGACCGCATTACGCGGACTGCTCGCCTGATGCCACGAAAGAAGTGACGGCTTTGGTGGGGCACCATCACCGCATACAAGGTCTTCGCTGGGACGAGGTCAGAAGCTTCTTCGACCCGGATCAGATGGGGGCGCTCCCCGACGTGTTCGTCCCGGCTGCCTCCGCAGAGGACTGGCAGTCGGTCTTCGATCTGGTCGAGACACGCGGTTGGCGGTGGGAATTTCGTCAAGGCGCCACCGCGTCGCCCCCGCCTCACGTCGGCCGAGGAGATCGACTTCGACATCGATCTGCGGGACTGCGGGGGCAGGCCGGCGTCGACACCCTCTGCGGGTTCCTCGCGGAGATCGGGCGGGAACTGCGCAAGCCGGTGCTCATGACGCCGGAAGGCGGAAGCCAAGCCCACCCGGTCCTCGGGTTCGATCCGACGCTCGACCGAGTGGTGTCGATGGCTGACCCACCCTCGGGCAGCTGACTCAGGAAAGAGGCGGAACGGCCATACCGCGCAGGTTGAACCGGATGCCGAACCGTTCCGCTATTCCGGGCACGGTGATTTCGGTGATCAGCTTCCCGGTGACGCGATCGAACCGCTTGATCTTGATGGGGGTCTCGCCGTCGAACGTCTCCTGCGTCAGGTTGATCGACCGGTCCGTGAAGATCGCCTGGCTGGACGAATCGCTGTCCGAGGTGAACCCGGTGTCGAACCGCGGCGCGGTGACCCCGGAGGCGATTTCGGTACTCATGATCCGGCCGTCGGCGGCGAGCCATTCGAGGTGGCCTTCCCGCACGGCTTTGGCGTCGTAAGTCTTCTGGGAGAACGTCTCGGGGTCGACCAGTTTCTCGGTGACGGGGCGTCCCTCGGCGTCGACCAGGGGCTGTTCGGCGTACTGACCGTTGCCGGTATTCCACGAAACGATGGTGATCCGGGGCTTGCCGTCGGCGTCGGCGTAATCGGAAAGGAACGTGATGACACCGTCGTGACAGGGCACGTGACGGTTGTGGTCTCCCGCGTCGAAGGCTCCTCGCCAGGCGAGAACCTTTTCCCGGCCTTCGGTTGCCGGGTACAGCTGGGAAAGCAGCTCCGGCTGCGCACCGGGATCGGCCTTCGAGCGCATGCCGGGAATCTTGGCCGAATCCGCGAAATGAGCTCCACCGTCGGTGGCGATTCCATTGAGGACACCGCCGCAAAGCGCGTTCATGAAGTAGTTTCCTTCGACCCGGTAGAGCCGGGAACCGGTCGAAGTGGTGACGGCCACCTGATTGGTGTAGCCGGATTCGGAGAAGCCTTCATTGTAGACCGAGACGAAACCCTTGTCGCCGGGCAAAGCGAAAGCCGACTGCTGATGCCCTGCCTTCTTGTTCTCGAAGCGGACCAGACCGTCCTTGCCGAGGATGTAGTCGCGGGTGTCGTCGCTGAAGAACAGCCCGGTCTCCGACCACGCGATATGCGACTCGGCCATGCCGCTGGTCTCGATCAGCTGGTTGCTTCCGTCGGCCCGCACCAGGACGAGATAGGCAGGCTGCCGCTTTTCCGGCGGGTTGTCGACCGAGGTGTCCGGGCTGAGGTAGAACGCGACGACGGTTTCGCCGAGCTTCACCACATCGGGATCGGTGATGTTCACCTCTGCTCCGCCATCCGGTGATGTACAGGCCGTCACGGCCAGAAGTGCGCAGGCGGCGAGCGCGACGAGTCGGGGGAGGCGCACCGGGCCGAATCCTCTCAGACGGTGGGCGGTGCGACCCGCACCCGGCAGGCCGCACCGTTCATCGAAACGTCGTTACTTGATGGTCTGGTAAACCACGGTGCTGCCGTCATCCTTGATGTTGTCGGGGTAGACGCCCAGCCCGCCGTTCTCGTCCAGGTCGATGTCGACGGAATCCTTGTAGGCCTTCCACACCAGCTCGGAGCAGTTCAGCTTCCCGTTGTTGTTGTACTTGTTGTTCGCGAAGTCCATGTCGTAGGCCAGACCGCGGAACTTGTTGTAGGCGTGGTTGGCTGCCTTGTCCCGGCTGGACTGCTTGGCGTTGACGGACATCTTGTAGATGGGGCCGCACTTTTTCAGCGTGGACGCCGTGACGGACCGGCTCGTGCTGCCCTTACCGGGCGCCTCGACGATCGTCTTCGTCGTGTAGTAGATGCCGACGTGGTTGTGCTTGAACACGGAGGTCTTGGCGTAGGAGTGGAAGACATCTCCCTTGTTCCGCGCGTTTCCGACCGTTTTCTTCGCCGTGCAGGCACCGTCGTCGGAGGAGGCGATGCCGATCTCGCTCGACGCGGCCGTTTCCGCGGCCTGGGCGGGCGCGGCGAGCAGGCCGAACATCGCCGTTCCCGCCATCACGGCGGACGCCGCGGACGAGACCAGAATTCTCCCGATCTTGGACATGGATATCCCCTCTTCAAGCTGTGGACAGACGAATTGTGTTCGCACACAAGACTTCCGATGGGCAGACGTCATCGGAATCGGAGTTGCTACCGGGCCCCCGTCCGTTGACAGACATGAACCTAACCGCTCGGGAGAGCCTTGGGAGTCCAGCGAACACCTGACAGACCAGGCCGGACCACGACGCTAAGGTGGGAGTCAGCACTTTCGTCGCGATGAAAGTGCTCCGAAAACGCGAGCCGCCATACTGCCCCTGCCGAAGGTCCGCCCTTCACCACCCGCCGGTGTCGGTCCCTGGAACCGGCCGTGTCGCGAAAGTGGCCTTCGCAACGTTGAAGGTTGCCGAAGTGGCTTTCGCAACCCGCCACCTTTGCCATACCCCTCAACAGATCACCGGAATCGAGGGCGGACATGACCGGACCGAAGGCCCGCGTCGCCCGGGCCGGAAGTGATCACTCACGCAGGACGTACCCGACCCCCCGCACGGTGTGAATCACGGGCGGCGGTCCGAGCTTGTGCCGCAGCTGCGCGATCAGCACTTCGAGCGCGTTGGGCGTCGGGGGCACCAGTTCGTCCCAGCCCGCATCGGTCAGGTCGCGTCGCCGGACCGGCTCGCCCGCCGAGACCACCAGCCGGTGCAGGACCGCGAACTCCTTACCGGTCAACGTCAACGTGACGCCACCTCGTCGCGCCTCGTGCCTGCCGATGTCCAGTTCGAGGTCGAGGAACACCAGCACCGGCGCCGCTCCTGAGTCGCCACGGCGGCACAGGCTGCGTACTCGCGCGATCAGTTCGGCCATCGCGAAGGGCTTGACCAAGTAGTCGTCGGCCAAAGCCAGCCCGGCGATCCTGTCGGCGACCGTGTCGCGCGCGGTCAGGAACAGCACCGGGACCTCCCAGCCGTCCCGGCGGCGTTCGCCGACGTAGCCGAGGGAGTCCCCGGCCGGCAGCATCCGGTCGAGCACGACGCAGTCGTAGGCATTGACACTCAGGGCCTCGTCGGCGTCAGGGAGGTCCTTGGCGACGTCGACGGCGAACCCGGAGCCTCGAAGTGAAGCCTCGACGGCTAACCGGAGATCCTCGTCGTCCTCGGTGACCAGTACACGCACCAGACGACCGTAGCGCGATCACCCGGCGAGCTCTATCAACCAACCGCGGTCCGCGGCCTTCGCACCGGCCTGGAAGCGGCTGCGCGCGCTGAGCCGGCTCATCAGATCGGCCACCATCCTCCGCACGGTCCGTTCGGAGATACCGAGACGGGCCGCGGCGGACTCGTCGGTGTAACCGTTCATCAGCAGCGTCAGCAGGTCCAACTCGCGCCGGGTCGGCCCCGACCCGGCATACGACGGATCGGGGGTGCGTGGCGTCGAGGCGCCGCAAGGCGTTCCGGAGGGCCGCCACAATCGTTCGAACAACTCGGCCACGACCATCACCACGCTGGGCGCTCGGAACTCGGTGAGCTCACCGCACCGGCCCCCTGGAAGCAACGCGAGCGTGCCGTCAACGACCATCGCGGTCATCGGGACGGACGGCACGGCGCGGATTTCGGCGCCTCGGGAGGCGAACATGTCCAGCCGCATGGCCGCCTCCGGGAGGTTCCTCGCCTCGATCGGCACGAGTACCCGGTAGCGCACGCCGCGCCGCAGGTTGTCGAGGTCCTCGGTGTGGAGCATCGGCTGCGGCCCGGCCATCGCCACCAGGACGAGCACCTCACGGATCGCCGTCGAAAGCGTCATGTCCGCACGCGTCGCCCGTCCGCCCGGTGGGGCGGGACGCGACCGGTCGAGTCCATAGTGGACGGTGTTCATGCCACTCGCTCCAGCTGCCTGGCCGAAGCCCGCTTAGGTCCCAAGTGGACGGTCATGGCCCCGGCGAGCGAGAAGTCCCGCACGCGCGTCGTGACGATGGCGGCGCTGCGGCCGGTCGCGGGCAGTAGTGCCGCCACCTGGCCACGGGCCGCGGCGTCGTCGAAGACCACCAGCACCCGCCGCCCGGCCAGCTCCGAGCGCCACAGCGCGGCTCGTTCGTCCGCATCGGCCGGGATCAGCGCGGGCGGGAACCCGAGGCCGCGCAACAACCGCTCCAGCACCGCCGCGATGGCCAGTGGCCGGGATCCGCCGTGCAGATCGACGAAGAACTGGCCGTCGGGAAAGCGTTCGCTGACCCGATGGGCCGCGGCCACCGCGAGCGCTGTCTTTCCCATCCCCGCCGCACCGGTGACGACGACCGCGGGCGCGCACCCGGTCAGTGCCCGGTCCAGGACCACGAGCTCCCGCTCCCGGCCCACCAGCGGCTCGACCGCCCGCGGCAGCTCCCGTCGCGGCCGGTCCGGTGCCCCGGAACCGTGCACCGCCTGGAACGCCTTCATCAGCTCGGGTCCCGGGCGCACCCCCAGTTCGGCGGCCAGGAGCCGCCGCGCCCGGTGGAACGTGGCCAGTGCCTGCGCCGGCCGTCCCCTCGCGTGTTCCGCCCGCATCAGCCGCGCCCAGACGTCCTCTCGCAGCGGGTCGTCCACGGTCAATGCCTGCAGCGTGGCTACCGCGTCGGCCGTCCGCCCGAGCCCGAACTGGGCCTCGGCAAGCGATTCCCGCAGCTGCCGGTGCAACTCGTCGAGCCGCTCGACGGCGTCGTCGGCAAGTACGTCCAACCCCTCGAACGGCCGCCCTCGCCACAACCGCAAACCCTGCTCTACCAGTGTCAACGCGGTTCCCGGCGTCCCCGCGGCCAGTGCCTGCGCGGCATCGCAGGCAAGAGCCGCGGCACAATCGGCGTCCAGCTCACCAGGGCCGACGTGCAGCCGATAGGCCCCGGCCCGCCCTTCGATGCGGGGGCCGGCGTCGTGTTCCGGCAACAGCCGCCGCAGCTGCCACATGTACGTCTTCAAGTTCGCTTCGGCCGAAGCCGGCGCGGCCTGTTCCGGCCATGTGTTCTCGATCAGCCGGTCCACCGCGACCCACGCGTTAGGCTGCGTCAGGAGCGCGGCCAGCACAGTGGCGGGCTTTCCGCCGGCGGGCCGCCCCGTGACTCCGTCGCGGCCACGCACCTCGAGTGGCCCCAGGACCTGGAAGAGCACCATGCTCGCACCCCCTCGCTTCGTGTCTCCCTACGATCGCGCCATGTACCTGAGGTTCCGATGACAACAGAGCCAACAGGGCCAACCGGGCCAAGCGGGCCGACGGCGCGCGTGCTGGTCGTGGAAGACGACGAAGACCTCCGTGTGGCGATCACCGCCGAGCTGCACGGGAGCGGCCTGCCCGTCCTCGAGGCCGGTGACCTGGCACAGGCCGACGCCGAGCTGGCCGCGGGCGGGTTCGCGTGTGCGGTATTCGATCGGATGCTGCCCGACGGCGATTCGATCGAATACGTCCACCGCCGCCGTCAGGAGGGCTGGGCGGTACCGGTGCTGTTCCTGACCGCGCGCGACAGCCTCGCCGACCGGGTCGCCGGGTTCGAGCACGGCGGCGACGACTATCTGGTGAAGCCGTTCGCGGTGGCCGAGATGAGCGCCCGTGTCCACGCGCTCTACCGCCGCGCGGGCGCCGGACGGCCGTCGGTGCTGCGCCACGAGGACCTCGAAATGGACTGCGCCCGGCGGCAGGTGCGTCGCGGCCGCACGCTGCTCACCTTGAGCGACAAGGAGTTCGCGGTGCTGGAGTACCTGCTTTCCCGCCCGGATCAGGCTGTTGGACGTGACGAGCTGATCGAGCACTGCTGGGACATGAGCACCGATCCGATGTCCAACGTGGTCGACGTGGTGATCCGGCGCCTGCGGGTGCGGCTCGGCGAGCCCGAGGTCATCCACACCGTCCGCGGCCGCGGCTACCGGATCGCGGACCGGTGAAGGGCTCCGCGGCCGATCGCCTCCGCCGCCTGCGGTGGCTGCTCACCTGGCTGTTCACCGGGCTGAACGCCGCCGGGCTGATCGTCTTCGCCTGGCTCGCCGTGAGCGCCGACCTGAAGCAGCGCGAAGTCCAACTGGACAGCGAGCTCGTACGCGTCACCGCACCGGTCAAACGGCTGATCATGGGCGAGGGTGACACCATCACCACCGCCTACGTCGGCCAGGACGAAGTGAACCGGCAATGCCCGCAGTTCGTGATCCTGCCCAGCGGCGCGGGCGGGTTCCCGCCCTACACGAGCGGCCGGACCTGCGTGCCGGTCGACGCCAAGCGACTACAGACTTTCGCCGACCTGTCGGTGCGGAACGGGGCCGTGCTCAACGGCTACAGCAGCGGAACCGCGGGCGAGATGGTCCGCGTCGGCGTCGAGCCGTTCCGCAACCGCAACAACCAGGAGTCGGGCGCCATCGTCGCGGTCGTCGACGCGCGAGACGCCCTCGCCGCGCATGACCAGCTGAAACTGCTGGTCATCGGCGGATGTGTGCTCCTGCTGGGTGCGATCGGCGTGACCGGGCACGTGCTGTCCGGACGCGCGATCCGGCCCGCGACCACCGCGCTGCAGCAACAGGAGGTTCTGCTCGCCGAGACCGCGCACGACCTCCGCACACCGGTCGCGGCGCTGCGCGCGTTGGCCGAAGCGGCGCTGCGCAACCCCGCCGAGAGCGACGAACTGCTGCCACGGACCGTCCGGCTCGCCGCGCGGATGGGCGGCATCATCGACGGCCTGCTCGTGCGTGCACGGCTGGCCGCCGGAGTCGAATCGCTGGCCATCCAGCCGGTGCGGCTGGACCAGCTCGTCGCGAGCGTCGTGGCGGAGACGCCGGCCGAGGGCGCGCAAGTGACGCTGGTGGCGGCGCCGTCGACTGTCTCCGCCGACCCGACACTGGTCCAGCGCGCGGTGGCCAACCTGCTCGACAACGCGCTGCGCTACGGACGGCGTCCCGGCTACGAGGCCATCGTGCACGTCACCGTCGCCGGTGGTCAGGTGACCGTCGCCGACAGCGGACCGGGGATCGACTCGTCCGTCGCGGAGGAGAAGTTCGACCGGTTCACCAGCGGCGGCGGGTCGAGCGGGCTCGGCCTGTCGATCGTGCGGTGGGTCGCGCTCGCGCACGGCGGCAGGCTGCGCGTCTACAACGCCGAGGAGGGCGGCGCGATCTTCGAACTGAAGCTGCCGGAAGGGCCCTGACCGCGAAATGTATCCGAGCGGCTCCATTCTGTACCTCGTTCTTCTATGATCGGACGGTGCCGGAGAGGGGATTCAAGCGGCGGCTGCCGCTCACTGTGCTGGCTGCGACCTGCGTGGCCCTCGTCGTCGCCGTCGCCACCGGAGCGGTGAAACCCGTCCCCGGCTTGGGGCTCACGCAAGCCGGCCATTGGGTCGCCAGCCCCGCTCTCGGCTTGGTCTTCCTCGTCAACGGCGCCAACCGGAGCGTGGATGCCCAGGCCGCCGTGCCGGGTCTCGAACCCGGCTCCGACGTGGTCCAGGGCGACACGAGCGCCTACGTGGTCGGCCAGCGGCGGATCATCGAGTTCGGCAAGTCCGATCTCACGGTGAGCCGCACGGTGGACCAGCCGGTGACCGGGGAGCGGCCGTTCCTGCTCGAAACCGCGGGCGGGCCCTACCTCGTCTTCCGCGAGGCCGGGCGCGTCGTCCGGCTCGGCGACGCCTTCACGTCGATCGACACGGGCGGCTCCCTCGGCGATCCGGTCGCCACCTCGGATGGCACGGTCTGGCTGCAGCGCACGGGCGATGGGAAGCTGTGCCGGCTGGCAAAGGGCGCCGGCGCCGTCGGGTGCACCGTGCAGGCCGCCCGCGGGCATACCGGTGCGCTGACCGTCGTCGGTGACACCCCGGCGTTCGTCGATACCACGGCGAGCACCCTGCAGACCGTCACCGAAGCCGGGCTCGGAAAGCCGCTGCCCTTGAACGCGTCGTTCAGCGCGGGCGCGCAAATCGCCTCAGCCGACGCGGCCGGACGGATCGCGGTCCTCGAGCCGGGCTTGCGCAAGCTGTACCTCCTCGACGCGAGCGGCCTGAGCGCCGGGCGCGATCCCGGCCCTCCCAAGACCATCGACCTGTCCGATGGCCAGTACTCGCGACCGACCGCTTCGTCGTCCGCTGTCGTCCTGCTCGATCTGACCCGCAACACCGTGGTCACCTACTCCCCGGACGGCCTGCCGCGGCACTCGATGCCGATCCCACCGGAGAACGGGTCGCCGAAGCTCTCGCGCGGCGAGGACAAACGGGTCTACATCGAAGGCGCGCAAGGCAACCACGTCCTGGTGGTCGATCCGGAGGGCACGGTCGCGAAGGTCGCGGTGACCGCCGACAAGCCGCCGGTCCCCCAGCCGACGACGGTGCCGCCGTCGTCGACGGTCCAGCTCCCCCCGCAGCGGGGGAACGGAGGCGACCGGCCACAGTCGCAGCCGAAACCGAAACCGCAGCCACCCGCGACGTCCCCCAAGGCGCTGGCAGCGAGCCCACCCGGCCTTCCCAGCGGTCTCCGCGCCACCTTGGCGGGCACGACGGCGAGCGTCACCTGGGGTGCGGCGGCACCGAACGGCGCGGCGGTGACGGGATACCGAGTGTCGTGGACGCCGTCGTCCGGATCGGGCGCGGGTTCGGCCGCGCTCGGCGGTGGCGCTCGGTCGACGTCGATCCCGAACCTGCGCGACGGCGTGACGTACACGATCGCGGTCACGGCGGAGAACCGCGCGGGACGAGGCGCCCCGGCCACGACGAGGGTCTCCCCGCCCGCGGGGCCGAAGCCGACGATCACCATCAGCCGCGGCAAGACCGGGACCTACGACGAGACGTGCGAGGCGCCGGCGTGCGCCAAGATCCGCGTGGTGATGAAGGGCTTCACCCCCGGCACCCGCGTCAAGGTCAGGCCGTGGTCGAGCGATCCGGACTACAGCAACGAGGGCCGCGGGTGCGACATCCCGGCCAGCGGGAACCTCACCTTCGAGGCGTTCGACTTCGGTCAGGTCGGCAACCAGGTGTGGGTGGTCACCGACACCGGTGTGAAGTCCAACGTCATCACCTGGAAGTCGGGCTAGCTAGCGAACGCAGCGGGCGCCGCGAACGCCCTTGCTCTCGCTTTCGTAGGAGTGCACGCCGTCGGTCGCCTGGACGACGAAGCAGTACTGCCGTCCGGGCTCGACATCGACCCGGTACGCCGTGCCGCTCTCGACGTAGTGAGTCTTCCGTGGCAGATCCACGCCCGCGACGATGACGGCGTAGTGCAGCGTGGATTCGGTGCTGCGCCAGGAGAGTTGGACGTACTTGCCGTGATCGACGGGATCGGCGAGGTCGAGCCGCACGGGATTGACGGTCGTGGCGGGCGCGCTGGACCCGGCGTCGGCGCTCGCGGGCGGCACGCTCAGCTCACGCGGCCGGTTCTGCAGCACGAAAACCACCGCCGCGGCGAGGACGACGGCCCCGGCCGCGACGCCGGCGATCAGCCGGGTTTTCCCCCTGCGGCGGGATTTCGCGTGCTCCGGGCCATAGTCGAGGATCGGCGCGCCAAGGGGGCGCGGAGTGGCCGCGGTGCCGGGCGTCGCGCCGAGCCGGGTGGCGACCAGGGTGGCGTCGATCGGGCGGGCACCGGGGTCACGTGCCAGCAGTGAGGCCACAAGCGGGCCCAGACCGGCGGGGAGGCCGGGCCGATCGATCGGCGCCGCCTGCCCGCTGAGCACGCGCAGGGTCAGCTCGTCCACGGTGTCGCCCGGCTCTTCCCGCACAGGGGAACGGCCGGTGAGCGCGAAGTACAACAGGGCGCCGAGGCCGTAGAGATCGGTACGTTCGTCGCGGGTGCCGTCGGTGATCGTTTCCGGCGCGAGGAATCCGACGTCGGAATCGCCGGGGAACGACTGCCGCAGCGCGAGCCCGAAGTCCGCCATCACCGGTGCACCGGACGCGCGGAAGAGGACGTTGCCGGGCGTCATCCCACCGTGGACGACGCCCGCCTGGTGCGCCGCGGCCAGCGTCGTCGCGAGTGCTTCGCCCAGGGAAAGCACGTCCTGGATGGAAAGCGGCCCGAATGTCCCGACGAGTTCGGCCAGCGATTGCGTGCAGAGTTCCATCCGGACGGCGAACCGGCCGTCGGGCAGTTCCTTCGCCTCGGCGGGGATGAGGACCGTGCCGAGCTCGCTCAGCGAGTCCAACGCGGAGAGTTCCTTCTCCAGCTCACCGCGGGTGCGACGGTCGACGCGACCGGGATACACCTTGAGCGCGAAGGCCTCGCCGGTCATCTCGTCCATCCCGGCCAGCACGGTGGCGGACGGGCCCTCGCCCAGCGGCACCAGCTCGTCGTCTTCCATCGTCCCCAGTCTGTCATCCGCGGGCCGTCGACGGCGAGCATGTCCGGTTATTGCCGCCTCCGCCCGATGTACCGCGGATGTATTCGTCATGGACCCCGGTGGGTCACTCTTGCCGCTGCGGCGGTGGTTTCCCCTCGCCCATGACCAAAGGAGGCGAACATGAAGCGGAATCTGCGGCGCGCGGCCGTCTACGGGGTGGCCGGACTGGCGACCGCCGCGATCGGCGCGACGACGGCGAACGCGTTGGTGGACAGCTCGACCGACAGTGCGGCCCCTGCCCCCGCACCGGCACCGGCGCCGGTTCCCGCGCCGGCGCCTGTGCCCGGGACCGCGCCGGTCGCGCCAAAGCCGGTGAACGTCTTGCCGAAGGCACACACGGCGCCCGCACAGCCGGCCGCGCCCAAGCCTGTGCATCACGTCAAGCCCGCTGCGGCCCATCGCGCGACCGTACCGGTCGCGTTGTCGAAGCCGCAGGTGAAGAAGGTGCGACAGGCGCCTCAGCAGAAACGGTTCGTGGTGCAGGCGGCGGCCAAGGCTCCGACGGTGTCTCCGGTGAAGCTGACCATCGCCCCTGCCACGCCGAAACTCGACACCGCGATCAAGGCCGTCGACGACGCGCGCAAGACCGTCAAGAACGTCGAAAAGACGTTGCGTGACGCCAAGAAGCGGCTCGCACAGTCCGAAAAGGACCTGAGGAACCTGCGCGAGTCGATGAAGCCGACGTCGGGCAAGAAACCTTGCCACGACCACAAGGCCAGGCACGACCGGATCAAGAAGGCCGACCTCCCCGGCGATCTGGCGAAGCGCCTGGAGGCCCTTCGCACGAAGGGAAAGACGACCTCGAAGTCCACGCACAAGTCGGGCAACACGGTCACGAAGACGGCGAGCTCGTCGGGCAACGGCGCTTCTTCGTGGTCCAGCGCGACGTCGACCAACGGCACCGTCTCCGCCAACGCCTGGTGACGCGATGACCGCCACGCTGGAACCCACCCGGTACATCGTGATCCCGCAGGACGTCTGGGAGCGCGAAGACGCGCCACCACCTCCTCTCGACGAGTTCGAGCCCTGCCCAGAAGATGAAGCGGAATACCCCGCAAGCGAAACCGAACCGCTGAGCTTGGGCGCATACACCGGCCTCGGCGGCGCTACGGGCTCGTTGGTCTTCGGCATCGCGGCGGGCGTAGTGGTGGCGTCACCGATGGGCTTGGTGGTCGGTGTGGCGGCGGGCGTCTTCGGCGGCCTGATGGGCCATTCATTGGCCGAAGAAATCTACGACCGGAAGCATTGAGCCGAGGATCGCGAAGGTCTCGGAGAGGGGGATCGGGAGTGGTAATGACGATTCTGACCGTCATTACCACTCCCGACGCGCAGAAGTGCGCCCGCTTCGACCAACCTCGGCATTGACCGAATGCGCAGTCGAATTCCCATTGGGTGCAGCGGCGCGAAGCGCGCCGAGAATAGGAGGTCCGATGGAAACCGCAGGACGCCCACTGACCAGGTCGATACTGTATGGCCTGTCAGGCGGAGCGTTGTCAGTTCTCTTTGTTCTCGCTGCCGCACAACAATCCGAGGCGGCTCCCGCCGCAGGTGGTAAAGGTGGCTCGGGCGCCCCCGTTGACCTGCACAAGGTGCGCGAGCTTGCCAAAGGTTCGGGCCAACGGCGGGAGGCTGAGCAGGCGCAGCGGAAAGCCGAGGAACCCAAGGCGGAGAAGCCGAGGGAGAACCCCGCACCACGCCGCACTGTTCCCGTAGGCGGCAAAGGCGGCACAGGCCAACCAGTAGACCTACGCAAAATACGAGAAATCGGCAAGAACTCGGACAAACGACGACAAGCCGAACAAGCACAACGCAAAACCGAAGAACCCAAGACAGAAAAACCAAGAGAAAACCCCGCACCACGCCGCAGCATTCCCGTAGGCGGCAAAGGCGGCACAGGCCAACCAGTAGACCTACGCAAAATACGGGAAAACGGCAAAAACTCGGACAAACGACGACAAGCCGAACAAGCACAACGCAAAACCGAAGAACCCAAGACAGAAAAACCAAGAGAAAACCCCGCACCACGCCGCAGCATTCCCGTAGGCGGCAAAGGCGGCACAGGCCAACCAGTAGACCTACGCAAACTGATGAAGGTCGGTAAGGATAAGGACCCGAAGGACCATGTCGCCGGCAACGTGCTCGACGAGGCCCGGGAAACCATCGTGGAGGGTTTGGAGTCGGTTCCGGCCGCTGTCGGAGGCTTCATTCGGGCGAACCAGGACGCCACGACGTGGTCCGAGGCTGATCCGGACAGTGAGGAGTGGCGCGCGGCCGACAAACGCATCAAGGAACGCGGTGAGGCGGTCGCCGCGGTAGTGCGAGATCCCGGCAAAGTGGTGGAAGAAGTCATCCGTCCTTACAAGGAGGACTGGAACAGCGACAAGCCGGAACGTGTCGCCGGCCGGGCGGCGGTCGACATCGGCACCATGTTCATCCCCGGTGTCGGCGTCAGCAAGAGAGCGCTCAACGCGACCGAGGCGTTGTCCGGAGGGCGGGGACCCGATGTGGGCACCATCGCCAGGCCGCGCCCGGACAGTGAGTCCGGCAAGGAATCGGCGACGGCAAGCCCCCCTACCCGCCCGGACAGTGTCACTGGGACACCGAACCAACAGAATCCGCCCGATCGAGCCGACAGTGCACCGTCGGCCGGCACTCAAGGCTCCGAAGCGGGCACGACCGCATCCGGGACAGCTTCCCGCTCACCGAACGATGGCGATCGGCGCGCTAGCAGGGTGCTCCCGAACCCGGTGACGCAACTGCCCACGCTGCCCCGCACCAATTCCCCTGCCCGTCGCCCGGCCGACACATCCCGGCGGGACACCGACACTCCGGCGTCGCGGACGTCCGACGCCGGCGAATCCAGGCAGCGGCCGAGCGACCGCACGCCGGAAGCCGGAAAGGCGCGGGACAAAGCAGACGCGGATACCCGGTGCCTTACGCCGAACAGCTTCGTACCCGGCACTCCCGTCCTGCTGGCCGATGGCACCTACAAACCGATCGAACAAGTCACCCTCGGCGACCGCGTACTCTCCACCGACCCCGTCACCGGCCTCACCGAGGCCCGACCGGTGATCGACCTCATTCCCGGCCAGGGCCTGAAGGAACTGGTACGGATCACCGTCGACACCGACGGCGACCGGGGTGACGCCACCGGCACCGTCACCGCTACTGACGAACACCCGTTCTGGGTCGCCGACACCGGCCGCTGGACCGACGCCGAAGACCTGGGCCGCGGCAACCTGCTCCGCGCCCCCGACGGCCGTTTGCTGGAAGTCGTCGCCGTGCACGAGTGGACACAACGGCAGCAGGTGCACAACCTCACCGTCGAGGGCCTGCACACGTACTACGTCAACGTCGGCGGCCAAGACGTTCTCACCCACAACGCGGGTGGCGAGGACTGCTCCAGCGATTCCGACCGGTCCATGACCCGGGAGCAATGGCAGGCGGACCAATCTCGCCGGCGTGCCGAGCGGTCGGTCGCCAACGTCGATCAACCGCTGGAGAACCCGCATCCGAACGCCGCGCAGGAGGGTCACGGTCACAGCAGACATGGCTACCAAACGACGGACGCGGAGCAGGCCACGCGAGTACGCACCGGCATAGCCCCGGATGGGCTGCCTGCGAAAGCCGGCCGCGCCTCCCGGTTCCGCAGCGCACAAGCAGAAGCTGAAGCGCTGGGGCGGGGGCGCACCGAGCTCGAAGCTCACCTCCGCGATGGCAAGGTGCCTTCCTACACTGATCCCGTGACAGGTCAACAGCTCTATGTGCATCCGGTTACCGGGAGACCGGTCCGGCACCCGGTGAGTGTGACCACGAACGACCTTCGGGGGTTCGGCGAGTCAGCGCAAGTCGCGCGCCGGGTCGGCGGGCCGAGTAGTCCCCCCGTGCTGGACGCGAACGGCGAACGCATTCCCGATCTCGTCGTAGGACCCCAAATGACCGCCACTGTGAGCTACGAGTACGTACCGAGCACGAACGAGTGGCGCCCAGTCACCTACTACCCGGAGCCGTGAGCCCAATGACACCTACCCCACAGGACGCGCTGCTCAACGAGTTCATCTCGTACTACAACTCCGACGAGCTCGAATTGTTCATCCACGACAACCTGGAGGAACAAGCCGACGAGTCCGCGGAACGGATGGTGCACATCCTCGGTGATCGCGCCGTCGAGGTGGCGAGTTTGATGCGGGAAATGGCCGCCGACCCCGCTCATCCGTTCTACCGGACCATTTGCAAGCGCACGATGTACGACTGGGACGAAGATCAGGACTCGTGGGCCAAGTTCCAGCAGCTCGCACAGCGCGTGTCCGACGGGATCACCAAGGCCACCAGCGGCTGAGAAGGCAGACTCAGATGGTCGTGAGTGTTTTGTGTCGTTCTGGCGAGCCTCCTCTTAAGTACCTACTGCGTGGCCTGCGGCGCTTCTAGCGTGAAGTACATGAAGGCCTCCTTCATGTACTGGGGAAGGGGCCCTTCACGCGCTGTCGCTGTAGTGCCGGGGCTCAAGATGGCGTTCCTGCCCGCCCTGCCTCACGCCGGGCCAAGCTCAGCCCAGCATGCCGTGAGGGGCCCCTTCCCTACCCTCAGAGTAGGGAAGGAGCCCTTCACGGACCTGCGATCCCGGCACGCCGCCCGCCGTAGGTACCTGGAACACGATTCGTTCTAACGACACAAAACACTCACGACCCCAAGCCACCGATGTACTGGGGATATCCCTTTCCTGTACCTAGCCGATTACGCTGAGCCGGTGGCATGATGAGCCGAACGGTCCGGCGGGATCGACTTCGCAGGGGGCAAGGTGAGCAAGTCCAAGGCCGGGGAGGCCTTCGAACTGATCGCGGCGAACATCCAGGGGGTGATCCGCGGCAAGCCGGAGGTCGTCCGGCTCGCCGTGGCCGCGCTCTTCGCCGAAGGGCACCTGCTCATCGAAGACGTGCCCGGCCTCGGCAAGACAACGCTGGCCCGCTGCCTCGCCCGCAGTATCGGCGGCAGCTGGAGCCGGATCCAGTTCACCCCGGACCTGCTTCCCGGCGACATCACCGGCGTCACCGTCTACCACCAGAAGGACGAGCGGTTCGCGTTCCATCCCGGCGGCGTCTTCTCCAATATCGTGGTCGCCGACGAGATCAACCGTGGTACCCCGAAAACGCAGTCCGCGCTGCTCGAGGTGATGGCCGAGCGGCGGGTCACGGTCGACGCCGTCGGGCACGAGGTGCCACGGCCGTTCCTCGTCATCGCCACCCAGAACCCGATCGAGATGGAGGGCACCTACCGGCTGCCCGAGGCCCAGCTCGACAGGTTCCTGATGCGGCTTTCGGTCGGCTACCCGGATCTGCAATCCGAGGTCATGGTGATCATGGGTGACTGCGCCGGGGTCTCCGCCGACGACCTGCCTGCCGTGGTCGACATCCCGACGCTGCTCGACGCCATCGCCGAAGTCCGCGCCGGCCACCTCGATCAGGCCGTCTGCGAGTACGCGGCCCGGATCGCCGCGGCCACCCGAGTGCACTCCGCCGTCCGGTTCGGTGCGAGCCCGCGTGGCAGCATCGCGCTCGTCCGGGCCGCGCAAGCGATCGCCGCGACCGGAGGCCGCCAGTTCGTCACTCCCGACGACATCAAGGAAGTCGCCGTCCCGGTCCTCGCACACCGGCTCGTGCTCACTGCGGAGGCCGAGCTCAACCTGCGCGGCCCCGCGGACATCGTGGCCGAAGTGCTCGCGTCCGTCCCGGCGCCGGCGATGAACCACGCGGGCCGCTGACCATGCGGCTGACCGCCCGCGGTGTGGTCCTGCTCGTGGTGTCGATATTGCTGCTCGCGGTCGCCGAGTGGGCGGGCTATCCGTTGTTCCGCGTCATGGGCGCGGTCGGGCTCGCCGTGGTGGCCGCCGCGGTCGTCGTCACCGCACGCGGCCTGCGCGTCGACGTCTCCCGCGAGATATATCCGGACCGCGTCGAACGCGGACGCCCGGCGCTCGCGAAGCTGACAGTCCGCAACCTCGCCGGACGTCGCCAGCGCGGGTTCGACGCCTGGGACAAGGCAGGCGCCGCCGTCCAGACCGTCCGAGTCCGGTCGCTCGCTCAGAACGCCGAAGCCACCTACCGCTACGAACTGCCGACCGGCCGCCGCGGCAGGCTCCCGGTCGGACCGCTGACGCTGCACCGGGTGGACCCGTTCGGCTTGGCAAGGAACCGGCTTTCAGCCGGGGAGACCGCGGAACTCTGGGTGCATCCGCGCCGTCATCCCGCCCGTGCCCTGATCGGCGGCTACCCGCGCCATCACCACGACGGAAGGACGACCGACTCGCTGCGCGGCTCACTCGATCTGCGCGACGTCCGCGAGTACCAGCCAGGCGACGAAGTCCGGCACCTGCACTGGAAGGCCACCGCGCGGACTGGCCGGATGATGGTCCGCGACTACGCCGATCCGCAGCAGCCGCGGTTCACACTTCTGCTCGACACCCGCCGATCGTCCTTCACACCCGAGGTCTTCGAAGAAGCGGTCGACCTCGCAGCGTCGGTGCTGCACGCGTCCGCGATGGCCGGGCATCACACCCGGCTCGTCGGTTCCAGTGGTCTCGACCTCACCACCGCCGGCGGCCCGCTCGGTTCGCGGCTTCTGCTCGACGAGCTGTGCCAGATCGGCCAGGACACCGGGGAAACGCTCGTGACCCGCGAGCTGGCGGCCGCACGTGACCAGGGCGGCTGTCTGATGGCCGTCACCACCGGCAGGGTCGACGGGCTGACCACCTTGCGGCCACGCTATTCCTCGCTCTTCCTCGTCGACCTCGCCGCGGCCGAGCCGATCGCCGTTCCTGGCGTCCGCGTGATCAGTGCCGCCGACGCCGCGCACGCGGTCCGCAGATGGAACGAGGTGGTGGGATGAACCGCCTCACCACCGCGTTGATCCTGCTGGCCGCCGCGGTCGCGGGACTGTTCTTCGCCCCGGTGTTCGGCGTGACGGCGTTGCTCGCACCTATCGGCGTCCCGCTGATACTGGCCTTCGGCGTCACCGAGCTGTGCTCACGCTGGGAATCCCTGGTGCCGTGGCGGACGTTGCTGCTGCTGATCGTCGGGCTGGCCGGCGTGGTCGAGACCGTGCTCTACTCGACGACAGCCACCGGTTTTCCCACCGGGGCAACGTTTTCCGCGCTCGCGGACGGCGTCACCGAATCCTGGCGGCTCGCGCTGCAGTCGACCTGGCCGGCGCGACCGGAGCCGTCCACGCTGCTGTTCGTCCCGTTGCTGGTGCTGCTGGCCGGGGTGCTCGGTGTCGAGCTGCTCCGGCTGAGGCGGCCGATCCTGGCGCTCCTTCCGAGCTTTACCGTCGTGGTGGTGAGCCAGCTTTACCAGGCGACGTCCGGATTCCCGGCCCTGTTCGGCGGGCTCGGGTACGCGGCTGTCGCGGGCGGGGTGTTCGTCCTGATGCCGCAGGCCGACGTGGAAGGTCACCGCAGGAAGGTGTCCGTGCTGGCGTTGGCTGTGCCCGCGTTCGTGCTCGGCGTCACCGGCGCGCTCGTCGCGAACCTGCTCGTGCCCGCTCCCGGTCCGGCCTACTCGCTGAAACAGGATCAGCTCGCCGAACTCGACGCGCGAGTCGCGAACCCGCTGGACGACCTGGCCTACCGGCTGGAACATCCGGACACGCCGGTGTTCTCCTTCCGCGGCGACGCCGACACCGACCGCTGGCCACTGGTCGCCTTCGACGACTTCGACGGCGTCAACTGGAGCCCCGGCAGCCGCTACCGGCGGCTCGGCACCGAACTCGCGCCCGGTCCGGCGGTGGCCGTGCCCACGCACCGGCGGTCGGCGACGATCACCACGAGCGGCCTGGCCGGTCCGTGGCTGCCCAGCCAGACGTGGCCCGCCGCGGTCGGCGGGATCGCGCCGCTGGTCGAGGAATCGCAGGGCAGCCTCTGGCTGCCACGCCCCAATGACGGCCCACAGCGGTACACCTTGAGCTGGTGGTCACCGGAGATCCGCCCGGCGGATCTGCTCGACGCGGCGCTCGACTCATCCGCTCCCGGCGGTCTCGCGGGCATCGGCGACGTGCCACCGGAAGTCGGTCAGCTCGCGCGTGGAGCCGTCGGCGGGCTGCGTCCCAGTTTCAGGATCGCGCTCGCGCTGGAGCGGTTCTTGCGCGAGCACTACCGGCTGGCCACCGGAGCCGACCTGCCGAGCGGGCACAGCTGGCCGCAACTGCGGAAGTTCCTCTTCGAGACCAAACTGGGCACGAGCGAGCAGTTCGCGAGCGCGTACGTCGCGCTCGCGCGGACCCTCGCCATCCCGGCCCGGCTGGTGGTCGGTTTCCGGACACCTGACAAACCGGATGCCGACGGCGACTACACCGTCCACAACGGCGATGTCGTGGCCTGGCCGGAGGTCGCCGTGTCCGGCGTCGGCTGGGTGGCGTTGGATCCGACGGGCGCGGCGCGCACCGCGACCGGTAGCGCGAACAGCCTCGCGGCGGTGACCGCGCAAGCTCGAACGCAGCTGCCACCGGCCGAGCAGCTACAGGACCGGCCGCTGCCCGGCGGCGATTCCGGCCCCGGGGACGACGGCACCGGAGACGGCGGCTGGACGTTCCCGTTCGGTCCGGTCCTGGTCGCGCTCGCGGCGCTGGTGGTGGCGTGGTTCGCCGGGATCCCGCTGGCCAAGGGTGCGCGTACGTGGCGGCGGCGACGTCAGCCGGGCATCGGCGCGGTACTCGGTGCCTGCCGGGAGGCCAAGGATCGGCTACGCGAGCACCGCGTCCCGTGCACCGCGGGCATGACGGTCCGCGACCTGGCGGCGGTCGCTCACGGCACCGTCGACCAGTCCACAGTAGACGGCTTGCACCTGTTGGCGTCCACAGTGGACGTCGCACTGTGGTCGGGCGTGGGCACCGGTCCACACTCCGGGCCGCAGGCGTGGGCAGCGGTGCGGGAAGTCCGACGCGGCCTGGCCAAGCGTGGCCTGCGCGCGCGGCTACGTGCCGCCGTGAGCCCCCGCACTTTGTTGCCCGCTCGGTGAACGCGGGGCGGTCCGCCCTGTCTTACGCCTCCGAGGCGTGGCCACACGGGCCCCAAAGCCGCAACTTTCGGCACAGCGGTGAAAACGGAGCCCACTGACCAAGCGCACACGTAGATCGCCCGAACGCATATCGACGAGTACCAGCCTGATCGACTACCAACGCCACCTGTCACCAGCGGGACCGACATCAGCCGCCTACAGCGAGAACAGATCGACCGTTGACGCCTGCGTGAGCCTACGAATTCCTCGCCGCCACGCCACCGAAAGGCGGGCAACGACTGTCCACGACAAGGGGCAGCCACCAATAACGCTCGAATATCCAGGCCGCAGGCTGCATAACCCAAACCAGTGCGGCTATCGCGAGGTGCCCGTCCGACCGGAGCACCGTCACGGCCGGCGTCAGCTTCCCGAAGCCGTCTCCCCGAACGCGCTGATGATGGACCTTGTCGACCGTCGCCACGGACGCGCTGTCGTGGGCCGCACGATGGAGCCGGCCTGGCTCCTGCCGGGAGGCGCACCCGGCCGCCCGATCAGCGCCCGGCAACTCATGCGGCGGTTGAACCGGCTGGGCATCCGGGCGAGGCTGAGCCGCAACACCGCGCTGATCGATCTGGCCGCTCAGCTTCCCGCGACGCTGCTGTCCGACTTGCTCAACCAGGCCCGAAGGTCCCGGCGTGGTCACCACGCTGGGCCTTCGTGGCAACTTTTCCAGAGAGCAGCTGGTGGGTGGCCCCGCGACGTCACGCCGGGGGTTGATGAACGATGGCCGGGAAATCGCTGGACGTCGAGGCCGCTGCCCCGACCGTGGGTGGCTTTGCGGATGGTGACGATTCCGCGGCAGGTCTCGAGCATGCATTCGTAGCGGCGGGAATGTAGCGGCGAGGCCTCACCACCCTCGACGTCGCCGCCACTTTGCCTGCTATTCGGTGATCGTGCCGCTTCGGCACTCGACGATCGCACCATCGTCCCAGCTACACGCGGACCAGTACACGTAGTCGCCGTTGGGAACGTTTCCCACGCCCATGCACACGGTGGCGCCGCTGTAGATGTGCTCGTAGTACTCCTTCCCGGTGGCGTGGTTCTTCACCCGGAGGGAGACGGACTTTCCGTCGCCAGGTTTGTCGGCGAGTTCGAAGTTGTCTTGGTCGTCTCCGGTGTCCTGGTTGTAGTCGTGCCAGCGAACCGTCCCAGCCGGGTCGCCATCACCGGGGACATTCCAAGCACCTTCTGCGCGACCGCGGCAGGATGCCTGGGCATCTGCGGCCTGGGCTGTCGTGGTGACGAGGGCCGGAGCGGAGAAGGCAGTGGCAGCGAACGCCACGATCGCCAGGCCGGCGAACATGCGGTTCTTCATCATGGTGTTTCTCCTGTGTCGTGGAAGTACCTCCAGGAGAGTGGGAGCAAGCGGCTGGTCTGGCCAGGCCTTTGCGGCACAGCGAAAACCTCCATCGCCCACAGTTCCGGCCAATTGTCTGATAATGACGTATTATCTGACAAGCAGCGGAACGGCTCCTGCGGGAGCGCGTTCGCGGGAGCCACCCTTTTCGCGGGTATTAGCTGACAAGTAGGTAATCGAGGGCCCGGTGGGCGCCGAAGGGCACCTCGCCGTCGCCGCGGAGAGACGTCCTCCGGCGTGCCGGCGGCCGACGCGCTCGCCTCGTTCCTGCGGCACCTCGCCGGGCGGCGAGGCCGATCCGGCCGCATCACCTCGCCGGAGACCGTCCGCTCCTACACCTCCGCACTGCCCACTGCCTTCGCCGGGATCGCACACCTTGGCGAGTTCGCCGTCGGCGGCGGTCGCGAACGGGCTGCGCCCGAACATCCGCACCGCGTGGGGAGACGCGGCCCCGGCGACGTTCAATGCCAAGCGCGCCGCCGTCGCCACTGCCTGGCCTACTTCGGTGACCAGGACTGGCTCGGGACCCGCCCGCGGTGCTGGCCGGGCTCAACCGCCAGCCCCAGCCCAAACCGGACGACACTCAAGAACTCGTGCGTGCTCGCTCCATCGGCCTCTTGCCTGAACCTGAGCCGCTCGCGGCGTGGACCTCTGCCCACGCGAGACAGCATGCCTCGCCAGAGCCCAGGGAGGCACGTCCTGAGCGCCGGCCTCATCCTGCCCAGAACATCGCCCGTACCGCAGGCAGACTCGACCCAAAATCGGCACAGCTGTGAAAACGGAGACGAAACGGAGCCCAACGGCGCTGAGGAAAATATGAATAGGACTCGCGAACTGTGACATATCGGCAGTTCAGACGCCATCTTGATCTTGAGCCGCCAAGGGGGCTCGAACCCCTGACCTTCTGTTTACAAGTTCCAGCGTTGCTTTGCCGTTACTCGGATCCCCTGGTCACTAGAGGTGCCAGTTGTACGAATCTGGGCCCCTCGGGCACCAGTGGGCAGCAGTTCGTGGACCAGAGCGTGGACCAAGATCGAGGCCGGCAGGCTGCAAGTTTCACGGCGCGCGCCCCACTCGATACCCGCCGACCCACCTACACAAAGAAGCACTAGTAGAACGCTTGTTCGATGGACTACCCTGTCGACATGTCAGCCAAGAGTACGATCGAGTGGACCGAAGCCACATGGAACCCTACTACCGGCTGCGATCGCGTATCGACAGGCTGTGACAACTGCTACGCGCTGACCCTAGCGAAACGACTTAAGGCAATGGGTGTCGCCAAGTATCAGACTGATGGCGATTCACGAACAAGTGGGCCAGGGTTCGGAGTTGCACTACACAAAGACGCGCTATCGACACCGTACACATGGCGCCAGCCGCGTCTCGTCTTCGTAAATTCAATGAGTGATCTATTTCACGCCAAGGTGCCGCTGCCTTTTGTTCAAGACGTTTTTCAAGTTATGCGCGAGACGCCGCAGCATACCTATCAGATTCTCACGAAACGCAGTAAGCGCCTGTCAAGAATGGCACCCAGTTTGCAATGGCCTAGCAATGTCTGGGTGGGCGTGAGCGTTGAATCAGAAGATCAGTACGATCGCGTGCGGGATCTCATGTCCGTTCCAGCCTCCGTTCGCTTCCTATCCTGCGAGCCGCTATTGGGACCGATACCAAAAATTCCACTCGCCGGGATCGATTGGCTGATCGCAGGAGGAGAGAGTGGTCCAAGCGCCCGGCAGCTAGATCCGGAATGGGTTAGAAACGTACGTGATCGGTGTCGCGACCACTCAGTCCCCTTCTTTTTTAAGCAATGGGGCGGCCTTCGCCCGAAGAGTGGAGGGCGAACCTTGGACGGCAGGCTTTGGAGTGAAATGCCGCGACCTAACCACGTGCGACGTACGCCCGCTGCAACTTCCCCTTAGGAACATCTTTTACCACCCTGCGATCCTTTAAGATTTTTAGCGCCTGTCGAATATGAGTCTCACGCGCCAGCCCCAGAGTGCGCCCCAATACTTTGCCAAGCCTGGCTTCAACAACAAAGCCTTGCTCGCCCATTAAAATTCCTTCAATGTTTTTTGCAATTTCTGCTACCCAAGCGTCTTCGTTATCATCAAAGCTGAGGCCGCGCAGCTCCTCTTGACCACCCGAAGCAGCTTCCCGACGAGCAGAGAGCCAGCCTCGCCACTCTTGCCGCGCCATGGACATGGACCGCGCCATCTCCCACAGGCCATCCCAGTGACGCGTGAAGAGAATCAGCTCATAAACCGGTTTTGCTTCTAATGAATCCGCAACATTGGCTGTGATCGATCCATAGCCAGCCGCCTCGCACACACGCTTTGCGTACCCCAGCAGGACCTCCTGCACCCAGCCTTCGGCTTCATCGCGAGCCAGGTCCCGCCACCAGTCGCCACCCAACGCCTCATCAAGCGCGCGCAGTTGCCCTTCCTTGGCCGCATATTCTTTGTCACTGCGGACGACTCCGGAAATTCGCCGTACAGCCTCATATGAAAAGTTCATCAGAAGCTCAGTCTTTGGCTGCTGATAAGACGAGACACCTTGCCTATCCCGAGACTTCAAAACAGCGACAACGCGATCAAAAGAAATAGTTAGGCCATACGGATCAAGGAACACCAATATTGGCAAGTCGCCAGCGGCGCGCAAAACATCATCCACATGCTTCTCGACTGGACCTTGTCGCACTTCATAGGTAGCAGGATCGACCGATTTTCTTATCAGTAGCTCTTTGAGCCTATTGCAGTAATCCTCTTCTTTCTCACTGAACACGGAATAGACAGACCGCAAATCTGCCATAGCCACCGCGGTATCAACGAGCAACTCAGGCGATCCTGGATTCTCGTCGTCATAGCGCCCCGGCCCCGAGTAGGCGTCATAAACGACAATCTTATTATTGGCAGAAGTTGACCCAACCTTGCCTGCCCAGGCGGGCGTGTAGCTCTTGAGCAGCTTATGTTTGTAAATGGCCGCCGCTTGAGGAGACAGAAAAAAGTTTTTGTTGCTGCTCATCGTGTCATTCTCCCCTTGCCTCGCCGTGGACAGACCAGACTAGTTGTTTGCTCGAATATAATCGATACTCCACTCCGGTGGCAGGACCTCGTCCACGTATCGCTTGTCCACAGCCGCCGACATGGGTATCCATGTGTGTCAAGTCGCGCCCGTACAGGTCGACGAAGCTTTCTCGGGTTCACGCAGCGGGCGGAACAAGCTTCGGCTTTCTGCTGGACGCTAATACGGGGGAGGGCCGAACCGGAGCCGCTCGCCAGAAAGCCCGGCCCCCATACAGGTGGGAGCCGGGCTTTCTGTGGGAGGGGTCCCGTGGATCAGTCTTCGTCCTCGTCTCCGAGGTCGTACTCCTCCTCGTCGTCCTGCTCCTCGTCAGGATCCTCGTCGAGCGGCAGCTCGTCCTCGGGGAACGTCGCGAAGGGGTCGTCGTCCTTGCCGTACTTGTTGTAGAGCTTGGTCAGCTGCTTCGGGAAGTTCTCGTAGACCTCGTCCTTCTCCATGCCGAGCCGGGCCATCACGGGCCGGCCCTGCTCGTCCTTGAGGGCGAACATGTCACGCAGCAGCGTCGTGGACAGGCCGAGCTCATCGCGCAGCTTCTCCTCCTTCGCCGCGTATACTTCATCGGGAGTTTTGGGGGTTTCGCCCTCGTCCTCGGAATCGTCCGAAGACGTCGGGAGCTTGCCGCCGGTGAAGGCGAGCGCGCGGATGCCCATGTTGCCGTCGGTCCATTTGGCGGTGTAGTGCACCACGTCGCCGTCGCGGTTCTTCTTCAGGCCGCCTTCGACGTCGAACACCCTGGGCCGGTAGGGCTGCTCGCCGTCGGCCCAGGCGATCGCGTCGGCGAGCACGTTGACGCCGCCGGCAGTCTTGGCGAGCCCCTCGACGACCTTCTCCACGCTCCCACGCAGCGCGCTGATGGCCTTGACCGTGGACTCCTGATCGCCGAGAAGCAGCCCGGAGGCACAGAGAGCCGGGCCGCCGCGGGCCATCAGCTCGGCGAGCACCGGGCTGTCGAAACGGCCGGCGTTGACTTCGGCGACCGCCTTCTTGCGAAGGACCGCGCTCTTCGCGCCGCTGATGTCCCAGTCCGCCTGGATCAGCAGTTCCGGCGTGAAGGCGCGCATCAGCGCCCGCTCGGCAGACGGGGCGACCTCGTCGAACTGCCGCACGACGAGAGGGCCGATGAGCTTGGCGCGCTTGACCTTCGTGAGGTACTTGCCCACGTCGGTGATCACGAAGTCCCGGACCAGCGGCTCGTTCTCCGCGTCACACACGGCGTGCACGAGGGTCGCGGCACGGACGGACGGCTTCCCTTCGACCTCGGGCGTACGCCCGAGGATCGAGTCGGCCATGTCGTCGTCCAGGCGGTCGTCGCCCCGGAGGCTGAGGACGAACCGTTCACCGATGACGTTGGCCTGCGCGACGTCGGTGAAGGGCCGCGGCTGCACGTGGACGGACTCGACGTAGTCGTTGATGACGGTCGGGAACCCGTGGTTGATCGGCGTGACCATGTCGCCGTCGACGGCCGCGACGACCACGAGGGCTGGCATCGTCGCGGCACGGGCCGCGTGAAGCGTGTTCCGCGACATCGGGGTGCTGTGGAACCGCTTCGTGATCCGGTCGTAGGAGTCCCGAAGGTGGTCCAGCGGGGCGTCGCTGCCGAGCAGCGGCGCGTCCGGGGCGGTGTCGGTCAGCTCGTGGCACGCCTCGGCGCGGGTGCTGCCGTCGATCGTGTGGAGGAACCAGTGTTCTTCGACGGAACCGTCGTCGTTGGTCACGTACGCCCGCGCGATGACCACGACGGGCGGGTTCCACACGCCGCGGGGGCTGCGCCGGATCTGCGTGATCAGGTCCTGGGACCTGATGGTCTCCGCGCTGAGCTTGACGGCTTCGAGCATGTCGGTCAGCGACGCCGGGTGGTAGTCGATGATCGCCGGCTTGTGGTGCCGACCGATCGGCCAGGGGCGATACGTGCCGCCGTTGTGGGTCTGGATCTCGTAGCGGCTCCGGCCGTTGCCCCCGTCACCGGAGATCGTCGGGGTCCACACGGTGGTGCGGTGCGCCAGCAGGAACTTGCCGTCCGGCGTCTGGATCGCCTGGAGATGCCCGAAGGGGTGCTTCACGTCGACCTGGTTGCGGTCCAGCGCCGGATCGACCATCGCCGTCGCCAGGCAGAACGCGGCTTCCTGGGGAAGCCCCCAGGCGCTCGCGAACCGGGTCGCGGAGTTCTTGATCGCGCGGCCGTCGGCGAGGTCGGGGAACGGCACGTCCTCGCCGCCGATGTTGTACGTCGTGGTGGGGCTGTCAGCCATGATTACGTCCTTTTCGCTCGGATCTGAATACGACACCCAGACAGTGGGCGGATCCGAAAAGGACTCGTCCCAGCGGCCCTTCCAACGCGTGGCGTGGGTCCTATCTGGCGACTGAGCTACCACGAGGCCTGTCCGCGAAGAGGAGAACCAGCCGGGCACGAGGACGGCAATCCGTGGAGCGGAAACTCCGTGAACTCCGAGTCGTACGTCGACCTTCAGGTTCCCGTTCGTCAACAGCCCGAGCAGGTCGGTCGTCGATCAGCCTAGCACCGCTGCTGAGACCCCGATCACAGGGTCTGCCGGGATAGCCGCGAAGGGCTTCGAGCCAGCGAGCAGCAGGGGTTTCAGGACGGCGGCGGCCAGGGGCGGCGGGACGGCGTTGCCGACCTGGAGTTGCCGGGAGGTCGAGCCACCTGCCCACGGGTAGTCGACACGGAAGCCTTGCAGCAGCCCGGCTTCGGCGACGGTCATGTTCCGACGGGTCCCGTCGGGCCATTCCCACTTGTTCCGTCCACAACGGCCGGTCATGGTGAACGCGGGTCCGGTCATCGGCCGGCGGCCGCGGCGTTTCGGGTCGCCGCCGGTGCCGTAGTTCGACACCAACACCGCTCCGTCCCAGCCGAGCACGTCGGCCATCGACACCAGCCGGGCACTATGCGGGCCAGGTGCGAGCGCGCCGTCGTCGAGACGAGCGGTCAGCACCGCCCGCCGGCGGGTCTGCGCCACGCCGTACTGTTCGGCGGCCACGACGCCGGTCCACGTGCGGTAGCCGAGTTCGCGCAACAGCGCGGCGGCGTGCTGCCACAACGGAAGAACCGCGGGCACCTGCTCCAACGCCACCCACCTCGGACGAAGCCGAGCGACGTAGCGGAGCGGCTCGGCGGTCAACGGCGACCGCGCGTCCGCCCACGTAACCTCCTGGTCCGGAACGCGACCCTGCGCGAAGTCGGTCATCCTGTCCGCGACCTCGGCCTGATCGATCCGTCCGCGACCGGCACCGGAGGCCGACCACGGCGGGCACGGCGGCGACTGAACGACGCCGTCGACCGCCTCGAACTGGTCGAGGTCCACTGTGGCGACATCGGCGACCAGCCGGCGGTGGCCTGCTTCCGTAGCGGTCGCGGCCGCGTCGCGATCCAGCTCGATACCGACAGAGTCGCCGCGGAACCCGGCCAAGCGCAGCCCTTCCGACCAGCCCCCGGGACCGGCGAACCCCTCGACCACCAGTCCGCTCCCAGTCGAGGTCATCGGCGCAGCTCCTTTATGTTTCCCTGCTTCGCGAGCACATCATCGAACACTGCGGGCTCCTTTCCCCTCTCGGGCGGCCTGGGCGTGTCATCGATCATGTTTCGTCACCCCTCGGCCGGCGGCGCCTCCTTCCCTGCGGCCTGCACAATCTCGTGGTGCGTCATCCGCGCGGCGGCGTCGGGATTGGCGATGATCCACGCGGCGATCCGCTTCGCGCGTGGAAGGTGCCGACGCCCTGGAGGCGCGATCCAGCGGCCGTGGTCGAGTGGAACCGTCCCGGCCACCCAGCCCACGTCCTCGGATTCCGGGTAGGCCCGGTGCAAGTGCCACTCATCCGTGCCCGACCAACCGCTCTTGCCGCGGCGGACGCTGTGGGCTCCCAATGCCCAGACGGTGTCGTTGTGCTCGGTCAGGTAGAGCCCTTGCTGGTCAGTCCACACGAGTTCGGCGGGCGGGTTCGTCATCGCTGGTTCTCCTCGGTGACGTCGAGCGGGTCTTTCGTCAGGCCGGCGCCGACGAGAAGGTCGTTCAGGGCGTGGTCACGCAGCTCGACGAGCTGGTACTCGGTGTCGCGGATCGCGTCGAGCAGCTCCTTAGCCTCGGCGGGACGGAGCCGTCCGCAGCGGGAGTAGTGAAAGGTGTCCTCGACGGCTTCGAGCAACGCGCCGGCGAGCTTGACGGCGTCACCGCGGGTCAGCCGCACGGGATGTTGACTGTCGCGGGTGGGCTTGTAGTTGGTGTCGATCTCGACGAGGTGGCGCTCTTCGCCGCAGTCGGCGTACTCCAGGGCCTCCTCGGAGACCTCGCCGGTGAAGGTTGGGTCATAGCCCTCGACCACCTCCACGCGGACGCTGTTGGCCCACTGCTCCAAGTCATCCGGGTCGGGCGTCCAGCCCTCGAAACTCGTGGAGAACGCGGGAAACGGAACGTAGGCGGGCTGCTGCTTGGTCACGACGATCAGTCCTTTGTGGTCGAAGAGTGGCGGGGGTTGGCGATGCCGATCACGGTGTGGTTCCAGGTGCCGCTTGCGCGGTCGCCGTGCTTGTTCACGCGCAGTCCGAGGAACCGCACCCAGGCGTCGAAGGTGGTGTGAGGGTTCTTGTCGAAGGGGTCGTCGATCTCGCCGTGCAGGCACGATCCGGCGGCGGTGCTGACGCTCCAGCGCAGGGGAGGGATTTCCGCCTGCTCGGCAGCTGCCAAGAGGTTCGCCAAGACGCGGGCACGACGTGCCTGCTGCTCGCGCTCGGACCAGCGCTCGTCACTGGGATTGCTCACGTGGTTCTCCCTTCTCAGATGTGCCACTGGTGGCCGCAGTCGAGGCACGTGGCCAGACCGGCGAGGACGTAGAAGCTCCAATGCGTGCAGCTCATGACCTGACCTCCTGGCGAAGGATTTCGGTGATGACGTCAGCGGCTTCAGCACCGGTCTGGGCCCATGCCTCACCGTCGAGGACCTGGTCGAGGTACTGCGCGATCTGCGTCTTGGCTCGCCGCCACTGCTCGCCGGACATCGCGAGTTCGTCGGCTGCCTGGTTCTTCTTTCCCTGTGCTGCCATGGCGATCTCCCTCGTGTGTGGTGATCTGTTGGTGTGCCGGGTGGTTTTCTTCGCTGCCCGTAGGGCGGGGCGTCGGCTCTGCCGCTGCCCCTTTTCGGCGCACCGCGCGGCCCCAGAGGCTCGCGGTCAAGGGGTCAGGCCGAAAAGTTTTTGAGCGCACGCTTTTCGCGCTCAAAAAGTTTTTGGAATGCGCCCCTTTACCGTGAGGTTGGGGCCGTGCTAAGCCGGGCTGCGAAGCTCAAAAGCACAGTCCGCGCTTGCGCGGACCTTGTTCCGCCCGCAGAGGGCGGTCATCGGTGAAGGCGACCGTGCGCCGGCGGATTGCCCCGGTCGGTGGACGGTTTCTGTCGGGGGCGCGTGTCACCATGGATTCCATGGAGCTGACCGGACGCGACTTCGACCGGATCCCCCACGGCAACGTGCGGGTCCCGGTGGTGGAGTTCGCGCGTCTGTGGCTCGCTGCGGAACGCCAGTACGACCGCGAGCGCACCTGGGCGGCTCTCGGCGTGGTCGACGTGTGCCGCTGGATCGCCTGTGCGGCCGTCCGCCTCGAAACCGGCCGCACGTTCCTCGCCTACGCCCCAATCACGGAGCGAACCGGGCTCGCGCACGAAGAGACCATCGAAGCGGAATGCCTGGCCGCTCAGTGTCTCGCGCTGCGCCGGCCGGTTCCCGGCTACGTCGCGAACCGGCCCGGCTGGCTCGATTCGATCGTGGCCACCCTGGAGTGGGCGTGGCACCGCAGCGGCGTTCCGCCGCTCGACGTCCCCGCCCACTCTCAGGGCTGACCAGTTAATTCGCTTAGACCCACGAGAATTACCAGCTAGCATTTGGCTGCAGGTCGAGCAGCAGGTAATGCCGGGCAAGGAAGAGAGCTGCCTAGCACTCCCCGGAACCTCCTCAAGGCAGTCATCTCTGGGGCCTCAAATCCCAGACTCGCTCATCGCCCGTACACCGCGCCGTCGGCGTCGGCCTGCTCGGCCGCGTCGGCGGCGTCGCTGGAGTGGCGGCGGTAGAGCTCCGCCGCCTGGGCTTCCTCTTCGGCGTGCCGTTCCTCGGCGGCCTGGCGGGCGGCGATCTCCTTGAGCGCGCGCTGTGCCTGCTCGACTGCTCCTGCGGTCTCTTCGGCCGTCGGCACCCGGACCTCGTCGGACTCGACGACCGGGTCCTCGGCGGCCGCGACCTCGCGCACGTCGGCCACCTCGACCTCCGCGATCACGCCCTCGACGTCGTCGGCGGTGGTGACGGTGTCGACGTCGGCGGCGCGCTGCTGGGCGACGTCGGTGAGGTCGTGGTCGGCGGTGACCTCGCGGTGGACGTCCTCAGCGGCCATGTGCTCGTGGTGGACGTCGAGCCACTCGTCGGCGGTGACCAGCGGCGCGGGTGTGGTGTCGAGGTTGCGGGCGGAGATTTCCGCGCTGGCGCGGTCGGCCGCGGCGCGGGTCTCGGCGGTGTGGGCGTACCACAGCGCCCGCGCCTCGTCGGCGCCTTCCAGCTCGGCCGCGCGAGCGGCGAGGGTGTCGGCGAGCGCCTCGGCCTCGGCCGCCTCCTGGAGCATCCGCTCCCGCTCCTCTTCGTCGGCCGCGGCGTCGGCCTCGGCGCGGCGCATGGCCGCGTCCCGGCGTCGGGCGTCGAGGGCTTGGTGGGTTCCGGCGAGTTCCTGGCCGACGAACTCCGGCCCCCACGCCTTCTCCCGTTCCCACGCCCGCATCCGGACCAGCAGCTGGCCGTCGGACATCTCCAGCTCGTCCCGCCCGGACTCCGGACGTCCGAGGACGCGCCAGGCCGAGCGCCACGACGCGTACGCCTCGACCTGGCCGGACTTCGGGGCCGGGCCCAGCGCGGTCTCCTCGTCCTCGTGGCCGGTCAGCTCGCGGTGCGCCGCGACCATTCCGGCCTGCTTGCTCCACTCCTTCACCAGGGCGGGATCCTCCGGCACCGGTCCGAACGCCTCGATCGCCCACTGCTGCGGCTCCGCCGCCAGCTGCTCACCCAGCTCCAGACGGCGAGCATCCGCAGTGTCGGCCAGCGTGCGCAGGTAGGTAGCCCATTGGGAGTCGTCGACCTTGGGTAGCCAGTCGGCGTAGGAATCGCCGACGGGGTCGAGGGTGACGGTGTCGGTGATCCGGTGGTGGATGACGTTCGTCAGCTGCCGCGATCCGGACAAGGTCCGGGCGGTGACGGCGTGGTCGAGGACTTCGCGTGGGTCGTGCCCGGCGAGTTCGGCGCGGCGTAGCAGCCGCGCGAGCGTGGGGCCGCCGTCCTCGGCGGCGATCCTCGCGCGCTGGTTCTCCGTCAGCTTCCCTTCTTCCACCAGCTCGTCGAGCCACCGCTGGGTGCGTCCAGCGGTAGCGAGCTCAGTGGCGTCAGCGAGGAGTTCGGCCGGGGTACGGATCGCGTCGTTGTCCGCCGCCGCCTCGGTCGCCTCGGCCAGCGCGGACCGTTGCGGGCCGGTGCCGTCGAACGCGGCGGCCAGCACCGCGGCCGGACTGCGTTTCACCGCCTGCAACGCCGCGCCCTCGGTCGCGTCGGCCGGGACTGCCAGCGTCGTCACGTGCGCGGTGTTGCCCTCGCGGCCACGGGTGAGCCCGACGTAGAGGGATTCCTGACCGGTCGCCTCGGTCACGACGGCGTGACTGGTGTCGACGGTGAGTCCCTGAGCACTGTGGACGGTCGAGGCGTAGCCCAGCGCCACATGCTCCGACACGTAGGCGCCAGGCAGCGTGATCCGCTCCCCCAGCACCTCGCCGACACCGTCCTCGTGTCCGAGGACGCGGGCGACGATGAGGCCGCCGTCGTCGCGGGTGTCGAGGACGCGGTACTGCTTGCGGTTGATCGGCGCCTCCGGGTTGCCGTCGAACCCCGTGAGGTGCCAGCCGTTGCGGCGGGCCTGGACCAGGTCCCCGACGCCGGCGTAGGTGCCCTGCATCCCCAGCGGCACCCCGGTTTCGGCGACTTTGCCGAGCCGGACGAGTTCGTTGCGGAGTTCGGCGGACAGGTGCGCGGCCTGCTCGTTGGTGTCCACGATCAGGATCGAGTGCTTTCCCGCGAGGGTGTCCGCGAGCCACGCCTTTCCGGCCGCGGCTTCGGCTTGTTCGCGTGTTCCGCCGTCGAGGATCCGGCCGTGCTTGTGGTAGTCGCCGAGCACGGTCTCGTCGCCGTCGCGCAGCCGCAGCGACGCCGACCGTTCCCACTCGGCCTGGAACCGGCGGACCTCGGTCAGCTCGTAGGCGGCGCCGGCGGTGGCCATGAGGTCCATGCCGCCTCCGGCGCCGACGGCGGCGAGCTGCCGGTGGTCGCCGGTCAGCAGCAGTTTCGCCCCCGCCGCCTCGACGTGGCGGTGGATGCGGGCGAGGTCGGCGGTGTTGGCCATGGCGGACTCGTCGACCATGACCAGGTCGCCTGGGTTGAGCTTCCATTCGAGGTGCTCGGGGTGGGTCGAGCCCTCGGCGAGCTTCTCCTGCACCCCGAGCCACCGCGCGATGTTCCGCGCGGTCAGCCCCTCACCGGCGAGGACGTCGGTCGCGACCTGACTCGACGCCAAGCCCACGACGCGGCGGGACTGGCCGCCCCACAAGTCGTTGTCCTGCCACGCTTTCGCCAGCGCGCCGACCACAAAGGACTTCCCGGTCCCGGCCGGGCCGACCAGCGACTCCACCGCCGCGCCGGAGGTCAGCACGCCGCGCACCGCGGCAGCCTGGTCCGCGCCCAGCACCATCCCCGCGTCGGCCAGCGCCGACACGAATCCGTCCACGTCGGACACATCCAGCGCCGGGGCGCCGCCCCGGGCGGTGGCGGCGGCGAGCGCGCGTTCGGTGTGAACATGTTCCGGGGTCGCGTACAGCTGCCCGGCCGGGGCGGCGTAGGCCGAACGCCCGTCGGCGAGTTTCAGCACGTCGGGCAGGACGGCGACGCCGGGCCGGTTCGACGACAGCGGCGTCGCCAGCTTCACGCCCTCGGCGGTGAGGGTGTCCAGCAGCCGCGCGACCTGGACACCGTCCAGGTCGCCGAGCTGGTCCGGGAGCGCGTCGGAGATCGCGCGGGTCAGGTCCGGTGCGGTCCATCCGGCCTTTGTGGACTGCACGTCCGCCAGCGCGGTCTTCAACACCTCGTCCGGCGACCACTGCGCGGCCTCGCGCGGACCGTGCGCGAGGTTCAGCACCTCGCGGGCCACGCCTTCCAGGCCGCCCGCGATCTCGGCGCGCAGCTCGCGGTCCCACCGCTCCAGGCGCGCCTCGGTGGTTTCGCCGTCGTGGGACTTCGCCTTGCGCGTGGCGAACGTCGCCTGCCGCTGCAAGCGGTCCAGTTCCAGCGAGTTCGGCTCCCGCCCGAACTTCGCCTCGAACGCCTCGACCAGGGCGGCGGTCTTCTTCGTCACCGCGCGGCGGCGGGAGCTGAACAGGTCCATCGCCCGCTGGTCCATGCCCACGATCTCGCGGGCCTTCCCGTCCGGGCGGGTCGCCACCCGCACGCCGAGCGCGCGGGCGAGGTGTTCCTCGGTGGTGCGCTCCCCCACCGCCGCCGCGGCGCCCCGGAACTTGTGGATCGCTTTCGAGTCCAGCGTCCGCCACTTCCCGTCCGCGCCCTGGACACGGTTCAGGATCGGGTTGTGGATGTGCAGCTGCGGATCGTGGTTGCGGGAATCGTGCTGGAAGAACGACGCGATCACCCAGTCGTGCGCGTCGATGAACCGACCCGCGGCCCCGCCATGGTGCCCCACCCGGGAGTAGCCGGCGTGCTCGGCGAGGTAATCCAGCGACGCCCGGTTCCCGGCCCAGATCGCGTCCTCGACCGCGTCCCGGTGCGCCGCCCACGACGCCGCCGCGGTGCGGGCGTCGTCGCGCTGGCGGGCAATCTCGGCGAGTTCGGCCGGGGACGCGCCCGCCGCCGTGGCGGCGGCGAGCGCGTCGTTCAATCGTCCAGCCGTCCGGGCGGCGTTCACTTGCTGCGCCTCGAACGCGGTGTGCAAGACGGTCACCGACTTCTGGACGCTGAACGTCACGTCCAGAAACGGGACATTGCGGCGCGCGGACTTGTTCGCGTCCAACCGCAACTGCTCGCGACGTTCAGCCGTCGCGCCCGGCTCGGCGTCCAACGCGGCCGCGTACAACTCGTCCGCCGTTGGATACTTCCGCCCCGTGTGACCCAGAGTGGACGCCTCCGCCCACCGGGCTGGATCGCTGAACGCCTCGTCACGCGGATCGATGAACTGCTCGAACACCGCGCGCATATCCTGCTCGTCGACCAGCCCCGTCAGGCCGAGTTTCTCCGCGCCGCCGCCGTACCAGCGGCCCGGCGGCTCCCCCTCCGACACCGCACCCGTGTAGTAGTTCTCCCGGCCCTTCGCGATCTCGTCGAGGACGTAATCGACCGAGTACCCCGTCGAAATCGACAGCATCACAACCCCCTCACAAGATCAACACGCGGGCCTTGAAGATCAACAACGGTGGTCGTGTTCCCGGGCGCCCGCCAGGGCGCACCGGCCCGACAGATCGTGATGCCTAGGTGTGCATTCCTTCTTTGGATCGGTGAGTACTTGCTGGGTGAGGTGCTGATAGGTGTCTTGGGCTGAATTCGTGGCTTACTGACTTGCGTTGTGCTGCTGGGTGACTTGCTGATCATGAGTTGGCCTTGGTGGCGCTGAGGTTGGTGATGACATGCAGATGGTGAGGCTGTTCCCGGAGTTCTTTGAGGACGGTTCCGGCGGTACCTCGGGAGACCTCGGCCGTTTCGGCGAGCTGATCGACGGTCGGCAGACTGCCGTGCAGCGCCTGATGCTTGCGGGCCTCATGCAAGGCGCGGTCCCGCTTCGGCGACGACGGCACCACCGCTGGACGCTCCGGCGTCGGCTCCACCGCGCCACGCGACACAGGCCGCTCCGGCTGAACGGAAGACGGTGGCGGGACTGGACGTTCAGACGGCTCGTCGGTCGCGGACTCATCCAACGGCCTCGGCTGGACACGCCCGGATTGGACGGACGACGACTGGACGGAGACACGCTCCGGACGGTCCAGCTGGACGGACTGCGCATGGAAAGCTGTCGGATGCGGGACGGTGGTGGCACTCGCGGCGACACCCTCGGATGCCTGGCCGGTGCTCGTGTCCGGTGCGGTGGACGCCTTCCGGCTGCCGCGAAGCTCGCTGAGCATGAACAGCAGGTGCGCCACGATCGCCGCCGCGATCGCCGGCCACGCCCCCACCCAGAACCGCAGCAACTCCGGCGGCGGATTCCCCGCCGAGCCCGGCGTGGGCGCGGTGAACCCGCCGACGAAGTAGATCGCCTGCGCCAACCCGGACAGCCCGGCCGCGAGGATCACCACCGCCCACGCGTACCGACGCCCCGCACCGGACAACCGCGACGTCGCCACGTAGGCCACGATCGCCAGACCGTCGGTGATCACCGGGTAGGTCCACGCGATACTCGCCAGCACCCCGGACGCCACCACGACCTCGAACAGGCCGTGCGCGGTCGCGACCGCGGCGCAGATCGCCACCACTAGACCCGGCAACCAGAACCCCGCCGTCGCCCACGTGCTCGTGGACTTGCTCATCGCTACCACCCCTCGGCGATGTAGTCGTCCAGGTCGTCGTCCTCGACGTCCTCGTCCTCGCTGTTCCAGTGCGCGCAGCGCTCGGCGCGGTCCTCGTCCTCGTCGTACTCGTCGGCCACGTCCTCGACGGACTCGACGGACTCGACGGACTCGACAACGTCGTCCACGGCCTGTTCGCACTCGGCCATCCGTTCCGCCAGCGGCGCAGCCTCGGAGTCCGCCGCTGGACTCTCGTCAACGTCGTCGTTCGTGTTCTCACGCCCGGATCTCTCCTCGACCAGGGCGTAGCCGCGCTCCTCGGCGAGCACCTCGTCGATGCTGTCCAGCACGTATTCCGTGGCGTCGCGCTCGTCGGCCTCAAGCTCGTCTTCGCGGGCCTCGATCAGGTCCTGTAATCGATCGCCCTCGTCTCGTTCGTACGTCGAGTCCTCGGGGTATTCAGCAGCAGGAGCCGGAAGGTTGCGGTCGATCCAGCTGCCCGCTTCCGGAGCACGGTCGACCTCGGGTGCCCGTTCCTCGATCATGAGCCGGTCGTACTGCTCGGGCGTGACGCCTGCTCGTGCCAGGTCTTCGTCCGTGATCGGCCCATCCGGCAGGCTCCGCACCGCATCCCGTGCGCGTTCCATCTCCTCCCGGTCGGAGACCGGCAGAACGTCCTCGTCGAGGACCTGGTCGATCCGGTCGACCACGTCGTCGGCGTCATTGGTGACCTGGCTGGTGTCGTCCTGGTCCACGACCGGCCACTCGTTCGCCTGGCCGTCGTCGGACGGTGCGGTCGACAGCTGCGCGAGAGCCTGGTCGACGTCCGCGTCGGCGGCATTCAGCACGGTGCGATAGGCGGTGCGGGTCGCAGCGCTCTCGACGACGCCATGGATGTCTTCCACGTCTAGTTCCCGCGCCATGGCGGCGGCCTCGCGAGCGGTCAGACCCTCGTCGCCGGACTCGATACGGCTGTCCTCGGTGACCAGCTCGAGCGCTGTCCGCAAGTCCATGTCCGGCAGGCTCGTGGTCACGCCGGCGTCCTGGGCAGGCAGGTTTCGCTCGATCCAGCCGCCCGGTTCCGGGGCCTGCTCGGGAACCTCGGGTGCCTCGATTTCAGCGGCCTCGTCGAGGACGTCATGGGGCGTGGCCACGTGGGTCTGGTCCACCAGCCGCTGGATCTCCTGTTCCTCCCCCGGCTCGTTGCCGGCGGCCATCTCGGCGGCCTTCGCGTCGTGGCTGTCGGCGGTGGCGGTGGCCTCGGCGGCCTCGCGTTCCAGCCGCGCCCGCACCTCCGGGTCGGTGGCGCTGGCCGCGGCCGTGGAGCGCAGGGACGCGACGTGGCGGTACCGCTCGGCGGCGAGCCGGGTCCCAGCCTGGGCCAGCTGATCCGGAACCTCGGCGGTGGCGGTGTCGGCCACTGGCCGGGTTCCGCGCGGCATGACCGCGGACCAGGGCTCGACCTGCCAGTTCTGGGCGGCTTCGTCCTCCGCCCGACGAAGGGCGGTGACCATGTCGACCCCGTCCCTGATCAGGGCTTGGTAGCGCTGCTCGACCTGGGACTGGTACAGCTCCTCGTCGTTGCGCCGCCGGACGGCAGCGGCTTCGGCCTGCGCGGAAATTCCCGGTTCGTTGGTATCCACAGTGGACTCCTCTCCGGTGTCGTGGGCCACCGCGTGCTCGGCAGCTGCGTCCTCGACGACGGCGGCGTCCGTGGGAATGGGGTCCTGGGCGGCGGTGTCGGCGGCGATCGCCCGTGCGTCGTCGGGCTCGTAGCCGATGGTGATCAGCTGTTCGTAGTCGCGGACGGCCTTCGCGCCGATCGGGGAGACTCGCTCCAGCCGCTGCGCGATCTCCTCCGCCGGGACGCCGTCCTGCTGCCAGGCCTGATAGGACCGCATGGTCGCGTCGGCGATCTCGCGCTGCCGCAGCTGCCCGGCCGTTTCGCCGACATCGTCGAGGACGTCGTGGGTTGCGGCCACGCGAGTCTGATCAACCAGCCGCTGGATCTCCTGTTCCTCCCACGGCTCGTTGTCGTCGGCCATCTCGGCGGCCTTCGCGTCGTAGCCCTCGGCGGCGGCGGTGGCCTCGGCGGCTTCGCGTTCCAGCCGTGTCCGCACCACCGGGTCGGTGGCGCCGGCGGCGGCCGTGGAGCGCAGGAACGCGATATCGCGGTACCGCTCGGCCGCGAGCCGGGTCGCGGCCTGGGTCAGCTGATCCATCCATTCGCTCATCGCCGGACACCTCCGTTGCGGCGGCGCGCGGCCTCGGCGGCGCGGGCATCAGCGACGACGTCGGCGTCCGGTTCCGGCGCGGTCTCGGTACGGGCGGCGCCCCACCATCCGGCGATCGGCGCGAGCGCGGTCCCGGACGGAACCCGAGGTGCGGGCAGGCACAGGGTGCCGCCGTCCTGGTGGTTCTCCAGCGAACAGTTCGCCGTCGCCACCTTGATCCGCTTCACCACACCGGGCCGGTACCGGTCGTGCCAGTCCGCGGCGCGGCCGACGGTGGCGTCCTTGTCGACGTAGGCCGCGAGCCACGACCGCATCAGGCACACCAGTTCCTCGACCACGTCGGGGTGCCACCACCAGCACTCCGGGAGCTCGGCGCCGTGGTAGCGCAGATACACCCGGGGCAGCCACAGCGACAGCTCCGTGAGCACCGTCTGGGCCTCGTCGACACCGTCGGTGTCCTCGCCGTCGGCCAGATCGAGCCACGACAACGGCCGGGTCTTCGTCCCCGGCTCCTCGTCGTTGAGCTGCTCCACCAGGCCCTTGACGACCTTCGCCAGCTTCGTCACCTGCTCCGGCAACGACTCGACAAGATCGTGCAGCGCTTCCACCTGCTGCGGCAGCGGCGTGACCGCCTCCATCGTCATGCGCAGGCCCTCGACCTCACGGGCCAGACCAGCGACCGCGGCCGACGTCGCGAACTCGGGCTCTTTCTTCTCGTTGCCGTTCATCGGGGGACCTCCACGAGGTCGAAGCGGGCGTGAAGTTCGGTCCAGGCGGCGTGGTGACGGCCGTCGGCGGTGTGCCACAGCCCGTCCTCGCCCGGGAACCACAGGTGCATCAGGTCGTCGCGGACCACCGGGTGATCGGCCGGAGCGGGCTTCTCGGCGACGCCGGCGGCGAGCCACACACGCGGTGCCGTGGGGGCGCTCATCAGAACGTCACCTCCGGGAACACCTCGGCGGCGGCCGACCAGTCGATTGCGTCGGACTCGGTCCCGGCCGGGACAATCAGGTAGGTCAGGGAGAGGAACGCGGCGAGGTCGTCGCGGCGGAAGATCGCCGAACCGGAACCGTCCGGAGTGGACAGCGCGAGCACCACGAGGTCGCCGCGGGCGGTGATCCGCACGTCACCGATCCCGGCGGCACCGGTGTTGAGGGCGTCCTCGAGCAATTCCCGGCCCAGCACCCAACGGGCTTCGTCCGGTTCGATCGGGAACGACAGCGCGACGGCGAACGGTTCGCCGCGCCGGTACTCGGCGGTCACCTGGAGCCGCTGCGAATCGACCAGAGCGAGCAGGTGCAGCTTCATCGCGCACCCCCACCCGAAATGGAGCCCAGACGGCGGCCGGTTTCGGAGACCACCCAGGCCACGAAGTCGTCCCGCACACCGGGCGCGATGTGCGCGTTCAGGAACGCGGCGATCTGCTCGGCGGGCTGACCGTTCACCGTGCGCCACACGATGATCTCCACCAACATCGCGACCAGGCGCTGCGGTTCGCCGCTGTGCACGGCGAACTCGTAGGCCAACTGCTCGATCACCGACGTAATCCGGAACGTGTCGACCGGGACGAAAGGCGGGTTCGGGTTCATCGGTTCCCGCCCTCCCCGCGCTCGTCACGGCCCGGGAACTCGCCCGACCCGGCGATGTGCGCATCGAGTTCGGCGTCCAGCGCCGCCAGCGGATCCGTCTTCCGGGTGTCGCCGGCGACGGGCTCCGGTTCGGTGTCCAGGCGCACGGCCTCGACCCGGACGGCACCGGCCTCGTGCTCGGCCTGCGGCGGCACGACCGGCTCGACCCGAGCGGCGCGGCGGGTGGCGGCCCAGTCCTGGGCACGCGCGACCCACGGCTCGACCCGGTCGGCCAGCATGTCGACGAACGCCCCGGCCTTCGTGAGCCACAGCTCGCGACGGTCAGCCCACCGGATCATCAGCTCGGCGTAGCGCCAACGGCGCTCGATCGCCTTGACGTCGCGGCGCTTCCACGCCATCTGGAGCCGCCCGATCGCAGCGGGCATCCCCCGCCGCACGATCACCGCGTGCAACTCCGGCAGTTGCGAGATCTGCCCCGGCGAGAGCACCGGCACCCGCTGCGGGGTCCGCCCGGTGACGTGCCCGTCGTTGTCCTCGGTGGCGACCATCTCGTGCCGGTCGGAGGTCAGCAGCGAATACGCCTGGAGGTCGTCGGGGTCCTTCTGGTTGGCCAGCACCAGCAGCGTCGAGGAGTTCGTCAGGATCGCCGCGCACCCGGTGTCACCCCACCGCTTCCGCAGCTGCGCGCGGGACTGGGCTCCGATGTGGATGGTGACGTTGCGGCCACCCATGTCCGAGGTCCAGTTGTCCAAAGGAACCGGGCAGATCAGCGCCGCCTCGTCGAGCACCATCGTCAACGCGGGGTCCAGCCGCCCACCGGCGGACTCGGACGCGATGCGGCGGGCCTCGCGGGCGATGTGCGCGGTCAGCGCCGCCACCAGCGGGGCCGTGTGGCCCTCTTCGGCGCCGAGCATGTAGACGGTGCCGCGCTTGTCGAGCAGCTCGGCGACGTCGAACGCGCCACCCGTCGCGGCGGCCCGCGCGGTCGGGTCGATCAGCCACCCCAGGGCGGGCATGATCGTCGTGGTGATCGACGACCGGGTCCGGTCGTTCGTGCTCAGGAACTGCCGCGCGGTGGTCTCGAACGCCGGTTCCGGCGAGCGGCGCAGCAGCCGCAGCACCTCATCCGCCGAACCGTCCGGGTCCGCGACCCACGACTGCACATCCACCATGTCCAGGCCGCCCAGGGCGGCGGCGTGCATCAGCGCAGCCAACGCGCGGCGGGCCTGCGACACCCAGTGCTCCCGCTCGTCACTGCCACCATCGGGCAACAGGTCCGACGCGCGGTAGGTCGCGGTCACCGGGTTCGCGCACCCGGCCAGCGGGTCGAACGCGATCGTCGAGTCCAGCTTCCCCAACCCCGACGGGTTGAACACGAACACCGGGCCGTGCTGCTCACGCAGCTGCGCGGTCAGCTCGATCAGGTCCGTCCGCGTCGAGGTGGCGATCACCGCGCCCGGGGCGTCGAGGATCCGGCACGCCAGCTCCCCCGTCTTCCCCGACCGCGGTCCACCCAGCCGCAACGTCACGTCCTCCACCGGCGACCAGATCCGCTGGAAACCCACCCGCGCCACCGCCGTCGCGAACCCGGTCACCGGAACCCGGCGGCGCGTCCACCACGGCGACTTCCGCAGCGACGGCTTCAGCACCTTCGCCTTCCGGCGCATCGCGGACTTCGACGCCACCCGCCAGATCTGCCAGCGCGACGCCACACCACCATTCCGGCGCGACCGGCGCGACCACTTCCCGATCAGCCCCGCCGAACCATTCCGGCCCCGCAGACCCACGAACGCCGCGACCGCCAGAACCGGGCCACCGATCAGCAGCCCCCACGGCCACACCTTGTAACCCGGCGTCTCCTCGGGAACCCAGCCCGCGAACCACACCGACAAACCGGTCAACCCGGCCGCCACGGTCACCAGGCGTGCCGCGTTCCCCCGCACCAGCTCCGCCAGACCGAACACGCCGGCCGCTACACCCGCGACCACGAACCACGGCCACACCACAGCGGCCTTCACATGCCAGTCACTCAACAAATTGCCCAGCGCGATCAACACGACCGCCGTCAAAAACGCTCCGAACGTACGCATCAGGCCGCACCCCCAGCCGCGGCCGCCTGGTCGCGCCAACGCGACGCCCATTCGGCGACGTCTACGCACTGGCCCACGGCCAGCACGTCGCTGATCAGGCGTTCGACGACGACCCGGGGCACGACATAGCGCCCGCCGATCTTGAGCCCCGGAAAGCTGCCAGAACGGAGATGGCGATACATCGTCGACTGGTCGAGGCGGAACAGTCCCGCTGCCTCAGCGACGTTGTAGAAGGTCGGTTCGGTTCGAAGGTGCGCAGGTAACGACGGCTTTTCCGGCGATCGACCTGCCTGAACTGCGTTGTCCACGTGAGAGCCCTTCCCCTGGACCGAGCGGCCACTCCACCCGGTGTTTACTCCCCCTAAACTTCGTGAGCCGCATGTTGGGCATCGCGTTGTTTAGGGGGGATAAACGGCAGAGTAGGCCCCCTCCGCGAGAGGTGTCAACCCCCTCTAAACTGACGGCCATGGCGGATGTGGATGACTTCGACGCTGTGCGCGGGGACAACGATCCGATTCGCCGCGCGCGCCGCGCGGCGGCGCTACAGACGCACTACCAGCAACGGGCCACCGAGTTGTCCCGCTTGCGGAAAGCCGCGATCGAAGAAGCACACCGCGACCTGAACCTGAGTTACACCGAGATCGCGAAAGCGCTCGGCATCACGAAGGGTCGGATCACGCAAATCCGAGGCAGTGCGCCTGCTCCGGAGCGCGCGTTCTTTGGCGTGGGACCGGTGAGTGTCGGAGTTCCGCTCCGACACGGCACCGACCACCGGATGCGGACGTACGTCGACGCTGCGGACATGACCGCTCAAGCGCAGGCCGAAGGCATCCTTGCAAGCCTCTCGCTGGCCGCAGAGACCTTCAATATCGAACCGGATCTGGAGACGCCGCCAGCAGGCGACACGATCGTCATCTGCGGCCCGCGCTCAGCTCCCGTCGGATCACGGCTCCTCGCTCGCGACAACCACCTCGGCTTCACGCGCGAGGACGAGCGCTGGCGAATCGACGATCGCGACTCGGGCGAGCACTACTTCTCACCTCGACTCGAAGAGCCTCCGCGCGACGAAGAGTTCGGCTACTTCGCGCGACACCGCGAGGAAGATCGCGTCGTGATCCACGTGGCGGGCATCACCGCGGTCGGCTCCAGCGGCGTGCTGCACTACCTGCAAACAAACGTGAGAGATCTGTTCACGAAGCAAGGCGACGTCTCGTTCAGCATGATCGTCAAGTGCAGCTTTTCAAGCGACACAACGGTTACGTCGAGCGAACTGGTCGCAGGCCCGTACAGGTGGTGACGTGTATGCGGACGGCTACAGCTCAAACGCCTCCCCCTTCGGAAAGTCAGGACCGGGTGCTGGCAAACGAGCGCATGGCGCTTGTTCTCGACGGAGCCAGCGCCTTCGAACCCGTTGACGTGTCGACGGCGCTCTACGTTGACTACCTCGCAGCCGCGATTCAGACCAACCTTGAGGAAGAGCACGACGTCGACCTGCGAACGGTCGTCGCCGACGCGATCCGAGACACCGCAAGCAGGCTCGGACTTCACCCAGGCAACTCACCGTCCAGCACGATCAGCCTGCTCCGCGCCCGCGAAAGCCATATCGATCTGCTCTGCTTAGGCGACAGTGCGATCTACTACGGCGCGGACAGCGTTGAGGTCAACATGCTGACCGACGCTCGACTGTCCAAGCTCGGGATTCCCGAGCACAAGGCCTACCGCGAACGAGTGGCAGCGGGCCACGGCTACGACTCCCGGCACCGCGAGTTGCTCGCGGCATTGCAACGCGAGCAGCGGAAGCGGCGTAACAGAGCGGGCGGGTACTGGATAGCCGAGGCAGACCCGGATGCCGCCTTTCACGCGGTTGTGCAGACCGTTCCACGAAAAGAAATCTCGTGGGCGGTACTCGCGACGGACGGCGCTTACAGTCCAATGCTCCACTTAGGACTCGCGAACTGGGCACGCTTGGCACACGGAAGTGAAGCTGAGCTGGCAAACGTGCTGGACATCTGCGCGGTTTGGGAGAAACGAGACGACCCAAACGGCCATGCACTCCCGCGAGCGAAGGTCAGCGACGACAAGGCGTTGGCGGCAGTCGTTCTGTAAGCCCCTAGTCTTCGGATGCAGCTCGGGGCTGCCGAAGCTTCGGCATCGTGCTACCGATCGTTTCTGCCGCGGCTTTGTCGGCAGCTCCGACCCACGCCGCGTAATGCCGAAGCGTGGTACTGCCGTCCCCATGTCCGAGTCGACCGGCTACCGTCCGAAGGTCTACGCCGGCGGTAAGCAGCTGTGTCGCCGAATAGTGACGTAGCTCCTTGAGCTGCGTCTTCACGCCGAGCTTCCCAACGAGGCGGCCATACCGGCGGGTGATCGAACTGGGGTCCCGGGGCTTGCTGAAGTCAGGTTGCGCGGAGAAGACCCAAGTTTCACCGCTCAGTGCGAGCCCCAAGCTCGACAGCTGCCGAATCGTGGCAGCCCTGAGCTGTTCGAGCAACCGCACGGTCTCAGGGTCAAGAGACACTCGTCTTCCCTGGTGAGTCTTGGTGTCCTTGAGGATCATTCCGTCCGGCCCACGGACGTAGTTCTCATCGAGAGTCACGACCGCGGCATCGAGGTCGACGTCCTTCCACTGAAGCGCCGCGACCTCGCCGCGGCGAGCACCTGTCACCGCGGACAGCCAGACATAGGTTCCCCACTCGGGGCTGACCTCGTGTGCGGCTTCGATTATCCGCGCCATCTCTTGGCTCGATGGCGGGCGAGGTTGCGTCTTCCGCTTGGCGGGCAGGCGAACACTCGGCGCCGGGTTATATGGGATCCGCTTCCAACGCACAGCCGAACTCAGCGCTCCGCTGATGACGCCATGGATCGAACGAATCGACGACGCCGAGTAGGGCTTGCACACATGTGGCCGGCACTCGACCGTTTCACAGCCCGCCGAATCGCAGTTGTGATTCGCCAACTCCTCGGCAGTCGGTCGCCCAGGTCGCCGACAATGTTTCAGCACAACTCGGCACTCATGCTGACCGTCGACCCGATGCTCGACGAACGGCTTTCCGTCGCAACGCTGGCGACAACGACGCAAGTCCGCGTAAAACTTCTCCAAGCGCTCAGGCGCGTCACGCATGAGCAGAACCAACGGAAGGTCGCCGAGCACAGGGCGGATGTGATCCCTGATCATCCACTCGTAGTTCATGCGGGTCGTGGGATCGATCTCGGCCTGCGGAAGCCACTGATCGAGGAGCGCGCCGAAGGTCGACCTTGTCCGGGCGACTTTCAGGGAGTCCGCTTCATGCTGAAGCCGCGTCCTGACCTTCTCCGCTTCCTTCAATGCGGTCCGCTCGGACCTCTCGTTTCCCGGCTTCTCGATCGACACCGATTCCGTTAGAACGATTCGTTCCCCTGTCACGGGGTCCTTCCCGGCGGATACTCGCACCTGGAACGCGTCGCGGTGACGGCGAACGCTACCGCGCTGCCGCCCGCCTTCAATCGAGCCCATGGTCGCCACGAATGCAAGTTAACAGGGCTGGTGGACCAGCTCGTGGACCAAGATCCACAATGACCTGATTGAAGGTGGCTTCTCGGCTGCGTTCATGCTGGTCAGCGATACTTTTGATCTGGAGCCGCCAAGGGGGCTCGAACCCCTGACCTTCTGTTTACAAGACAGATGCTCTACCAGCTGAGCTATAGCGGCCTTGCCCAGGGCAGCCCGGGCGAGCCCAGTATATCGGCGCCCGTTCAGCTCGTCGCAGGGCGCACCCGGGGCTCGCCGGCGACGGTCCGGAAGGCGTGCGCGAACGTCACGGCGGTCGCCGGGTCGCGGCGGTCGGTGACGTAGTACCAGTTCATCCGGACGGCGTCCGGTGTCACTTCGAGGACGCCGGGGCCGTGCGAGTCGAGTTCCACGAAGCGCACGTGCGGGTTCAGCGCGCGGATCGCGGCCTCGACCTTCAGCGAGCCGGTCCGCGGCGGGACACCGAGTTGCTCGTCGATGTTGTCCGAGGTGACCGACGGGCAGACGAACTCCACCGCGACGCTCGTCCCGTCCCGCGGCACGTCGTTCGCCCACGAAGAGTGGACGTCGCCGGTCAGGAACACCGTGTTGCCCCGGCCTTGTGCGGCGATCGTGTCGAGGACCCGGCGGCGATCTTCGGTGTAGCCGTCCCACTGGTCGGTGTTCACCGTGGTCGGCTGGCCGTCGAGCAGGTCGCCGAGCGCGAGCCGTTCGCGGGTCGGCAGCGCGGGGATCTTGATCGGCGTGACCATCACCGAGTTCCCGATCAGGTTCCAGGACGCCGTCCCGCGCGCGAGGCCGTCCAGGAACCACCGCCGTTGCTCGGCGCCGAGGATGGTGCCCTCCGCCGAAGCCGCGCCGGGCTGCCGGGTCCGGTACGTCCGCAGGTCCAGCATGGTGAGGTCGGCCAGCGTCCCGAACTTCAGCCGCCGGTACAGCCGGTCGCCGCGGTGCCGCACCGGCATCCATTCGAAGTACGCCCGGTGCGCGGCCCGCATCCGGTCGCGCCAGTCACCCTCGGTCGCCGGGTCGTGTGACGGCGACCCGCCGGACCAAGCGTTGTCGGCGGCCTCGTGGTCGTCCCAGGTCGCGACCATCGGGTGACGGACGTGCAGCCGTCGGAGGTGCTCGTCGGTCTTGTACATCGCGTGGCGTTGCCGGTAGTCCCCCAGGGTGATCAACTCGTTGGGCGGTACCGAAGGCCGGAGATCACCCGCAGGGTTGGGATTCCCTTCGTAGAGGTAGTCACCCAGGTGAATGAAGGCGTCGAGGTCGTCACGGTCGGCCAAATAGCCGTAGGGGGCGAAGTGACCGACTGCCCAATTGGCACACGAGACCACGCCGAATCGCAGGCTCGCGACGTCCTCGTCGTGCGAAGGCGCGGTGCGTGTCCGCCCGGTCTGCGAGACCTTCCCCTGAGCCGTGAAGCGGTACCAGTACGCCGTCGACGCGCACAGTCCCTCCGCCGTCACCTTCACCGTGTGGTCACGTTCCGGCCCGGTCCGGAGGTGACCGCGCGCGACGACGCCGGCGAATCCGGCGTCCTTCGCCACCTCCCACCCGACGTCCACCGGTGCCCCTTTTCCGGATCCCGGAACGGCCTCGGCCGAGGGCGTGACCCGGGTCCAGAGAAGCACCGAATCGGGCATCGGGTCGCCGGAGGCCACGCCGTGCGCGAAAACCGGGGCCTCCGCCCCGCTAGATGCCCCCGAAAGGGTGAATGTCGCCGCAGTCCCGGCCGCGGTGAAACCGGCCGCCCGAAGGACGGATCGCCTGCTCACGGAGGACGCCATGGCATGCAGTGTGCCGCAAACCCACCGAGTGACGATGATCTTCCTCTGACGTGGTGGACGCCACTTCGGGTTTCCTGCAACGGTCGGGCCACCGCCCCCGATGCTCCTCGGGAATGTACCGGCGAAGAGAGTGAGGAGGTGGATCGATCATGAAGATCAACGAGCACACCAAGGGAGCCCAGCGCGGCGAACGTGGTGCCGAAAAGAACCAGGACGAAACACCCGAACGCGGCGAATGGCTGCTGGAGGCCCCGCGCCAGCGTGACGGAGAGCGATCGATCCACCAGGCCCGCTCGCACCGGCCGAATCTGCTGCGCCGCCGCGCCTGGCAGATCCTCGAAGCCCCGACGGCCGAGCAGCCCGCCGTCGAGAGCGACGAGGCGATGGGCCCGAAGCCGCCCGACGACTCGACGGTCAACTTCGTCCTGGACCTCGCCCTGCGCATCGGCGAGGTCCAGATGTCGAGCGGCGCCGGCGCCTCCGACGTCACCGCGACGATCATCGCGCTGACCTCCGCGCTCGGCCTTCCGCACTGCGAGGTCGACGTGATCTTCACGTCGATCACGGTGACCTGCCACCGCGGCACCGACATGGCACCGGTGACGGCGCTGCGCGTGGTCCGCTCGCGCAGCCTCGACTACACGCGGCTCACCCAGACGGAGACGCTGGTCCGCCGGATCGTCCGCGGGAACATCGCCGCCGAAGAAGCGCAGCAGGAACTCCAGCGGTTCACGACCGCGCCGCACCCGTACCCCCGTTGGGTGGCCACGGCCGCTTGGGGCGGGCTGGCCGGGTTCATCACCCTGATCCTCGGTGGCAGCATCGACGTCGCGCTGGTCGCGCTGGTGATCAGCGCGGTCATCGACCGCCTCGGCCGGTTCCTCAACCGCTTCGCGCTGCCGTTCTTCTTCCAACAGGTGATCGGCGGCTTGTTCGCGACCCTGTCCGCGATGGCGATAGTGAGCAGCAACCTGCTCACCACGGACAAACCCACGCTGGTCGTCGCGGCGGCCGTCACCGTGCTGCTGTCCGGTCTCTCCACGGTTTCCGCCGTGCAGGACGCCATCACCGGCTATTACGTCACGGCGGCCGGGCGCACGATGGAAACCGCGCTGATGAGTGCCGGACTGATCGCGGGCGTGGTGCTGGCGCTGAAGATCGCGCTGTTGCTCAAGATGCCGCTGACGCCGCTGCCCGAGGTCATCTCCTCGACGCCGCAGGACCTGCCGGTCATCATCCTCGGCAGCGTCGGCGCGTCGGCCTGCTTCGCGCTCGCCTCGTATTCGACGCTGCGCGCGATGATCGTCGCGGGAGCGGCCGGCGCCATCGGCGGTGCGGTGTACGGCGCCTTGATGCTGACCGACTTCCAGGCCGTCAGCTCGTCCGCCGTCGCCGCCACGCTGGTCGGTTTCTGCGGTGGCGTGCTCGCCAGGCGGCTCAAGGTGACGCCGCTCGTGGTGGCTGTGTCCGGCATCACGCCCCTCCTCCCCGGTCTCTCCACCTATCGTGGTCTATACCAATTGGGCGTCGAGCCCGGCGGGAACATCTCGACGCTGATGACCGCGGTCGCGATCGGGCTTGCCCTGGCAGCGGGCGTGGTACTCGGCGAATACCTCGCGCAACCGGTGCGGACGGGGCTCGGCAGGCTCGAACGCAAGTTCGCCGGACCGCGAATGGCGGGTCCGATGGAACCCGCCGAACGACGCTTGGAGTGATCGCTCGCCGACGGGCCGCGGCCTCCTCGCGCGATAGGGTTTCCGCTTAGGGCAGCGACCCGCGAATCGAGGGAGCGGCTGGTGGACGAAGTGATTGCCGAGACGAGCAGAACGGCCTCCGCGGATTTCGTGGTGGTGGCGAACAGGCTCCCGGTGGACCTCGAACGGACCGCCGACGGGAGCAGGCGCTGGACGGCGAGCCCTGGCGGGCTGGTGTCGGCGCTCGAACCGTTCCTGCGCTCACGCAAGGGTGCCTGGGTCGGCTGGCCCGGCGTGCCCGACGTCGAGGTCGAGGAGTTCGACGACGACGGCTTGGTCCTCCACCCGGTCTCCCTGACCTCGGACGACGTTCGCGACTACTACGAGGGCTTCTCCAACGCGACGCTCTGGCCGCTGTACCACGACGTGGTGGCCAGGCCGGTGTTCGACCGGAGCTGGTGGGAGTCCTACGTCCGGGTGAACCGGCGCTTCGCCGAGGCGAGCGCGAAGGTCGCCGCCGAGGGCGCGACCGTGTGGATCCAGGACTACCAGTTGCAGCTGGTACCGGCGATGCTCCGCGAACTGCGCCCCGACCTGCGGATCGGCTTCTTCCTGCACATCCCGTTCCCCCCGGTCGAGTTGTTCATGCAGATGCCGTGGCGGACCGAGATCGTCCGCGGCCTGGTCGGGGCCGACCTCGTCGGCTTCCACCGGCCGGGTGGCGCGCAGAACTTCCTCTGGCTGGCGCGGCAGCTGGCCGGTCTCGAGTCCAGCCGCGGCGCGGTCGGCATCCGCACCCGCCCCGGCCTGATGCAGGTCGGCGACCGCACCGTGCGGGTCGGCGCGTTCCCGATCTCCATCGACGCCATCGGCCTCGACAAACTCGCCAAGACCAAGGGGGTCGCCGAACGCGCCGCCCAGCTGCGCCGCGACTTGGGCAATCCGAAGAAGGTCCTGCTCGGCGTCGACCGGCTCGACTACACGAAGGGCATCGACCTGCGGTTGCAGGCGCTGCACGAGTTGCTGCACGAAGGCCGCGTCCGCCCGGAGGACGTCACGTTCGTCCAGCTGGCCACGCCGAGCCGCGAGCGGGTCGAGCACTACCAGCGGATGCGCGGCGACATCGAGCAGATGGTCGGCAGGATCAACGGCGAATTCGCCCGCGTGGGTCACCCGGTCGTGCATTATCTGCATCAGTCCGTGAACCGGACGGAGCTGGCCGCGTTCTTCTCCGCGGCCGACGTCATGGTGGTCACTCCCCTGCGTGACGGGATGAACCTCGTCTGCAAGGAGTACGTCGCCTGCCGCCACGAACTGGGTGGCGCGCTCGTGCTCTCGGAGTTCGCCGGCGCCGCGGCGGAGCTGACCAGTGCACTCCTGGTCAACCCGCATGACCTGGACGGGGTGAAGAACGCCTTGGAGACTGCCATTACGCTCGACCCCGCAGAGGGACGCCGCCGTATGCGCGCCATGCGTCGACAGGTCCTCACGCATGACGTCGACCGCTGGGCGCGCTCGTTCCTCCAGGCGCTTGGTGCCGAACCGGCCGACTGACTGTGTCTCCATAAACACCATCCAGTCCCCCGCTACGCTCCCGAGGAGAAATCGTTGACCGCCGAGGCACTGCCCGCCGAGCTGAGGCGCGCGATTGTCCAGGTCGCGCGCACGCCGCGGCTGCTGGTCGCCTGCGACTACGACGGCACGCTCGCTCCGATCACGGCCAATCCGGACGAAGCCCGGCCGCTGCCCGAATCGGTAGGCGCGCTCAGGTCGCTGGCCGGCCTGCACGAGACGACCACCGCGGTCATCTCCGGCCGTGCGCTGCGCGATCTCGCCACCCTGTCCCGTCTCCCGGCCGAGGTGAACCTGGTCGGCAGCCACGGATCCGAGTTCGACATCGGCTTCATCCACGCGCTCGACGACAAGGCCCGCGAGCTCCACAGACGGCTTGAAGCCGAGCTGGAGAACCTGGTGCTCGACGTGCCGGGCGTCTCGCTCGAGGTCAAGCCCGCGAGCATCGCGGTGCACGTCCGCCGCGCCGAGCACGAGGCGGGCCGCCGGGTCCTTCGTGATGTCCACAATGGACCGTCGAAGTGGGAGGGCGTGTCCACGACCGACGGCAAGGAGGTCGTCGAGCTCGCGGTCGTCCAGACGGACAAGGGTCGCGCGCTGGACACCCTGCGTCACCAGGTCGGCGCGACGGCGGCGATCTTCCTCGGCGACGACGTCACCGACGAGAAGGCGTTCGCCCGGATCTCCGGCCCGGACCTCGGCGTGAAGGTCGGCGACGGGGAAAGCCTCGCGCAGTACCGCGTTCCGGACACCGTCGACGTCGCGATGGCGCTCGCCTTCCTCCTCGAAGAGCGGCGCAACTGGCTCTACGGCGAGCAGGCCCCGCCGATCGAGCGGCTTTCCATGCTGGCCAACGAACGCTCGGTCGCGCTCGTCACGCCGGACGCCCGGCTGACCTGGCTGTGCCACCCCGGCCCCGACGCGCCCGCGATCTTCGCGGATCTGCTCGGCGGCGCCGGTGCCGGTCACTTCTCGATCAAGCCGCACCGCAACGGCCTGCCGCTCGGGCAGCGTTACCTGCCGAACACGATGACGGTCGAGACCCGCTGGTCGCGACTGCTCGTCACCGACTACCTCGAGCCGGAGAGCCCCGCGCACCGCACGGATCTCGTCCGCGTGATCTCGGGCGAGACGGCCGCTGAGATCGTTTTCGCGCCGCGCCCCGAATTCGGTGGTGTGCCGGTGAAGCTGGTCGCCGACGAGGACGGGATCCTGGTGCAGGGCACCTCGGAACCGTTCGCGCTGCGTTCGCCGGGCGTGGAGTGGGAGATCACCTCCGACGGGATGAACGACACCGCGACGGCGCTCGTCACTCCCACCCCGGAGAATCCGGTGGTGCTCGAACTCCGTTGCGGCACCTCGGATCTCGGCGCGCACGAACTGTCCGAAGTGGAGCGACGCTCGCGTGCGGGCGACTACTGGAGCACCTGGGCGCAGACGCTCAAACTGCCCAGCGTCCAGACCGACCTCGTCGGCCGCTCGGCGCTGACCTTGCGTGGCCTGGTCAACGCCGACACCGGTGGCGTGCTCGCGGCGGCGACGTCTTCGCTGCCGGAGGAGATCGGTGGCGTCCGCAACTGGGACTACCGCTACTGCTGGATCCGCGACGCGGCCATGACCGTGCGCGAACTCGTCCACCTCGGCTCGACCGACGAGGCCGAAGGCTACCTCCGCTGGCTGCACGGCGTGCTGTCCACATTGGCCGGTCCGGAGCGGCTGCATCCGCTGTACACCTTGGCGGGCAGCGTGATCGGCGCCGAAGCGGTCATCGAATCGCTGCCGGGATACGCCGGTTCGCGGCCGGTCCGCGTCGGCAACCTCGCGAACCACCAGGTACAGCTGGACGTTTTCGGCCCGGTCGTCGAACTCGTGCAGACGCTGGCGGAGGCGCGCGGCGAACTGCGCGACGAGGACTGGCAGATGGTGCGCGCGATGGCCGAGGCCGTCACGCGGCGCTGGAACGAGCCGGACCACGGCATCTGGGAGGAGCGGCACGTGCCGCGCCACCGGGTGTACTCGCGGGTGATGTGCTGGGTGACCATCGACCGGGCGATCAAACTGGGCGAGGTCTACGGCCGGACGGTTCCTGGCGCGTGGCCTTCGCTGCGTGACGAGATCGCCGAGGACGTGCTGGACAAGGGCTGGAACGAAGAGGTCCAGGCCTTCACCACCGCCTACGACGGGACGGACCTCGACGCCGCTTCGCTGTTCGTCGGGCTGACCGGGCTGATCGACCCGGCCGACCCGCGCTTCCAGTCCACGGTGACCGCGATCGAGGCGGAACTGCGCAGTGGGTCCACTGTGTACCGTTACCGCCGCGACGACGGCCTCCCCGGCGGCGAGGGTGGCTTCCACATCTGCGCGGCCTGGCTCATCGAGGCGTACCTGCTCACCGGGCGGCGCACCGAGGCCGAGGAACTGTTCACGCAGATCGTCGACGCCGCGGGCCCGACCGGTCTGCTGCCCGAGCAGTTCGACCCGATCGCGGAACGCTCGCTGGGCAACCACCCGCAGGCGTACTCGCACATCGGGCTGATCCGCTGCGCGAACCTGCTTTCCCGGTAGCCCGCTCAAGTAGCGAGGAAAGGGTGTCGTGAGTGATCAGGACGGCTAGAACCGTCCTGATCACTCACGATCCCTTCGAGACAGTGTCCTTTGTGGACAGCGACGAAAAGGCCCCCTTCTCTCGGCTGAGCCGAGGGAAGGGGGCCTTTTCGGGGATGGAGGCGTCGCGCCGGCTGCTGTCCAAGGGGTCGTGGCCTTCGCCTTCTCGGGAGAACGAAAGTCACAGACGAACAGCCGGCGCGACGGGTCTTGTGGGGAGAGGTCAGGTCCCGCTGATCAGGCGCAGGGCCAGATCGGGGCTGAACTGACCGGCTTCGACGTTCGGCGCGATGCCGCATTTGCCGTCGGAGTCACCCGGCACCTTGACCCACAGCAGCATCTCGGCGCCGCCGCCGGTCTGCGAGGTCGCCCCGAGTTTGCGCCCGGCCGGGTTGCACCACTCGGAGCCAAGCGGGCCGTTGCCGTTGCGGCTCGTGTCGATCGTGAACGGCTTGGTGTAGCCGTACTTGCTCGACAGCGCCGCGCTGACGGCTTTGCCGTAGTTCGCCGAGTCGGTGGTGGTCTTGTAGTTCGACACGTTGATCGCGAGACCGCGGATCGACTTCACGCCGACAGCGTTGAGCCGGTCGGCCATGGTCGCGGCCGGGATCCAGGTCGAGTTGCCGCCGTCCATGTACGCCCAGGTGTTCGGGGCCTTCGCGGCGAACTGCTCCGCGGCGTACTTGAGCAGGTCGAGGCGGGTCTGGCGCTCACCGGTGGGCAGGCAGTCGACCTGCGCGAGCGCGTCCGGCTCGATGACGACGACCGCGGGTTTGCCGCCGATGCCGTCGGCGAAGTTCGAGATCCAGGTGCGGTACGCCTCCGGGCTGCCCGCGCCGCCACCGGAGTGACCGCCGCAGTCGCGGCCGGGGATGTTGTAGGCGACCAGGATCGGCAGCTTGTCCGCGACGTCGGCGGCGTAGGTAAAGCCGTCGACGGCCGTCGTGATGTTCCCGCTCCAGTTGCCGAACCAGCGCGCGCCCGCCTTCGTGGAGATGGCGGCCTTGATCTTGTCGGCGGTGCTGCCCGGGTTGTTCTTCACCCAGGCGGCGGGGTTGGAGTTCGGGTCGACGTAGAAGCCGTTGGTCTTCTCAAGGGGGTTGCCGTCGGCGGCCTGGGCCGGCGCGGCGATGAGGGCCAGCAACGAAGCGGCCACCAGACCGAGCGTCTTGATGCGCATGGACACCAGCTTCGAGCCCTCCCGTACAAGATTCGTACAACCCGGCCATTCGGCACCTGCTTGCGACACTTCACGCCGCAAGTAGGTGCCGAATGGCGAAGGGGTCAGGCCGAGTAGCCCTTCGGCGGGATCAGGGTGGCGAGCTGGTTGAAGGTGAGCCAGTAGATCTGGTTGCCGCCGAAGTTGGCCGGGTCGGCGATCTTCACCGTCATGTTGTCGCTGTTGTAGCCGATGATCGTGAAGTAGTGGTAGATCGTGTAGTTCGGGTAGCCCGGCGGGTGGTTGTTCGCCGGGGCGACGATGTTCGCGACGATCGCGTAGCCCTTGTCGACGTCCAGCACGATGTCGCGCCACAGGAGGTCGCGCTGCGCCTGGGTCGGCGGGTCGTTCGGCATCTCCTTGGTCTCGTACCAGCCACCGGCGACGTGGTTGTTGAGGACGCGGGTGACCTGCCCGATCCAGTCGGTGCCGTTGGTGCTGGTCGGGAGCTCGTTCGCGAGCTGCTGCTGGCTCGGCGGGTTGCCGTTCTTCGCCGAGATGGCGATGCGGGTGGCGGCCGGGCCGCACCAGTACCCGGTCTCCTGGATCTGGTACTGGATGTTGAGCTCCGCGGCCGCCCGGACCCCTTCGACCTTGGCGGGCGGCGCCATCGAATTCACGAAGCCGGGCGCGGGTACGACGTTCTCACCTTGAGCGACGGCCACCGCCGGCGCGGTGATCAGTGCGGACACCGCGAGCGCGGCGACGACCGCGGTCCTGAGTCGACGCATGGTAATCCTTCCCCAGTTTCACTTCGGATCGGTGAATAGTGAACAGGATCTCCGGTACCGAGGCTTTTGTCTGCGGCCTCACCTGCGCCGCCCCCGATCGGTCCACGACGAAAGTAGGATCGAATGAACGCTCATGGGCTCATCGGGCAATAGCGATCGTGCAGGTGATGAAAGACGATCACGAGCAGGCCGGCACGCGTGGACTGGACAGGCCGGATCTCGGTGGTCCCGACCCCGCGCCCGTCTTCGGCATGCTCTTCGACGCCCACGCGGCCCCGCTGCAGCGCTACCTCGCGCGCCGCGTCGGCACCGAGACCGCGCACGACCTCGTCGCCGAGACGTTCCTCGTGGCGCTCCGGAGACGGGAGACGTACCGCCCGGAGGCCGGGACGGCGCGGGCGTGGCTGTACGGCATCGCGACCAATCTGCTGCGGCACCACGTCCGCACGGAGACCCGGGCGCTCACCGCGACGGCCCGGCTCGCGGCCGCCGGCCAGACGGTCTCGGCCGGGCACGACGGGCGGGTCGCCGAGCGGGTCGACGCGCAGTCCCGCGCGGCCCAGCTGGCGGGCGCGCTGGCCGAATTGAGCGTCGCGGACCGGGACACCCTGCTGCTGGTCTCGTGGGCGGGGCTGGAACCCGGCGAGGTCGCCGAGGCGCTGGGGATTCCCGCCGGGACGGTCAGATCACGGCTGCACCGGATCCGGAGATGGCTGCGCGCCAACGCTCCGGAGTCCACAAAGGACGGTTCAGGTAACGAGGAGGAGGGTGAAAGTGCACGGCGGTAGCATCAGGAAGGTGTGGTCCGAGGCCGAACTCGACGAGGCGCTGGCCGGCCTCCACGCGGAACCGGAAACCCGGCAGGACGAACTGTCCCGCGCCAGGGCGGCGCTCCTGCGGGCCGCCGGCGACGTCGACGACGAACTCCTCCCCGCGACCGCGCCCCCGGTGAAGAAGCGGCCGGGCTCGTGGCGGTGGATCGCGGCCGCGGCCGCCGCGGCGCTGGTGTCCGGCGGCGGGATCGTGGCGACGAACGTCTTCACCGCCGACGACGGCCCGGACCCCGCGGCCCACTCGGCCCTCACCCGGGGCGAAGACGCGCTCGAAGCCCTCCACGGCGACGATTTCCCGATCCGGGACGACCAGTACCGGCTCGTCACCGAATCCACTTGGACCACACACGTCACCAAGACCGGGCTCGTCTACCAAACCCACGAGATCCTCGAACGATGGCTGCCGCCGCACGGCCGGAAGCCGATCAAGACGCGCTTCACCGGAACCGGCGAGATCCGATGGGTCAAGGGCGACTACCAGACGGCCATGTCCTACGGCGAAGCGCTTCCGGGCCCGTCGTCCCACGTCACCGTGGACGAGGCGAAGCCGCCTCGAACCACCACCACCTCACCGGCGCCTCCGCCGTTGAAGACCTCCGAGGCGCAGCCGCCCGTCCCGTCCCGGGATCGGCTGCCGTCGAAAAGCGGGTGGACCCACCCCACCCCGGAGTTCCTTTCGGAACTGCCCGCCGACCCGGCCAAGCTGTCCGAGCGGCTCCGCCGCGACGGCCTCTGGCCGGACGGCCGCTCACCGGAGCAGCCGAACTCGGCGCCCGAGATGTTCGAGATGGCCTTCAACGTCCTCCGGTCTTCCCAGGGCTTCGGCGCGCTGCGGGTGGCACTGTGCAAAGCGCTCGCGACAATGCCCGGCATCGCCGTGGAAAGCGTGGCCGGTCCCGGCGGACGGCCCGCGGTGTCCTTCACGGTCGCGTTGCCGGACCAGACGCGCACCTTCGTCGTCGACCGGGCCACGGCGGCCGTCGCCGGGAACCGCGCCGTCCGGTCCAACGGACAGGACGAGGACTGGCCGGGGACGACCTTGTTCGACACGACGATCTCGGTGGTGATCACCGACGACGGCGGCCCCCCGCCTGGCTAGCGCGCGTGCTTGGCGGCGTTGAGCGCGCTTCCGACGTCCGACACCTCCAGCACCCGGATCCCCGGCGGGATCTTGCCGGAGTCCGGCGGCACCAGCGCGTAGGTGAAGCCGAGCCGGGCGGCCTCCGCGAGCCGCCGCCCGACGCTCGGCACCCGCCGGACCTCGCCCGACAGCCCGACCTCGCCCATCGCGACGAGTTTGGGCGAGAGCGGGGTGTCCCTCGCCGAGGAGATCAGGGCCAGCACCACCGCGAGGTCGATGCCGGGTTCGGTGATCTTCATGCCGCCGACCGTCGCCACGTAGACGTCCTTGTCGCCGACCTTGATGTTCGCCCGCTTCTCGACCACGGCCAGCACCATCGCGACGCGCGCCGAATCGAGACCGCTCACCGCGCGCCGCGGCTGCGGTGACTGGGTCGCCGACACCAGCGCCTGCACCTCGCCGAGCAGTGGCCGCTTGCCCTCCATGGTCACCGTGACCGCGGTGCCCGCGACCGGCTCCGCGGTGTGGCTGAGGAACAACCCCGACGGGTCGGGAACGCCGACGATGCCTTCCTCGACCAGTTCGAAGCAGCCGATCTCGTCGGCGGCGCCGAACCGGTTCTTGATCCCGCGCAGCATCCGCAGCGTCGAATGCTTGTCGCCCTCGAACTGCAGGACGACGTCGACCAGGTGCTCCAGCACGCGCGGCCCGGCGACCGAACCGTCCTTCGTGACGTGACCGACCAGCACGATCGGCAGCCCGCGTTCCTTGGCGAGCGCGACCAGCCCGGCGGTGACCGCGCGGACCTGCGTGACCCCGCCCGGCGCGCCCTCCACCTGCGGCGAGGCCATGGTCTGGACCGAGTCGACGATCAGCACCCCCGGCTTGACCGCGTCGACGTGGCCGAGGATCGCGGAGAGATCGCTCTCGGCCGCGAGGAACATCTCGTCGTGGACGTTGCCGGTGCGCTCGGCGCGCAGGCGCACCTGCCCCGCCGACTCCTCGCCGGTGACGTACAGCGCGCGGCCCGCGGTGGACGCCCATTGATAGGCGACCTCCAGCAGGAGGGTCGACTTGCCGACACCGGGCTCACCGGCGAGCAGGATCACCGCGCCCGGCACGAATCCGCCGCCGAGCACCCGGTCCAGTTCGGAGACGCCGGTGGGCTTGGCCCGCGCCGTCTCGACGTCGACCTCGCCGATCGGGCGCGCCGGGGCACTGGGCGCGCCCGCCGCGACCCTGGCTATCGCGGGACGGGCGTCGCCGCGCTCCTCGAGCGTTCCCCATGCCTGACATTCCGGGCAGCGCCCGACCCACTTCGGCGCCTCGTACCCGCATTCGCCGCAGCGGTAGGTACTGCCTTTCTTGACCACTCCGCGAGGCTAGCGGCCACCACCGACAAACCCGGGCAACGACGCAAGTACATGAAGGCCCCCTTCACCGCGCTAGGCGCAATGAAGGGGGCCTTCATGTACTTGCGAGGACTTAGTGTCCGCCGCCCTTGGCTTCCTTCTCCGGCGCGGGCGCCCGGCTGCCCGGGTGCGACGGCGCCGCGACCGGCAGGTCCAGCGTGATCGAGCCGGAGTTCTTGAAGACGAAGGTGACCTTGATCGTCTGGCCCGCCCACACCGGCTGCTTCAGCCCCTGCAGCACGACCGTGGCCTTGCCCACCTGATCCGGCGCGCCGGACGCCTCCGGGCCCGCGGACGGCGTGACCGTCCCGGCGACGCTCGAAGACGGGGCGCCGGACTCACTGCTCGACGGGGCACCCGAGGACGACGGCGCGCCCGAGGACGAAGCCGGCGCGGAGGACGGGGCGCTCGTCGGAGCGACCTCCTTGGTCGACTCGACCGAGTCGGAGGGGCCGATCACGAGCGCGTGGCTCGCGACGATGGCCTTGGCCCCGGTGATCTTGGCGTCGCCCGTGGCGGCTTCGGAGGACACCGAGACGAGCTCGTCGTCCTGCTTGCCCTGGTTCACGATCGTCAGCGTCAGCGGCACGGCGGCACCGGCCGGGTACGCCTGGCCCTCGGCAGGGAACTGGAGCGCGGCGTTCCGCAGCACCAGGTCTTTCGCCTGCGCGTACGTCCCGTTGACCGCGGGCTGCTGCGAGTCGGTCTGGGTGATCTGACCAGCACTGCAGCCGGCGAGCACGAACGCGGCGCCGAGCGCCAGCACACCTGCGCCGAACACGCGCCGATTCTGCAGCCTCACGTCGGAGTCCTTCCATCTCACGGCCTCTTCACCGCGAAGACTAGCCGGGCGCCTTCGCGGCCGGAGAACCCGGTGCGCGTTGACACGCCACCAATGCGGTGACGTGCCCAAGATCAACCGTCCACAAAGGAATTGGAAATCGTTCGCTTCTCACCAGCGTGAGCATGGGCGAATTGGGTTTGTCAACCCCCCGGCGGACCACCGTCAGGCCGCTGACCTGCGACGACGATCGCAGGCCGCTAGGTGGGCCTCGTCGGCACGTGCTAAGATGAATTCAGCGAAAGGGGCAGAGGACACATGGTTTTCAAGGTCGGAGAGACCGTCGTCTACCCGCACCACGGTGCCGCACTCATCGAAGCCATCGAGACCCGCGTGATCAAGGGCGAGGAGAAGAAGTACCTCGTCCTCAAAGTCGCGCAAGGGGATCTTACGGTTCGCGTGCCCGCTGACAACGCCGAGATCGTCGGTGTTCGTGATGTCGTCGGGCAAGAAGGACTGGACAAGGTTTTCGACGTTCTGCGTGCTCCGCACACCGAAGAGCCCACGAACTGGTCTCGTCGGTACAAGGCCAACCTCGAGAAGCTCGCCTCCGGCGATGTGAACAAGGTGGCCGAAGTGGTGCGCGACCTCTGGCGGCGAGAGAAGGACCGCGGACTTTCAGCCGGTGAGAAGCGCATGCTGGCGAAGGCGCGGCAAATTCTGGTCAGCGAGCTGGCGCTCGCGGAGGGCACCGACGAGGACAAGGCTGAAGTCCTCCTCGACGAAGTTCTGGAAACCGCGGCAGTCTGAACCGGCGGGTGTCCCACGCCAGGTGAGGCTGCGGGGGATACCTCTACGATCGCGCACATATGAGCAACGTCGATATGAGCACGATCGTGTTCGTCACTGTCGTCAGACACCATGCCTCCGACGCGGAGCTCGCTCTCGCGCCGGTCAATGGTGAAGCGTTACTCACGCACACTGTGCGGGGGCTGCTCGCGCTGCCGGATCTCGATCTGGTGGTCGTAGCGGCCCCCGAGCGGTGTGCTGATTTGTTTTCGGCCGCTTTGAGTGGCTTCGGAAACCGTTGCCGGATAGTACCCGGCCCGTCGCTCAAGCACGCTTTCGACACCGTCGAAAACGAAATCGCCGGAAACCCCGTCTTTCTCGTGCACGACGCTTTGCGTGCGTTCACTCCCGCGGACACGGTCCGTGCCGTCGCGGACGCGGTCCGTGCCGGCTCCCCTTTCGTGGCTCCTGTACTTCCGATGGCGGACACCGTGAAGGTGACCGACGCGGCGAAGGTGATCACAGGTACCGAGGACCGCGCATATCTGCGCACGGCCCAAACCCCGCTCGGCTTCACCCGTGAGACTTTTCTCTCGTATGCCGGCAAGCCGTCTCTCGATGGCGCGCACACCGTCGCCGGACATCCGGATGCGATGCGCGTCACCAACGCGTTCGAACTGAAACTGGCCGAAGCGATCGCGGTGGCCGGGAAAGAGGAAACCCTGTGAGGATCGGGAACGGCGTCGACGTCCACCCCGTCGAGGCGGGCCGCGAATGCTGGATCGCCGGGCTCCTCTGGCCCGGCGTCGACGGCTGCGCGGGACATTCCGACGGCGACGTCGCGGCGCACGCGTTGTGTGACGCGCTGCTGTCCGCGGCCGGGCTCGGTGATCTCGGCGCGGTGTTCGGCACCGGCGATCCGCGGTGGGCGGGCAAGCACGGTGTCGAGTTCCTCGCGGAGGCGCGGCGTCTGGTCGAGGCGGGCGGCTGGACCGTCGGGAACGCGACCGTCCAGATCGTGGGCAACGCGCCGCGCGTCGGGAAGCGCCGCGACGAGGCCCAGAAGGTGTTGAGCGAGGCCGTCGGCGGGCCGGTGAGCGTCTCCGGGACGACGACCGACGGGCTCGGCCTGACCGGACGCGGCGAGGGCATCGCGGCGTTCGCGACGGCGCTGCTCCTGCCCTCGCAGGAATAGCCGCCGCCGGAAGCCGGTTCGGGCTGTCATGGCAGTCACACTTCCCGAACCGGTCCGCGAACTGGTGGACGGCAGGAACTTCGCGACCGTGGCCACGCTGGACGCCGACGGCGGCCCGCAGACCTCGGTCATCTGGGTGGGCCTCGACGACGGCGATCTGGTCTTCAGCGCCACCGAAGACAGGTTGAAGGTGCGAAACCTCCGTCGCGACCCTCGCGCGAGCGTGTCGATCACCGACGCCGAGAACCCGTACCGGCACACGCAACTCCGTGGCACGGTCACGATCACCCCGGACCCCGAAAAGGTGCTCCCGAAGGCGCTCAGCCACAAGTACCTCGGCCAGGACCCGCCGCCGGAGGGCCCGGAGGTCGAGCGGGTGATCGTCCGCCTGCGGGTGGACAGGATCGCCGGGAACGTGGCTTAGGCTCGCGATCATGGGTGTGACCTTCAACGACGCGACCAAGAAACTCCTCGACGGCAACAACTTCCCGGTGCTGGCGACCATCAACGCCGACGGCTCCGCGCAGACGTCCGTGCTGTGGGCGAAGCGGGACGGCGACACGGTGCTCTTCGCTACCGTTCGCGGCCGTCTCAAGGAGCGGAACATGGCCAGGGACCCGCGGGTGTCCGTCTCGGTCTTCGACCAGGAGAACCCGTACGACTACGTCGAGATCCGCGGAACCGTGGAGATGACCGACGCAGGCGGGCGCGAGCTGATCAACGAGCTCTCGCACAAGTACCTCGGCAAGGACTACCCGGAGGAGCCGGCGGACGTCGTCCGCGTGCTGGTCCGGATCACGCCGACCAGGATCACCGGCAACGCCGCCTGAAGCTGAGATGAAAGGCCCCTTCATTGCAAAATTTGCAATGAAGGGGCCTTTCATCTCACGCACGGGGAGCGGCGAACACCCCACGATCGTGGCTAATGTGGGGCCCGTGACCTTTCGCGCTGTGTTGTTCGACTTCTCCGGCACGGTCTTCCGCCTCGAACAGGACGAGACCTGGCTCGCCGACCTCACCGATCACGAGGGGGAAAACCTCGACATCGAGGCCCAGACCGAGCTGATGCGCCGGATGACCGCGCCGGTCGGCCAGGTCGTCGATCTCGACGAGGAGCATCTGCACGCCTGGAACCACCGCGACCGCGACCCGGCGCTGCACCGGAAGGTGTACCTCGAGGTCCTCAAGCAGTCCGGGGTACCGCACGCCGACCAGGCCGTCGCGCTCTACACCCGGCTGATCGATCCCGGCCAGTGGACGCCGTACCCGGACACCGAAGCCGTCCTCAAGGGCGTCTCCGGCAAGGGCGTGAAGCTCGGGGTGCTGAGCAACATCGCCTTCGACATCCGGCCGGCGTTCAGCCGCCGCGGCTGGGACGCGTTCGTCGACGAGTTCATCCTGTCGTTCGAGGTCGGAGCGGTGAAGCCGGAGCCGGAGATCTTCCGCACGGCCGTCGAGCGGCTCGGCGTCGACCCGGCGGAAACGCTGATGGTCGGCGACAGCGAGGAGGCGGACGGCGCCGCGCGAGAGATCGGCTGCGCGTTCGCGCTGGTGGAGCCCCTGCCGACGACCGAGCGGCCGGACGCCCTGCTCAGCGTCATGCGCACCCATAACCTGCTGTAATACGGTCACTGCGACACCGCTCACGCCGACCCCGTACCCTTTTAGGGTGGCACTACACCTCTATGACACCGCGACCCGGAGCGTGCGGGAATTCCATCCCGCCCGTAGCGGAACGGCGTCCATGTACGTGTGTGGTGCCACCGTGCAGGGCGTTCCCCATATCGGTCACGTCCGCGGCGCGCTGAACTACGACGTCCTGCGCCGCTGGCTCGTCCACAGTGGACTCGACGTGCTGATGGTCCGCAACGTCACCGACATCGACGACAAGATCCTCACCAAGGCCGCGGACGCGGATCGTCCCTGGTGGGAGTGGGCGGCCACGCACGAGCGCGCCTTCGAATCGGCGTACGAGTCGCTGGGCTGCCTGCCGCCTTCGATCGCCCCCCGGGCGACGGGGCACGTCACGCAGATGGTCGAACTGATGCAGCGGCTGATCGACGGCGGGCACGCCTACGCCTCGGGCGGCGACGTGTACTTCTCGGTCAAGGCGTTCGACGGTTACGGCGATCTGTCCGGCCAGAAGCTCGACGAGGTCCAGCAGGGCGAGAGCCTCGGCGAGGGCAAGCGCGACGCCCGCGACTTCACGTTGTGGAAGGCCGCGAAGCCGGGCGAGCCGTCGTGGCCGACGCCGTGGGGCTCCGGCCGTCCCGGCTGGCACCTCGAATGCTCGGCGATGGCGACGGCGTACCTCGGCGCGGAGTTCGACATCCACGGCGGCGGCGTCGACCTGGTGTTCCCGCACCACGAGAACGAGCGCGCGCAGTCCAACGCGGCGGGCGACGGGTTCGCGCGGTTCTGGCTGCACAACGCCTGGGTGACCATGTCCGGCGAGAAGATGTCGAAGTCGCTGGGCAACACGGTCTCGATCCCGGCGATGCTCGAGAACTACCGGGCGCCCGAACTGCGGTACTACCTGGTCCAGCCGCACTACCGGTCGACGATCGAGTACTCCGACGGGGCGGTCGGCGAGGCCGCGCAGGGCTACCGGAGGATCGAGCAGTTCCTTCGCCGCACGGCGGGCATCGCCGGCGCGGTCCACCTCGGCGAGGTCCCGAAGGAGTTCGCCGCCGCGCTCGACGACGACCTGGCCACTCCGCAGGCCTTCGCAGTGCTGCACAACACGGTCCGCGACGGTAACGCAGCACTCGACGCGGCCGACAATTCCAAGGCACTCGAAATCGCCGCCTCCGTGCGCGCGATGACCGACGTGCTCGGCCTCGACCCGCTCTCCGCGCGCTGGTCCGAGGCGGGCGGCAACGAAACGCCCACCCGGCAGGCGCTGTCCGAACTCGTGGAAGGGCTGCTCGCCGAACGGCAGCAGGCCCGCGCCGAGAAGGACTTCGCCCGTGCGGACGCCGCGCGTGACCGCCTCCAGCAGGCGGGCATCGTGGTGGAAGACACCCCGAACGGTCCACAGTGGACCGTCAAGGACGTCTGACACTTACTCGGTCTCTAGCTCAAGGATTCTCACTGATGGCAGGCAACTCCCGGCGCCAGGGCGCTATTCGCAAGCCCGGCACGAAGAAGGGTCAGGTCGTCGGCTCCGGCGGCCAGCGCCGGAAGGGCCTCGAAGGCAAGGGCCCGACGCCCAAAGCCGAGGACCGGCCGGGGCACAAGGCGTATCGCATGTCGAACGCGCGTGACCGCAAGGAACAGGCCCGGCAGAAGAAGGCGGACAAGCCGGAACTGATCGCCGGCCGCAACCCGGTCGTCGAGGCGCTGCGCGCCGACGTGCCCGCCACCGCGCTGTACGTCGCGATCAACATCGAGATCGACGACCGCGTCAACGAGGCCGTCCGGCTCGCCGGCGACAAGGGCATCTCGATCCTGGAGATCCCGCGCGAGGAACTCGACCGCAAGACGAACCGGGCCATGCACCAGGGCCTCGGCCTGCAGGTCCCGCCGTTCGTGTACGCCGACCCGCGTGACCTGATGGCGGTCGCGAAGGACTCGGGCCAGACCCCGCTGTTCGTCGCGCTCGACGGCGTCACCGACCCGCGCAACCTCGGCGCGGTGATCCGCTCGGCCGCCGCGTTCGGCGCGCAGGGCGTCCTCCTGCCGGAGCGGCGCAGCGCGGGGATGACCGCGGTCGCGTGGCGGACCTCCGCCGGCACCGCCGCCAAGCTGCCGATCGCCGTCGCGACCAACCTGACCCGTCAGCTGAAGGCGTGGAAGGACGACGGCCTGATGGTCGTCGGGCTCGACGCGGACGGTTCGGTCGACATCGACCAGCTGGACGTCGCGTCGGATCCGCTGGTCATCGTGCTCGGCTCGGAAGGCCGCGGCCTCTCCCGGCTGGTGCGCGAGACCTGTGACGCGACCGTGTCGATCCCGATGGCCGCCGGTGTCGAGTCGCTCAACGCGTCGGTCGCGGCCGGCGTGCTGCTGGCCGAGGTGGCGCGCCGTCGTCGTATCGTGGGACGTGTCTGACCCCGCACTTCGTCGACACGGTGCGGGGTGCTCAGGCTAAGGTCACCAGCGGATAACGCGTAACCGCCCTGGGGGACCCCGCACCGATGTCGTTCATTTCACCGCTGTTCCTGTGGTACTTCATGCCGGCGGTCCTGCTCGCCGTGCTGCTGTGCCCGCGCAGCTGGCGGAACGGCATCGTCGCGGTCGGCAGCCTGATCTTCTACGCCACCGGCGCCGGGCCGTACACGCTGGTGCTGATCGGCTGCATGGTGGTCAACTTCCTGGCCGGGCCCGCGCTGGAGCCGAACGCGTGGGATCTGCAGAACAAACGACGCAAGCGGCTGCTGCTCGGGGTCATCGGCCTCAACGTCGGCATGCTGCTGATCTGGAAGTACGCGGGTTTCGCGACACAGCAGATCGCGGCCGTCACGCACTGGTTCGGCGGCGGTTTCCCGGTGGCCGACCTCGTCATCCCGATCGGCATCTCGTTCTACACCTTCCACCACATCTCCTACGTGGTGGACATCTACCGCGGCGAACGCCGCGCGCTGCGCAACCCGGTGTCGTTCGCCGCGTACATCGCGATGTTCCCGCAGCTGGTGGCCGGGCCGATCGTGCGGTACCGCGAGATCGCCGACCAGCTGCCGCAACAACGGTCGCACCGCCTCGACGACATCGCCGCGGGCTTCCCGCGTTTCGCGCTCGGGCTGTGCAAGAAGACGATCATCGCGGACTCGCTCAGCCCGATGGTCGACGCGTGTTTCAACACGCCACCGGATCAGATGACCTTCGCGATCGCCTGGCTCGGCGCGATCGGATACACGCTTCAGCTGTTCTTCGACTTCTCCGGGTACTCCGACATGGCGATCGGGCTCGGCCGCATGCTCGGCTTCCGGCTCCCGGAGAACTTCGCGAGGCCCTACTCGTCGGTGACCATCACCGAGTTCTGGCGGCGGTGGCACATGTCGCTGTCCCGCTGGTTCCGCGACTACGTCTACATCCCGCTGGGCGGCAACCGCACCGGCGCCGGGCATACGTACCGGAACCTGTGCATCGTGTTCGTGCTGACCGGCTTCTGGCACGGCGCGCAGTGGACGTTCCTGATCTGGGGCGTCTACCACGGTGCCCTGCTGATCGTGGAACGCGCTTTCGGCTACGACGTCACCCCGAAGACCCAGGCCGCCCGCATCGGCCGCCGCGCGCTGACGCTCGTGCTCGTGGTCTTCGGCTGGGTGTTCTTCCGAGCCAAGGACCTGCCGCACGCGCTCGGCATGATCGGGCACATGGTGCTGCCGGACTTCACGGGCCTCACCGACGTCGTCGAGAGCGCGGTGACCAACCAGCGGCTGCTGATCCTGCTGTGCGCGCTGGCGATCGTGTTCCTGCCCGCGCATCCGGTGACCGGGCCGCTGCTGGAGTCTTCGCGAAGCCGTCCGGCCACCGCGCTGCGGATCGGGGTGATGACCGTGGGGCTGGTGTACGCGGCCATCCTGATCGCGACCGGTACGTTCAGCCCGTTCCTCTACTACCAGTTCTGAGGGAGCCCCGAGCATGACCGATCTCGCGAAGCTGCCCGGCGTGATCCCGTACGTCGACAACCACGACGGACCGCGTCGGCTGCTCACCATCGAGATACGCCCGTACCCGTCGTCGATGGTGCCGTACGCACCGTTCGTGAGCATCGACGGCAGGCAGTACGTGGTCTCCTGGGGTGCGGTCACGTTCGAGATCCCCGCCGACCGGAACGTCCACGTCAGCGCGCATCTGCACACCAACTACGGGTCGCAGGCCGCCGCGACGCCGTTCGCCTCGATCGTCTTGGCGCCGCATGACGAGCCTGTCCGGCTGACCACGCAGTTCACCGGCAAGGGTGGTTCGATCTTCCCGGTCGGTTAGCTTGGGCTCATGACCGAGTGGAAGCGGGATCGGATCGGTTCGGCGCTGCGCGGGGAGAACCCGACGGTGTTGCGGCGGCTCGACGCGGGCTTCGCGGTGATCGGCGATACGCAGTTCCTCCCCGGCTACTGTGTCCTGCTGACCGATTCGCCCGCCGTCGGCAGGCTGACCGATCTGCCGCGGCCACGAAGACTGAAGTTCCTGGCGGATATGGAGTTGCTCGGCGAAGCGGTCGAAAACGTCTGCGCGCGAAGGGATCCAGGCTTCCGCCGGATGATGGGCTGCGAGCCTGACTACCCCGGGAGCGCCCCCGCCGCCGAAACCGACGGCGGGGGCGCTGTCTCAGACGAGATCGGTCAGCAGATCGGCGAAGACCCGCGGCCGGCTGAAGTAGCCGACGTGCGACGAGGCCAGGCTGTGCACCTCGAAGGGGTTGTGCGGAGTCAGCTCGTCGGCCTTGCGGATCATGTAATCCTGCACCGCCGGAGTGATGCTGAGATCCGCGGTGAGCCGGACGTAGGTATGGGGGACACGCCCCCATCCGTCCGCCTGAACCAGCGCGCCCGGCTCGAGCACCGCGTAGCTCTCGTCCGGATCAAGGGAGTCGAGCAACAGCCGGAACTGGTGGTCGGTGGAGTCGGCCATGATGGCGGCCTTCAATTCGGCGAACAAGGCCGGGTCGCCGTGGGCACTGCGCCAGTTCAGCCGGGCCACCCCGGGTTCGTTCGCCTCCGGCACGGCGATCCGCGCCGACAGCGCGTCCAGCAGGTTCTCGTCGACCACGTCCCACGGTTCGGTGAGCATGGCGGGGTCGCTGAGACAGAGGGCGGAGAGGTAGACGACGCGGTCGAGCAGTTCCGGCGCGGCGTTGGCGACGGCGCTGATCGTCAGCCCGCCGAGGCTGTTGCCGACCAGGACGAGCGGTCCGTGGCCGTCGAGCCGCCGGAGGGTGTCGACCACATGCCGCACGTTGTCCTGCAACGTGACTCCGCGCAGCGGGGAGGGAGCGGCCGCCAGTGCCGCGAGGTCCTGCGGTTGCCGGTAGTAGGCAGCGGGGCTGTCCGCGAGGTCGCCGTGACCGGGTAGGTCGACGGCGTGCGAACGGTACCCGAGCAGAGCCAGTTCGTTCTGCAACGGACCCCAGGCCCGTGCGTTACTGGAGCCTCCGTGGACGAAAACGAAAACAGGGCGCGAAAGTGCGCTCATGAGCAAGATCCTTGTCATCCTTTGGCGAACAGTGGACGTGGACCTCGACGCCGACGACGGGCGGCATCGGGTCAGCGCGCCGGCCGGATGCGAATGGCCTGCCAAGTGTGGATGACGGAACACATGCGGATCACCTTAGCCGGAAGCTCCGCCGGACACCCCCGATTTACCGGGTGCCCGAGATCGGCAGGCCGCGAGCCGCGTCGAGCACCAGCTGAGCGAACTCCTTGCCACGCACCATCGGCAGGTAGTGCCCGGCCTTCGGGACGTTGACCAGCCTGCCGTCGGCGCAGGCGGCGAGAAAGCGGCGTTCGTGGCGGCGGAAGTGGTCGCGTGAGCCGTTGATGAGCCAGGTCGGGCCCGGGTATGTCCTGAGTTCCCCGAGCACGTCGAAGTCGGCGAATGCCTCGGCGACGTCCGGGATCACCTCGGTCGCGATGCCGCCGTCGATCACGGCCTCGGCGAGTTTCGGCGGCAGGACGCTTCGGAACTGCCGCCGGCTCAGCCCTTCGCCGTGGTCCGGTAGCCGCATGAGCAAGCGGTGCGCCAGGCGGAACGGCGCCTCCAGCGTCTTGCCGGGCAAATAGGTCGAGTCCGCGACGACCAGACCGGCGACCCGCTCCGGATGCCGTGCCGCCGCGGCGATCGCGACGAAACCACCGAGGGAATGCCCGACGACCAGCGCGGGCTCGTCGATGTCTTCGACGACCGCGTCCGCTGCCGCGTCCAGGGTGAACCGCTCGCCCCGGCGGGTGCCGTGCCCCGGCAGGTCGACCGCTCTCGACGGCAGCGCGGAGCGTTCCAGCTGCTCGGACCAGGCGGCACCGCTGAGCCGGATGCCGTGGACGAAGACGAGGGGAACCATGGACTACCTCCTGAATGCAACGCACCGTTGCGTTGCAAAGTACGCGCGATCGCGCCGTAACGCAACGGTGCGTTGTATTGTTCTCAGGTGACCACCCGGAACGGCCCCCGCAAGGCCGAGGCGATCTTCGCCGCAACCCTCGAACTACTGGCCGAGCACGGTTACGACAAGCTCGCCATCGAGGCCGTCGCCGCGCGGTCCGGCGTCAACAAGACGACGCTGTACCGATGGTGGCCATCGAAGGACGCGCTACTGGCCGCCGCGCTGCGCGATTCGGGACTGTTCGCCGTCGACGTCCCCGACACCGGCAGCCTGCGCGGCGATCTCCTTGCCGTGGCAACACAAATCCACCGGCTGCTGACTTCGGAGCGCACCGCGCCGGTCGTCACGGCGGCACTGACGGCGGGCCCCCGACGTCCGGAACTCGGTGACGTGTCACGGAGTTTCTTCGCCGACCGCATGGCGCGTGAAGAGCCGATCTTCGAACGCGCCGTCATGAGAGGAGAACTGCGCGACGGCGTCGATCCGGTCCTGGTGATGGATCTGCTCGCGGGGGCGATCTGGTTCCGACTACTGCTGCGCGGCGGCGAAGCCGGTCCGAAATTTCTCGAAGAGGCTGTCGACACGGTACTGGGCGGTGCCGCGTGAAAATCGCACTGAAGATCGAATCCGAGCGGCTCGAAGATTATCTCGTCGCCGACGCGGTCGTCGATCACGATCATCCACTGATCCGCGAAATGGCTGACAGGCTGTCACCGACCGGCGGCACCGACGTCGACGTGATTCGTTCGATGTTTCACTTCGTGCGCGACGAGATCGACCATACGGTGGACGCGGCCGATTCCCGGATCACCCTTATGGCCTCCGAGGTTCTGCGCGAGCGGGTCGGGCTCTGCTACGCGAAGGCCCACCTGCTGGCCGCTTTGCTTCGCAGCCAAGGCATCCCGGCCGGGTTCTGCTATCAGCGGATCGGGGTCCTGCACGGGCTCAACGGCGTGTATCTCGCGAACCTGGACCGGTGGATCCGGCTCGACCCCAGAGGCAACAAAAATGGTGCGGACGCGCGCTTTCCTTTGATACAAGCGAGCCTGCTGGAAGATGAGCGGCTCGCGTGGACACTGGACCCCGGTAGAGGCGAGATCGACTTCCCCACGGTCTACACCACACCGTCTTCGGCTGTCGTCGAAACCCTGTCGTCGGCGAAGCCCGGACCCGCGTGGTACGAAGGAATCCTTCCACACGCTCCGTGAGTGGTTTTTCCGTGATCCGGCGAAACCTCCGATGCGAAACCGGTATCGCCGAGCGTCACATTCGTTGTTGGTACCTTTCCCCCGAATTTCTTATTTCGACATTGTCACGAGGCGCGTAGAGTAACTCCCCGCACTCGAACAGATACGCAATGCGTTCGTCCGTTCGAGTGCAGATCAAGGAGGTGACCCACGTGCCCGCGGAAGCCGACCGGCTCCGCCGTACCACGTTGCAAGAGATCTTCTGGACCAGGACGAGTCTGCTGCTCACCGTACTGGTCGTCATCGCGGGCCTCAGCCTGTGGATCTCCAGCATGATGGATCCCGGCGCCGGTAAAACGCTGATCACTTCACTGGGCACCGGCACCCTGATCTCGGCGGTGGTCGGCTTCGGCCAGACCTTGATCACCGCCACCGCGTCACAGCGCGCGATGGTGACCCCGGTGATCGAGGAGAGCCGCCGCGCGCTGGAAGCGCTCAGCGCCGAATACCGTTCGCTCAACAAGGAATTCTTCCCCACCCACGTCTTCGAGGCGACCACCGATCCGGATCCGTTGTTCAACCGGATCATGACCGAAGACCTCGACGTGACCAGGCACTACTTCTTCCGCGGGTTCTCCGGCAGGCACGCCGCTGCCCGATTGCTGTTGTCCCGCACCGAAAGGGAGCTGCGCGTGGTCATCGCCGACCCGCGTGACGAGGGAGCGATCAGCGGCAGGGCGCGCTATCTCCTGCGCAGCGAAGAAGCGGGCATGGACTACGAGACGATCCAAACGCGGCTCAACGACGAGATCAGCATCGGTCTGGTCGGACTGTTCCTGGCCCGTAGCCGATGCTCACTGGTGGACATCACCGTCGTCGCCGACCCGCCGCTGGACCGGCTCGAAGTCTTCGACGAGAGCGTTTGGGTGACCTTGTACAGCGACATCCGCGGCGCGACCACGCTTTATCCGCGAACGCTGCGATTCAGCGAGGGTTCCTTTCTGTACAACAAGGAACGCTCCGAATTCCTGCGTGTGTCCCAATCCCGGTCCGGGCGACACTTCCGCATCTCCACCACGACGACGAGGGCGGATTTCCTCGCCCTGTACGAAAAGATCACCGGCTCTCCCCTGTCCGAAGAGAACTTCCTCGAACTGGAAGGAAAATTCCACGCCTTCCGGAAGGAGTTCACCACACTCGCCGAGTTGAACCCCTGACCACTCGGCGTCGCAGAGCACTAGATTTGAGGAGCTGAAGTTGCTCACTCGCTTGTCCCCCCTCACCCAGCTCTCCGCGCTGCTCCGAACCACGGATCTGCCGCTGGCGCAGCACTGGCAGATCGTCGACGAGATCTTCCGCGGCTGGACGTCGAGACCAGACCTGCGCGACGATCTCCGGCGGCACCTGGATTCGCTGAGTCCGGACGAGGCGAGCGCGATACTCGCGCGGTCGCGGGAGACCACCACTCATTTCGCCTGGTGCCTGCTCGATTGCCCGACCGACCCTTTTTCGGTCTGGCTGCACGAGTACAAGGCGCCGGAGGACTGGCGTGAGGGGTACGCCGATTCCGTGCACAACCACAGATATCACTTCTGCACCATGCTCCTCCGTGGCAACTATATCCACGAGCGGTATTCGACCCTGCGCGACCAGCTTTCCGGATTGATCACATCGGTTCGGTTACGACGTAGCACGCTGTGTCGGACGGGGTCGGTAGGCGTCATGTACGCGGACGAGTTCCATCGGATTCCCGAGGCCACCGAAGGGACTATGACGTTTCTCGTGAAATCACGCCCGGTAAGCGAGTTCAGTCTTTCCTATGACCCGAAGACCGGAACAGGGCATCGTCACGTTCCGGTTGAGGTCCGATTGGGGGACCTCGCGGGCCGCATCTAACTACACACCGCCGTCGAAGGCGCATACGCTTACTCCGCCCGTCTGTAAACGGGATCGGAGAGGTGTATGCGCGCGCGAAAGAGCACGATTCCTTCCCAGACCATCGACGCCGTCGAGCATCGCGTCCGGCGACTGTGCTGGCGTCATGCCGACAAACTGCAGTTCCACGGCTGGCATCACGTGAGTTTCGTCCGGGCCAAGGCCGCGGGGTTCGCCGACCACAACGGGGCGGACCGCACCGTCGTCGAAGTGGCGGCGCTGGTGCACGATGTGAACTACATCGTGCTCCGCAACTCCCCCGCGGCCGCCGGGCGAGACCTCCGGATGGACATCCTGCGGGAATGCGGTGTCGAGGAGGGCATGGCCCGATGGGTCGACGAGATCGTCGACGAAGCCGAGATGGCGACCAGAGGGCGGCACATCTCGCTCGAAGCCCAGGCGTTGAGCGACGCCGATACGCTGTTCAAGGCACTGCCGGTGACGCCTGTCGTTCTCGCCCACCGCTATCTGCGGGAGAACGGGTTGAGCCTCCGCGAGCTGGCGCACAAGATCGTCGGCGAACAACGCGACGTCCACGACAGCGGTTACTACTTCTACAACCCCAAGGCCGCGGAGAACTACTCCCGATGGGCGTTGGCGAATCTCCAGTTGTGGCAGTGCATCAAGGAAGCCGTCGACGATCCGACGGTCGTCGAGCTTCTCGACGCGGTGCACGCCGTAGATGCCACGGATTTCGAGGCCGAGCCCGCCGCTTCCTAGCGTCGCCTGCTTGCTTGCCGTTTGGTTCGTGATCCCGCCGGCAAACGGCGGTTTTCGCGTCATCAGACGCGTGACACGCGTGATCGGAGACGGAACACGCGTGGCGTCAGCGCTGGCCGTAGCCGCGGAGTTTCTCCACGACGTGCTCGATCTCGGCGGGTGGGAGGAGATTCGGCGTTCCCGCCGACCGTGCCGTCAGCCAGACCTGGCAGACCCACTCGAGCTGCTGCGCCCGGCTGTACGCGGAGCCGAGGCTGTCGCCGTAGGTGGTGGTGCCGTGGTTCGCCAGCAGACAGCCTCGGCGGCCGTCCAGGGCCTCCAGCATGGCCTTGGCGAGCTCCTCGGTGCCGTACGTCGCGTAGGGCGCGACGCGGGCCGTCGGGCCGATCGCGGCGAGCATGTAGTGGATCGGCGGCACCTCGGTGACGAGGGTGGAGACGGCCGTGGCGTGCACGGAATGCGTGTGCACCACGGCCGACACCGGTTTGCCGTCCGGATCCGTCGCCTGCCGGTACACGGTGAGGTGCATCGGGAGTTCGCTGGTCGGTTTGAGCGAGCCGTCGACGACCTCACCGTCCAGGCCGACCACCGGCACGTCTTCCGGCCGCAGCCCGGCGTAGTCGACGCCCGTCGGGGTCACCGCGATCAGCTCGCCCTGCCTCGCGGAGACGTTCCCGGAGGTGCCGACCACGAGTCCGTCGGTGGTCATCCGGCGGGCGAATTCGCAGACCGCCGCGCGTTCTTCGGCCAGGATCACCGTCACAACCTCCATAGTCCGCGGGCCGCGGCCAGTGAGGCCTGGTAGTCGGCGTAGCCCTGCTCGTAGAACCCTACGTTCTCGGGGCGGACCTCGACGACGCGTGCGCTCTCCGCCCAGAGCTCCCGGTCGACCGGTTCGCCGAGAGCGTCCGCGGCGACGATCACCGCGCCGCGAGCCCCGACCCCGGGATCGCCGGGGATCACGATGGGCCGTCCGAGAACGTCGGCGAAAACCCGTGTCCACTCGAGCGAGCGGACCCCGCCGCCGCAGGCGTACAACGTGCCGGTGAGTCCGGCCGCCTCGAAGCAATGCCTTGCCGCGTAAGCGATCGACTCACACAGCGCCCGGACGATGTCGCCGCGCTCGCTCTCCAGGCTCAGCCCGGAGAACTGCGCCCTTGCCGAAGCGTCGACGAACGGCGCCCGCTCACCGGACGCGGAGAGGAACGGCAGCGCACGAACGCCGCCCGCGCCGGGACTGCTCGAGTCGAGCAGCGAGCCGATCTCCTCGACCGCGATTCCGAACAGGCGGCACACCCAGTCGATTCCCGCGGTGCCGACCATCGCCGGCATCGCCCGCAGGAACTCGCCTTCCTCCGGCGTGCAGAGGAACATGCCCGCGGGCTCGCCCTCCGGATCGAAGTCCGCCGAATCCGTCAGGACCTGGCAGGCGAGTGTGGTGCCGGCGGTGAGGATGCCGTCGCCCGCTCGTCGCACTCCGGCGCCGATCGCGCTGGCGGGCAGGTCGAACGGCCCCGCGGTGACCGGCAGCCCGACGGGAAGACCGAGCAGCCCGGCCCCGCGCTCGTCCAAACGGAAGACGGTCTTCGGCGCCGCCGGTTCCACGAACAGGCTTCGGCGGTGAGAGAGCCCGACGGCCGCGATGGCGTCTTCGTCGTAATGCCGGGTGGCCGGGTTCAGGAAAGGCAGCGAAGCATCGGACGCGTCGACGGTGATCTCGCCGGTCAGCCGCTGGAGCACCGCGTCGACGCAGTAACCCGCCACCGCCGCCCTGTCCAGCGACTCCGGTTCATGAGCGTCCAAAAAGGACATGATCGCCGCGGCGCAGCCGGGGAACATTCCCGACGCGGTGCGGCGGAACACTTCCCTCGTCACTCCGTCGGCCTGCCATTTGGCGAGCAGCGAGTTCGCCCGTCCGTCGAGCCACGAGATCGCCGGTCGCACGGCCTCGCCGGATTCGTCGCGCAGCCACAACCCGTCGCCCTGACCGGTGAGGGCCAATGCGGTGACCGGGCCGTCGAGCCCGGCGGCGACCTTGCGCACCACCGTCGCCACGGTGCCGAGCACCTGGTCGAGGTCTTGTTCGACCAGCCCGCCCGGCAAGTGGTGCACCTCGGACGTGGTGCAGGCGCTCGCCACGGACATCCCGGCCTTGTCGAAGACGACCGCCTTCGTCAGTGACGTGCCGATGTCGACGCCGATGATCATGGCCGCAGGACCTCGGGGTTCGCCAGATTCGCGAGCGTCTCGCCGCGCGCGTACCGGCCGACTTCGGCGGCGACGATGTTCGCCGCCCGCTCCGCCGTCTGCCTGCTGGCTCCGGCGAGATGCGGGGTCGCGATCACGTTCGGCGCGTCCCGCAGTGCCCAATCCGCGGGCGGCGGCTCGACGTCGTACACGTCCAGCGCGAGCGCGCCGAGCCGTCCCGAGCGCAGGGCTTCCGGCAGCGGGGAGTAGTCCAGGAGGCCACCGCGCGCGGTGTTGACCAGCACGGCGCCTTTCGGCAGCAGGGCGAGTTTGGCGGCATCGATCAGATGCCGGGTCTCCTCGGTGAGCCGGGCGTGCAGGCTCACCACGAAACTGCGGCGCAGCAGGTCGTCCAGTTCGACGAGCTCCGCACCGTCGGCGCTGATCTTGGCGGGGTCGGCGAACGGATCCGCCACCAGCACCTTCGCCCCGAACGCGACGAGGACCTTGGCCACCCGCGCGCCGATCGCGCCGTATCCGACCAGGCCGACGGTGGTCCCGTCGAGTTCGAGACCGGTCTGGTCGTAGGCGTAGTAGTCGCCACGCCAGGTGCCGCCCAGCAATTCGGCCGAAGAGGTCGAGATCCGGCGCATCGCGGCCAGGATCATCCCCACCGCGAATTCGGCGGCGGCACCGGCGTTACGGCCGGGCGCGTACGTCACCGCGACACCCGCCTCGGTGGCCGCGGCGAGGTCCACGTTGACCGGGCCTCCCCGGCACACCGACACGAGCTTGAGGCCGGGCGCGGCGGCGAACACCTGTTTGGTGAACGGTGCCATCTGGGTCACCGCGACCTCGGCTCCCGCCAAAGCCTCGATCACCTGCTCTTCGGTGCCGCTGGCCTCGTGCACGTTCGCGACCGGGCCGAACGGCTCCACCGGCCATGGCAAGGTCAGTTCCGAGAACTCGTGCCCGTCGCCGATCTCGGCACGGACGGCCTCGGCCAGCAGGCCGGTGCCGACGAAATGGTCTCCCGCAGCGAGTATCCGCAACTCTGCGTCCTCTCTCCGTGCCCGCATCGGGCGCTTCTCAGTGTCTGTCGGTGAACCCGCGAACGCAATCGACGCCGGTTCAGTGGGCTTTCTCGTAGTCGGTGATGTGCGCGACCTTGCTCGCGCTGGCCGAGGCCGGGTCGAAGCGGTAGCCGACCCATTCGGCGACGATCTTCTTCGCCAGCTCCGGGCCGATCGCCCGCGCGCCGAAGGTGATCACCTGGCAGTCGTTCGATTTGACCGACCGCTCGGCGGAGTACGAGTCGTGCGCGACCGTGGCCCGGACACCCGGGACCTTGTTCGCCGAGATGGCCATGCCGATCCCGGTCCCGCAGACCAGTACGCCGCGATCCGCCTCGCCTCGTGCGATCGTCTCCGCCGCCGCGAGGCCGAGCAACGGGTATGCCTTGTCGTCCGATCCGTCGGCCACGCCGAGGTCGGTGACCTCGTCCACCCTCTCGTCGGCGAGGAGCAGGTCGCGCAGCTGATCCTTGAGCGCCACCCCGGCGTTGTCCGCCGCCACCACGATCCGCATTCAGTCTTCCTTTCCCAGCGCCTGGCCGACCGCGGTGACGAGCAGCGCGAACGAGGTGGCCCCGGGATCAGGGTGTCCCTTGCTCCGCTGTGCCAACCGTGCCGCCCTTCCCTTGGCGGGCAACAGGTCCGCCGTCGCCTCGGCCGCGCTCACCGCGACCTGGGCCGCCTTCTGCCACGCCTGCGGGACGTCGGCGCCCGCCTTCGCCTGTTCGCGCAACGCCAGCCTGAACGGCTCGATGGCGTCGAGCATGGTTTTTTCACCGGGCTCGGCCTTGCCCAGCTCGACGAAGGCCGTCACGGCTCCGTCCACAGCGTCCGCGAGGACCGCCGAGGTGACCTCACCTCCGGACCGGCCTTGCAAACCCGCGCCGGTCTCGGCCAGCAGGACCCCGTACAGGGCCCCGGAAGCTCCACCCGCCGCGTCCGCGAACGCCGTCCCGGCGGCCAGGAGGGCGGTGGACGGCGAGTCTCCGTCACGCCGCGCGGCGGCCACCGCGGCCCGCATACCTCGGGTCATGCCCAGACCGTGGTCGCCGTCCGCCGCGACCGCGTCCAGCCTGCCGAGTTCGGCTTCGTTGGCCTCGATGTCGTGGAGGGCCGCCGTCAACGCGCGGTCCACGATGCCCTTGCCCGGTTCGGCCTCCGCCAGCAGCGAGTCCACTGTGGACTCCAGTGGAACCTGTGCCAGCGCGGCGCCGGTGCTCCGATAGCCCGGGGTGTCGCAGGGGGCGGCGTAAAGCTCGGCGAGTTCGTCGTCGAGCACCAGGATCGACAGCGAGACACCCGCCATGTCGAGTGACGTGACGAACTCGCCGACCTCGGTGTGCAGCGGGCTGAGCCCCGCCGCGGCGAGCCGTTCGTGGACCCGCGTGTAGGTCGCGAACATCTCCTCGTACTTGGTGCGGCCCAGCCCGTTCAGCAGGACGACCACGCGGCCGTCGCCCTCCGGCAGTTCCGGGAGGAGACCGTCGACCAGTTCGTCCGCCAGTTCCCGTGCGCTCAGCCTGCCGACCGTGCGTACGCCGGGCTCGCCGTGGATGCCGAGCCCCAGCTCCATCTCGCTCTCGCCGACGGTGAACAGCGGGGCGGACGCGCCGGGCAGGGTGCACCCGCCGAACGCCACCCCGAACGTCCGAGTGTTGGCATTCGCCTTCTCCGCCACCGCGTGCACGGCGGCGAGGTCGTCACCGCGTTCGGCGGCGGCACCGGCGATCTTGAAGACCAGGAAGTCACCCGCCACGCCGCGACGCCGTTCCGGCGCGTCCGCGGGACCGCTGGCGATGTCGTCGGTGACCAGGATCGTGCGGCTCTCGACGCCCTCGGCCGCCAGCCTGCGCGCGGCGAGCCCGAAGTGCAGCACGTCGCCTTGGTAGTTGCCGTAGCCGAAGAGCACACCGGCACCGCTCTCCGCGGCCCTCGCCGTGCGATAGACCTGCTCGGCACTCGGACTGGTGAACACGTCGCCCACCACGGCACCGTCGGCCAGACCGGGACCGACCAGCCCGGCGAACGCGGGATAGTGCCCGCAGCCGCCGCCGATCACCACCGCCACCTTGGGTTCGGACTCCTCCCGGCGCAGTACGCCATAGGCGCCGGGGACCTTGCGCACCGAACGCCCGTAGGCGGTGACGAACCCGTCGAGCCAATCGCGTTTGAACGTCTCCGCGGTACCCAGGACCGTCATCGCCCGCTCGCTTCCGCGAATTCACCGGACAGGTACGCGAGCAGCTTGCGGCGGACGTCGTCGTTGTTCTCCGCCACCTCGGCGGCCAGCTCCAGCGCGTCCGGCTTCGGCGGGTACACCGGATTCGGCAGCGCGATCACGGTGAGCCCTGCCGCGGCGGCGGCGCGGATTCCGTTGCTGGAATCTTCGACGCCAAGGCATTCCTCGCCCGACCGGCCGAGCCTGGCCGCGGCTTCGAGATAGACATCGGGACTCGGCTTGCCCCTGGCGACCTCGGCACTGGAGACGGTCGCGGCGAACTCACCGGTGAGACCGTGCTTGTCGAGTACCGCGTCGATCACCCGGCGGGCGGCCGACGACGCCAGCGCGACCGGCACCTTCGCGCTCACCTCGCGGACCATCTCGCCCGCTCCCGGCAGCAGAGGCGCCTCCCCCGCTTCGATCGCGGCGATCATGCCGTCCACCACGGCACGCTCGACCTCGACCGCGCTTTCCGTCGTGCCGGACCGCTTCGCGAGGTACGCGGCCCATTCGGGCGCGCTCATCCCCTGCACGGACGCGGTGTCCTCAGCGGTCCATTCGGTCCGGTGCCGGGCGGCGTACGCCACCCAGTTCTCCTCCCAAAGGTGTTCACTGTCGACGAGGACACCGTCCAGGTCGAACACCACCGCGGCGAGTGCCATCCGGCATCTCCTTTCACATCGATGCTGTTAAGTTAACATCGATGATGTGATCTGGACAAGCCCCGAGGAGGGATCCCGTGGTCGCACGGTTGTTATTGGCACGGCACGGCCAGACCGAATGGCACGCCGAGAACCGGTACGCGGGCAGCAGCGACGTCGCGCTGACCGAGGAGGGAGTCAGGCAAGCGGGCGAACTCGCCGGGTTCGCCGCGGCGGCCGGGCCGTCCGCGGTGTTCTGCTCGCCGCAGAGCCGGGCGCGTCGTACGGCGGAGCCGTCGGCCGAGGCGTTGGGCCTCCCCTTGCGCGTGGTCGGCGAACTGCGTGAAGTCCACTTCGGACTGATGGAAGGCCGCACCCGGGACGAGCTCGCCGCCTCGGATCCCGATGCGGTCGCGAGGTTTCTCGCCGATCCGGTGGCCGGCGCCTTCCCCGGCTCGGAGCCGCCGGGGGAAGCGGCCGCCCGCGGAGCGAGGGCACTGCGCGGCATCGCCGCCGAGGTCCCGGGCGAGACGGTGCTGGTCGTCGCGCACAACACGCTGATCAGACTGACGTTGTGCGAACTGCTCGGCATCCCGCTCGAGACCTACCGCACGGTGTTCCCGCGACTCGACAACGCGGCCGTCACCGAGATCGCGATCGACGGCACGCGCACCGGCCTGCTGCGCCTCAATCAGCCGGCGCGCACGCGATACTGGACACCATGAGCGATGAGAAGACGGCCGGTGCGAGCGCACACTCTCGTAACACGCGTCAGCGGCAGATCACCGAACACGTCTTCGAATCCGGCTCCGCCACCATCGCCGACCTGGTGGAACTGACCGGCGTCAGCACCATGACCGTGCACCGGGACGTCGACGAGCTGGTCCGGCGCGGCCTGCTGAGGAAATACCGGGGAGGTGTGTCGGCCATGCCGTCGACCGTCTTCGAAAGCAACGCCGACTACCGGATGAACGTGCACTCCGAGGAGAAGATGGCGATCGCCGCGCACGCGCTCGCCCGCGTCGAACCGGGGATGTCGATCCTGCTCGACGACTCCACGAGCGCGCTCGCGCTGGCGAAGATGCTGCACCGCGTCACGCCGCTGACCGTCGCGACGAACTACCTCGGCGCCATCGAACTCCTCAAAGGCGTGCCCGACCTGCGGCTCATCTGCATCGGCGGCGACTACTCCGCGACCCACGACTCGTTCCTCGGCATGCAGAGCCTCGAGGCGATCGAGCGGATCAACGTCGACGCGACCTTCGTTTCGACGTCGGCGATGAACACGCGGATGACCTTCCACCAGGAGCCGGAGATCGTGATGCTGAAACGCGCGATGCTGGCCAGCGCGCGGACGAAGATTCTGCTGATGGACCACAGCAAGACCGAACGCGCGGCACTGCACCGGCTGGCGCCGTTGAGCGACTTCGACGTGCTGATCGTCGACGACGGGGTGGAGGAACACCTGGCCGAGGAGATGCGAAGCCAGGTGGAAGTGGACCTCGCGGAGCTCTGAGGGCTTCGGGCCTGGGCCGGGACCGCAATGAAGGGGCCTTTCATCGCAAATTTTGCTATGAAAGGCCCCTTCATTGCAGGTCGGCCGGTCCACGGGCCGGCGGCGAGCGCCGGCGTGCCCCGTGAGCGGGGCGGGTGGTCGTGCCCACCCACGGGGCACGGCATTGCCTGGGCTCCATGAGGTGAGCGGGGAAGATTCGGGACATTGAACGTCCTGAACCCTCCCCCTCGACTGATCCGAGAGTGAACGACGAAGGACCAAACCCGAGGCGCACCCGCGACGATGGAGGAATCGGGACACTCAACGTCCCGATTCCTCCATCGTCAGCGCCGGAACCCCACCCGGGCGCGCGAGGCTAACACGAAAATCCACCGATGTAACATCTTGAAAGTTAAGTTAACACGATCCATGATACGCTGAACACGACGTCATGGAGGCGTGCATGAACCAGGTAACATCGCCGTTATCGCGATCCGGGAGCGGGTTCGCCCGCGTACTGAACCGCTGGGGTCTCCCCGCTCCGCTGTTCCTCGGCTATGCCGGCCTGCTGCTGTTCATGATCGGCGACGGGGTCGAGTCGGGCTTCATCGCGCCGTTCATGGCGGACAACGGCGCGGGCACCGAGATCAAGGCCTCGTACGTGATCACGGTGTACGGCGTCGCCGTGATGCTGGCGTCGTGGCTGTCGGGCGCATTGTCGGACCTTTGGGGGCCGCGTCGCGTGATGATGATCGGCCTGGCCATCTGGCTGGTGTTCGACGTGCTGTTCCTCGCGGTCGCGGTCTCCGGTGAGAGCTACCCGTTGATGCTGGTGTTCTACGGCCTCCGCGGTTTCGGCTATCCGATGTTCGCGTTCGGTTTCCTGGTCTGGATCACCGCGGTGGCGCCGGTCGCCAGGCTCGGTGCGGCCGTCGGCTGGTTCTACTTCGCCTTCACCGGCGGGTTGCCGACGCTGGGCGCGCTGGTCGCGAGCTTCACGAACCCGGTTTTGGGCCAGTACGGCACACTTTGGGTGTCGGTGGTGCTGCTCGCGCTCGGCGGCTTGCTGGCGATCTTCGGCGTCCGGCAGCGGACGGGGTACACGCGGCTCGCGCCTCCGGACGTGAAACCGGTGCAGAGCCTGGTTTCCAGCGTGTCGATCGCCTGGAAGAAACCCCGCGTCGGCGTCGGGATGCTCGTCCGGGTCATCAACACCGCCCCCGAATTCGGGATGCTGGTGTTCTTCCCGACGATCTTCATCGAGGGCATCGGGTTCGGGGAGAGCCGCTGGCTGCTGCTGGTCTCGGTCATCTACGGCACGAACATCTTCTTCAACCTGATCTTCGGCGTGCTGAGCGACCGGATCGGCTGGCGCACCACGATCTTCTGGTTCGGCGCGATCGGCTGTGCGATCTCGATCCTGCTGCTCTACTTCGTCCCGGTCGCCATGGGTGCGGAGTACTACTGGCTCGCGCTGCTCGTCGGCGCGCTGTACGGCGCCACGCTCGCCGGGTTCGTGCCGATCTCGGCGCTGCTCCCCTCCCTCGCCCCGGAGAACAAGGGCGGCGCGATGGCCCTGCTGAACCTGGGCGCGGGCGCGGCGGCGTTCGTCGGGCCGGCGATCGTCAGCCTGTTCCTCGGCCCGCTGGGCGCGGCCGGCGTGGTGATCGTCTTCGCCGCGCTGTATCTGGTCGCGGCGGTCATGGTGCGCTACCTGAAATTGCCCGAGGAGACGGCGAAGGCGATCGAAGAGGACAAAAGTCTGCAGGAAGTGGGAGAGAAGGTCGTCACCACGTGAACCACCCCGTCACGATCGGCATCGACGTCGCCACCGCGGGGGTCCGTGCCCTCGCGGTGTGCGGCGGCACCGTTCTCGCTTCGGCCGCCGCGCCGCTGCCCGCGCCCGTCCGCGACGGTCGCGGGCGCAGCGAGCAGGACGCCCGGTCCTGGTGGCCCGCGGTGAAGACGGTGCTGGCGAAGGTCACCGGCGAGCTGCCGGGCAGGGGCGGCGAGGTCGCCGCGGTGGCCGTCGCCGCGACGTCGGGGACGATCGTCGGGGTCGACGCCTCGGGCGAGCCGGTCACGCCCGCGCTGATGTACGACGACAGGCGCGGTGCCGAGCTCAACCGCGAGGCCACCGAACTCGGCGCGGATCGCTGGCGGCGGCTCGGCTTCGGAGTGTCCGCCACGGCCGCGCTCGGCCGCATCGCCTGGCTGGCCGAGCGCGTCCCCGGCGTCGCCGGGATCCGGCACACGCCCGATCTGATCGCCGGGGAACTCACCGGCGGGCCGGTGGCGAGCGACTGGTCGCATGCCTTGAAAAGCGGTTACGACCCGCTCGCCCTGGAATGGCCCAACGAGGTCTTCGATGCCTTGCGGGTACCGGAGAGCTTGCTCCCGCCGGTGGTCGCGCCGGCCACCGTGCTGGGCACGGTGGCCCGTCCGGTCGCCGGGCTCCCGGCAGGCTGCCCGGTCGTGGCCGGGATGACGGACGGCTGCGCGGGCCAGCTCGCGGCCGGCGCGGTCACGCCAGGGAGTTTCGTCGGGATCCTCGGCACGACGTACGTGCTCAAGGGAGTCACCGAAAACCTGGTGCCGGATCCGACGGGAGCGATGTACAGCCACCGTCATCCGGACGGCTGGTGGCTGCCCGGCGGCGCGTCGAACACCGGCGGCGAGGCCGTCGCCGGGCAGGGCCGCCTACCCGAACTCGACGCGGCGGCGGCCGCGGCGGGCCCGGCGAAGGTGGTCGCGTATCCGTTGCGGCGCAAGGGCGAGCGCTTCCCGTTCGCCAGCGCGGACGCCGAGGGTTTCGTAACCGGCAAGGGCGGCGAGGTCGGCGTGGTGGAGCTGCACCGCGCCAGGCTGGAGGGAGTCGCCTTCCTCGAGCGGCTGGCGCTGGACCATCTGCGCCGTCTCGGCGTCACGCTCTCCGAACCGCTGCTGGCGGCGGGCGGCGGCAGTAAGAGTCCTTTGTGGACACGAATCAGGGCGACCGTCACCGGGCTCGGCCTGCGGGTGTCACCGCAGGCCGAAACGGGTTACGGCGCCGCCCTGCTCGCTGCGGCGGGAATCCTGCCGGGTGGGCTCACCGAGGCGTCCGAAGGGCTCGGCCAGGGAACACTGGTCGAACCCGACGAGCGCGAAAGTGCCGCGCTCGCCGAGTCCTACCTGAGGTTCTGCACCGAACTGCACACCAGGGGCTGGATCGACGACGAGCTGTTCGCCGTCGTCCGGCGTTGAGGCATCAGGAAGGACGTGGTCCATTGGTCTTGTTGGGAGTCGGCTTCGGTGTGGACGCCGCAGGTTTGGCGGCTTCCGGCTTCGCGACCTCGGGCGCAGCAGTGGTCTCGGGAGCGGGAGACAGCAGCCGGATGGCCTCCTGGACGGCGACGTCCGTGGCGGAAAGGCGCTCGGCGACCTTCGATCGGAGTTCGAGTGAGAGCTTCCGAGCCTGCTGAGCGTCGGCCTGCTGGGTCTTCGCGTCGGTGAGCGCCTCCGCGACCTGCTCCTGCTTCGCGGCGATGTCCTCCGCCGAAGACTTCTCCGCCTTGGCGATCTTCTCGGCGGAGATCCGCTCGGCTTCGGCACGCTTTTCCGCCGACACCCGGTCGGCTTCCGCGATCTTGTCCGCGGACGCCTTCTCCGCCTCCGCGCGACGAGCCGCCGAAGCCTCCTCGGCCTTCTTGTCCGCGGCGGCGCGGGTGCGAACGCTCTCCAGGTCCAGATCCTTGCGCTTCTGTGCCGCCTCGGCGTTCAGCCGCTCGATCTCGGCCTTGGCGTCCGCGAGCAGCTTCTCGCGTTCCGTCTGCGCGTCCTTGGCCGCCTTGTCGCTCGCGCGCTGCGTCTCGTGGGCGTACCTGTCCGCTTCGGCCCGTGTCGACTTGGCGTCGGCTTCCGCGGCGGCCTTGAGGTCGGCGATCTCCTCCTCGGCGAGCTGCATCATCATGCGGACACGTTCGGCCATCGCGCCGGCGCCGGACGGGCTCGCGCTCATCCGCACGAGTGCGGCCTTGGTCTCGTCCAGTTCCTTCTGGGCGTGGCCGAGCGCCTTGGTGAGTTCGGCGGCGGTCGCGACGGCCTCGTCGCGGTTGCGCGAGAGCTGCTTGAGTTCGATCGACAGTTCGGCGAGCCGCTCGTCCACCTGTCGCTTGTCGTAGCCACGCACGGAGCCCGCGAATTGGGGCGATTTCGCTGAGGGCGCCTGAGGCGCCGTCTTCTCAGGAGCGACCATGGCGGCCACCTTAATGAGCAGGGGCCCGTCAGGCAGTACCGCCAAACGGCTGCACTCGGAGTGCGACGGGGCGATCACATGGCATCCTGCATTGTTGACAGGTCGTAAGCAGGGGAGGCCCGGTTGGACATCTCGGCGATCCTCGAAGACATCCGTGAGCACTGGCACATCTACGCCACGATGCCCTTCATCGCCGCGCTCATCGGCTACATCACGAAACGCGTCGCCATCGAGATGATGTTCCGGCCGCTGGAGTTCGTCGGGATCAAACCCTTCCTCGGCTGGCAGGGGGTCATCCCGGCCAACTCGCGCCGGATGGCGACCACCGCCGTCGACCTGCTGACCAACAACCTCGTCGATCCGCAGGAGATCTTCTCCCGGCTCGATCCCGACGAGGTCGTCAAGGAACTGGAAGAGCCGCTCCTCAAGGCCGTCGAAGACGTCACCCGCGAGGTGATGGAGCAGTACCAGCCCAGACTGTGGGAACTGCTGCCGACCCGGGCGCAGCGCATGCTGGTCGATCAGGTGCGGGCGCAGGCGCCGAAGGTCGTCGCGCGGCTGATGCGCGAGGTGTCGACGAACATCGACGAGGTCCTCGACGTCAACGAGATGCTGATCAACGCGATGGTCCGCGACAAATCGCTGACCTGCCGCCTGATCAAGGAGGTCGCGACCCCGGAGCTGCGCTTCATCGCCCGGTCCGGCATCTGGTTCGGCTTCGTCATCGGCCTGATCCAGTTCGTCGCGTGGGCGCTGACGAAGCAGCCGTTGATCATGCCGATCTTCGGTTTCGTCACCGGCTTCGTCACGGACTGGCTGGCCCTGAAGATGATCTTCTACCCGCGTGAGCCGCGCCGGTTCCTGTTCTTCAGCTGGCAGGGCATGTTCCAGAAACGCCGCCAGGCGGTCGCCAAGGACTACGGCGCGCTGATCGCGGACGAGGTCCTCACCGTGCGGAACGTGATGGAGGCCGTGCTCACCGGGCCCAAGTCGGACAAGCTGTTCGCGATGATCACCCGCGAGGTGCAGCGGACCATCGACGCACAGGCGAGCATCGCGAAACCGTTGGTGGCGCTGACCGTCGGCGGCGTGCAGTACCAGGAGATGAAGAAGGCGGCGGCCGAGAAGGCGATCGCGTATCTCCCCGAAACGGTGAAACACGTGGAGAGCTACGCCACTGACGCGCTCGACGTCCGCAACACCATCGTCACGAAGATGCAGCAGCTGACCCCGCTCGAGTTCGAAGGGATCCTCCGACCCGCCTTCCAGCAGGACGAATGGAAGCTCATCGCGGTCGGCGCGGTGATCGGCGGGCTCGTGGGTGAACTTCAGGTCCTGCTACTCCTCCATTGAGGACAGGCGGCTAGGTTCCCCTCAATCGAGACGCGGGAGGGGCTTCAAGTGGACGCCGTCATCGCCGACCTCGGCGAGCACTGGCCGGTGTACGTCACCATGCCGTTCATCGCGGCGCTGATCGGTTACGTCACCAAACGCGTCGCCATCGAGATGATGTTCAAACCGGTGGAGTTCGTCGGGATCAAGCCGTTCCTCGGCTGGCAGGGGGTGCTGCCGGCGAACGCCGAGCGGATGGCGGCCACCGCCACCGAGATGCTGACGAGCAACCTCGTCGATCCGAAGGAGATCTTCGCCAGGCTCGACCCGGCTCAGGTGGCGAAGGAGATCGAACAGCCGCTGCTCCGCGTCGTCGAGGACGTCACCCGCGAGGTCATGGAGCAGTACCAGCCCAGACTGTGGGAAGTGCTGCCGAACACCGCCCAGCACCTGCTGCTCAAACGCGTGCAGGCCGAGGCGCCGCGCGCGATCACGAAGATCATGGGCGAGATCGCCGAGAACATCGAGGACGTGCTCGACCTCAAGCACATGGTCGTGACGAACCTCGTGCGCGACAAGGCCTTGCTCAACCGGCTGATCCGCGACATCTCGCGGCCGGAGATGCGGTTCATCGCCCGGTCGGGGATCGTGTTCGGGTTCTCCCTCGGCTGCGTGCAGCTGCTCGTGTGGGCGCTGACGAAGTCGCCGATCGTGCTGCCGCTGTTCGGTATCGGCATCGGCTGGTTCACCGACTGGATCGCCTTGAAGATGATCTTCCTGCCGCGCGAACCGAAACGGTTCTTCGGCTTCTACACCTGGCAAGGCGTGTTCCAGAAACGCAAGGACCAGGTCGCCGCCGACTACGGCGACATGATCGCGCGAGAGATCATCACCATCCCGAACCTGCTCGAAGCCGTGTTGAGCGGGCCGAAGTCGGACAAGCTGTTCACGATGATCACCCGCGAGGTGCAGCGGACCATCGACGCGCAGGCGAGTGTCGTGAAGCCGTTCGTCGCGATGGCCGTCGGGAGCAGGCGGTTCCAGGAGATGAAGCAGACGGCGGCGGCGAAGGCGGCGGCACGGATCCCGGAGACGATCCGGCACGCCGAGAGCTACGCCGTCAACGCGCTCGACGTCCGGAACACCATTGTGGACAGAATGCGGCGGCTGAACCCGCTCGAATTCGAGCAGTTGCTGCGCCCGGCGTTCCGGCAGGACGAGTGGAAACTGATCGCCGTCGGCGCGGTGATCGGTGGCCTCGTCGGTGAACTTCAGGTGCTTCTGCTGCTCCACTGACGGCCACCCGATACCGTTTCCCCCTTCCCTGAGCGAAGCGAGGAGGTCGTGTGGACGCCGTCCTGGACGATCTCGCCCGCCATTGGTGGCTGTACGCCGCGATCCCGTTCGTCGCCGCGCTGATCGGCTACGTCACCAAACGCGTCGCCATCGAGATGATGTTCAAACCGCTGGAGTTCGTCGGGATCAAGCCGTTCCTCGGCTGGCAGGGCGTGGTGCCCAAACACGGCGGGCGGATGGCGGCCGTCGCGACCGAGTTGCTGACGTCGAACCTGCTGGACGTCAAAGAGGTCTTCCGCCGGATCGACCCGGCGATCATCACGCGCGAGATCGAGCAGCCGCTCCTGCGGGCCGTGGACGAGGTCGCCCGCGAAGTGCTCGAAAAGCACCATCCCAGGCTCTGGGAGGTCATGCCGACGATGGCGCAGGAACTGCTGATCAAGCAGGTCCAGTCGGCGACGCCGCGGCTGGTGCGCGAGTTCATGGAAGAAATGACCGCGAACCTCGACGAGGTGCTCGACTTCCAGCATATGACCGTGCAGCGGCTCACCAGGGACAAGAAGCTGCTCGTCCGGCTCATCCGCGAGACGTCGCGGCCGGAGATGGCGTTCATCGCGCGCACGGGGATCTACTTCGGCTTCGGGCTCGGCATCGTGCAGGCGTTCGTCTGGGCGCTGACGAAGGAGCCGTGGGTGCTGCCGATCTTCGGCGGCTGCATCGGGCTGTTCACCGACTGGCTGGCGATCAAGCTGATCTTCGTGCCGCGCGAGCCGGTGCGCGTCGGCCGGGTGATCCTGCAGGGCAAGTTCCAGCGGCGGCGGGCGGAGGTCGCGCATCAGTACGGCGAGATGATCGCGAACGAGATCCTCACCGTGCCGAACCTGCTCGACGCCGTCCTGCGCGGGCCGCGGTCGGACCGGCTGTACTCGCTGGTGGAACGGCTCGTGTCGCAGGCCGTCGATCGGCAGGCGAGCGTCGCGAAACCGATGGTCGCGATGGCCGTCGGCGGGCAGCGGCTGAACGAGATCAAACAGGCGGCCGCGCGGAAGGCGCTGGAGCGGCTGCCGCCGACGATCCGCCACGCCGAGGGCTACCTGACCGAGGCGATGGACGTCGCGAAGATCGTCGAGCGGCGGATGCTCGGGCTGACGCCGCTGGAGTTCGAGGGCCTGTTGAGGCCGGCGTTCCGGCAGGACGAGTGGAAGCTCATCGCGGTCGGCGGGCTCATCGGCTTCCTGGTCGGTGAGCTGCAGGTCCTCCTGATGCTCCACTGACGCCGGATCGCGTTTAGCCCGCTGAACGCGATCCGGAGCACGGAGCTGGGTGGTGGGCCCGCTTGCGAGGACCCCCGCTGTCCTGAAGGTCACCTTTGAGACGTTGATCGTCTCAAAGGTGACCTTCAGGACAGCGGAGGTGCGGCGGCCGGATCGCGTTTAGCCCGCTGAACGCGCTTTGGGGGCGGTTCTCACGTGCGGGAGACACGGGATGATTACGGTGGAGGGGTGGCGTCCGAACCCCAGCAACTGCCAGCCGTCCACGAGGCGTGGCTTCCGCGTGAACACGCGTTGCACCGTCCCCGCCACGGTGGCAGGCAGCTGACCGCGCTGATCAGCGCGCTCCTGTTCTTCACCACCCCCGCGTTGCTGTGGGTGTTCGGCGTGCGGCCTGGTGAGATCGAGAACCACAAGCTCGCGAGTTTCCCCGGCCTGGACAAGGGCTGGGGGTTCTTCACCGATCTGCCGACCTGGGCCATCGACCAGCTGTCGTTCCGGCCGGGCGCGATCGCCGCCGCCGACGCGATCAGCCGCGGTGTCTTCGGCGAGGGCGCCCCTCTGGACCAGCCGCCGCCACAGCAGCAGGCAGGCCCGATCCCCGCGCCGCCGGCGCCGTCACCGTCCAAAACCGCGCCCACGCAGGGGCCGACGCCGAACGCCGCGTCCGGTTACCGCCGGGTGGTGCAGGGCCGCGACGGCTGGCTGTACTACGGCTACGACGCGGACGCGAAATGCGATCCGTCCCGTCCGCTGACCGAGACGATCGCCAAGATCAACGAGCTGCGGCGCGCGGTCGAGCAGTCCGGGCGGCGGTTCGAGCTCGTCGTCGCGCCGGACAAGTCGACGATGGTCCCGCAGTTCCTGCCCGGCACCTATCCCGGCAAGGACTGCTCGCGGTCGGCCGAGGCGGCCACCTGGCACCGGATGCTCAAGGACGCGCGCGCGATCGACCTGCGGCCCGAGCTGCGCGCGTCCGAGGGCCGGGTGCAGCGGCCGGTGTACCCGCCGAACGACACGCACTGGGCCGACGAGGGCGCGCTGGTGATGACGCGCGCCATCGCGAACGCGATCAAACCGGGCGTCACGCAGACCTGGGTCAGCGTTCCCGTCGGCCAGTACGACACCGTGGCCGATCTGCCGCCGCTGATCAGCAAGCAGGGCACGAAGACGAACACGCTGTACAGCCTCCGCCCGGACGGCGTCGTCGAGCGCGCGGGCGAGCCGAACGGCGACATCGACCGGCCGGTGTACCGCACCGCGAGCCCGCTGATCGGGACCGTGGACGACAAGATCCTGATCTACGGCGACTCGTTCACGAAGGCGTCTTCGCGGTATCTCTCTGGCGCGTTCACGAACCTGACGATGCTGGCGCACTTCACCCAGAAGACGCCACAGGCCGAGGCCGTCGACGCTTTCGTGAACGCGAACGTCGTGGTCATCGAGGCCGTAGAGCGCAGCGTGGCCGGCGGTCAGCTCGCGTTCATCGACCCCGCTTTCCTCGAAGCGGTCAAGAAGGCATTGGCCGAGCACCCGGTGCGCTGAGCGCCGGTTCCGGATCGGCGGGCTCGACGCGGATCCGCGAGTTCCTCCCGCGCAGCCACGCGATGAGGCGGCAGACCAGGTAGATCACGAACGAGATCGCCGTGACGAACGCGCTCACCGGCTTCCCGGGCGCGAGCGAGAGGATGATCCCGCCGAGTGCCGCGATCTCCGCGAAGACGATCGACAGCACTGTCGCCTTCCACGGGCTCGCCGTGACCCGCGCGGCCGCCGCGGCCGGCGTCACCATCAGCGAGACCACGAGCAGCGCGCCGACGATCTGCACGCCGAGCGCGCTCGAAATCCCGACGAGTACCGCGAAGATCAGCGACAGCAGCCGCACCGGCACGCCGCGCGCCGTCGCGACCGCCGGGTCGACCGTGGCGAACAGCAGCGGCCGGTAGATCACCGCGAGCACCACCAGTACGACGACCGACGCGCCGACGAGCAGGTTCAGGTTGGTCGAGTCGATCGTGATGATCTGGCCGACGAGGATGCCGAACTTGTTGGCGCTGCGGCCTTCGTAGAACGACAGCAGCAGCACGCCCATGCCGAGGCCGAAGGCGAGGATCACGCCGATCACGGAGTCGCGTTCGGACTCACGACCGCCGAGGATCCCGATCAGCAGGGCGGCGATGACGGCGCCCGCGAGGCCGCCGAGTTCGACGCCGACCCCCAGCAGCAAAGCACCCGCCGCGCCGGTGAAGGCCAGTTCGGCGGTGCCGTGCACGGCGAACGACATCCGCCGCATCACCACCAGCGGGCCCAGCACCCCCGCGACCAGGCCGAGGACGGCGGCCGCGAGCAACGCCGTCTGAACGAAGTCGAGGCCGAGCAGCTCACCGGTGAGCGCGAAGTCGAACATCTTGTCCACGGTGCTAGCTGGCCCGTTCGTCGATGTGGTGGGGTTCGTCCTCGCACAGCGCGCTCTGCGCCCCGGCGACGTGGATCTGCCCGCCGACCTTGAGCACCTCGATCCGCGTGCCGTACAGCTCGGACAGCGTCTCCGAGTTCATCACCTCGTCCGGCTTGCCGACCCGGAACTGGCCGTTCACCAGATAGAGCACCCTGTCCACATAGGACAGGATCGGGTTGATCTCGTGGGTGACGAACAGGACGGCGGTGTCCGCCGAACGCCGTCGCTCGTCGATCAGCTCGCTGACCGCGCGCTGGTGCGCGAGGTCGAGGGAGAGCAGCGGCTCGTCGCACAGCAGGACTTCGGGGTCGCCGACCAGCGACTGCGCGACGCGGAGCCGCTGCTGCTCGCCGCCGGAAAGCCGCCCCACCGGCTGTTTCGCGTACGCCTGGGCGCCGACGGACTCGATGGCCCTCGACACCAGTTGACGTCGTTTCGAAAGCCCGAAGAGCCCGGTGCCCCACCGGTGCCCGTCCAGGCCGAGGCCGACCAGGTCCACCCCGCGCATCGTCAGGCCTTCGTCGAGGGCGCGCTGCTGCGGGATGTAGCCGATCCGCCGGTTCGTCCCGCCGGGGCGCCGCCCCGCGATCTCGACCGTGCCCTCCGGCAGCCCCTGCTGACCGAGCAGGACCTTGAGCAGGCTGCTCTTCCCGGAGCCGTTCGGCCCGAGGATCGCGAGGAACTCGCCGGGTTCGACGTCGAGGTCGAGCCCGGACCAGAGGGTCCTGGAGCCGAACGCGAGGCTCGCCCCGCGGACATGGACCGCGGGGCGAGCCTCGGCAGGTACGGAACTCACTACTTCAGCGCTCCCGCCAGCGAGTCCACTTCCTTGGTCATCCATGCAATGTAGTCGGTCACACCCTGGGGAAGCGTTTCGGTGACGTCGACGACGGCGATCCCGGCGTTCTTGGCGTCGCCGACGACCTGCTGGGTGACCGGGGTGGTGGTCTGCGCGTTGTTGATCAGCGCCTTGACCTGCTTGCCTGCGATCAGCTGCTTGACCTCGTTGAGCGCGGCGGCGGGCACGTCCTGCTCCGCTTCCACGGCCTCGGCGAAGGCGGGCGGAGTCGCGTCCGTGACCTTCGCGCTGTCGAGGAGGTAGTGCGCGACGGGCTCTGTCGCGACGACGTTGACACTCGAGCCGTTCGAGCCGCCCAGGCCCGAGACCTTCTTCAGCAGTTCCTGGGTCTTGCCCTTGAACGCGGTCGCGTTGGCGGTGAAGGCGTCCTTCGAGGCGGGCTGGATCTCGCCGAGCTTCGCGGCGACCTGGTCGGCGATCTTCTCGACGCCGGGCAGGCTGTACCAGACGTGCTCGTTCTCGTTGCCGGTCGCGGCGATGTCGACGGCGACCAGTTTCTGCGCGCCGGTGGCCTGGTCGGCGAGCTTCGAGAAGAAGTCGTCGTAGCCGCCGCCGTTGGACAGCGTCAGCTTCGCGTTCTTCGCGGCGATGGCGTCGCTCGCGGTGGTCTCGTAGGAGTGCGGGTCGGCCGAGGGGTCGTGGATGATCGAGGTGACCTCGACCTTGTCGCCGCCGACGGCGGTCACGACGCTGCCCCAGACGTCGGTCGAGGCGACGACCTTGATCTTCTCGCCGCCGCCCGGGTTCGCGGCGGACGCGTTCTGCGAGCCGGAGCTCGTCGACGCCTTGTCGCCGGACGCGCAAGCCGTCGCGCCGAGCGCGAGGACGGCCAAGGCCGACACGGCCGCGAAAACACTCTTAGTACGGCGGGAATTCATTTACTGCACTCCTGCGGAAGCCCAGGCCAGGTGTCCCCAATGCCGGGTAATGGAAACCGTTGTCAGATTCAACTGTACCCCATACGGCTGACAGGTCCCTCCGCGCTGGTATGACCTGTACCCAGGGTCACTCTGAATCGAGACCTGCCACACGTCGGGTGATGCTTCTGCAAAACGTTCTGAACCGTTACGGTTTGCGGATGGGCCGTCCTATCCGCACCAGGAGGCAGGCGACACTGGCGTCGTTGGCCGCAGAGCTCGGTGTGTCGAGGACCACCGTCTCGAACGCCTACAACCGGCCAGACCAGCTGTCTCCCGAGTTGCGCCGTCGCGTCCTCGAGACCGCGCGCCGCCTCGGCTACCCGGGCCCGGACCCGGTGGCCCGTTCACTGCGGACGCGCAAGGCGGGTGCTGTCGGTCTTTTACTCACCGAAAACCTCTCCTACGCCTTCCGCGACCCCGCCGCGATCGGCGTGCTCGAAGGGCTCGCGCTGGCCTGCGAGGACGCGGGCGTCGGCCTGCACCTGGTCCCGGCGAGCCCCGGCCGCGAGGACGTCGCGGCCGTGCACCGCGCCGGCGTCGACGGTTTCGTTGTCTATTCGGTCCCCGACGACGACCCGCATCTCGGCGCCGTCCTGGAGCGCCCGGTGCCGACGGTGATCGTCGACCAGCCGCGCGTGGACGGGGTCGACCGGGTCGGCCCGGACGACGCGGCCGCGGTCACCGCGATGGCCGAGCACCTCATCTCTCTCGGGCACCGTCAGATCGGCGTGCTGTGCATGCGGCTCGCCCGCGAGCGCAACGACGACTTCGTCTCCATCCAGCGGCAGAGCGCGGCGCATTTCCACGTCCAGCGGATCCGGCTGGAGGCGCTGGCCGCCGCGTTCTCGGCGGCCGGGGTCGACTGGGCGACCGTGCCGGTGGTCGAGCGCTTCGACCACACCGTCGACGACGGCGCTTCGGCCGCACGGCAGCTGCTCGACGCGTATCCGCAGGTCACCGCCGTGATCTGCACCTCGGACATCCTCGCGCTCGGCGCGCTGGCCGAAGCCGAACGCCGGGGGCTGCGCGTGCCGCAGGATCTGACGGTCACCGGTTTCGACGGCATCACCGAGGCCGAACGGTCCGGGCTCACCACGGTCCACCAGCCGGTGCTCGAGAAGGGCAAGGCGGCGGGCAAGCTGCTGCTCAGCTCGGCGGACCGGGTCGGGCCGAAGGTGATCACCCTGGCCACGGAACTGCGGGTCGGCCGCACGTCGGCACCGCCGCGGACAGCCGAAGAGCGCTGGTTCGGGCCGTGACATGAGCCCCGAAGTGTTGCCCTCCTCCGGCCCGCCCGGTTCCAATGAGCCGGTGACCTCCATCGACGTACTGCTCAAGCGCAATCAGGAGCTGGGCGATGTCACCCCTGGTGACCGTTCTTCCCCGAGGCCATCGCTCCAGGTGACGATTTTGACCTGCATGGACGCCCGTATCCGGGTGTTCGAGATCTTCGGCCTGATCCAGGGCGAGTCGCACATCCTGCGTAACGCGGGCGGCGTCGTCACCGACGACACGATCCGTTCGCTCGCGCTGAGCCAGCGGAAACTGGGCACCCGCGAGGTGCTGATCGTCCAGCACACCGACTGCGGCCTGTCCATGGTCACCGAAGACGACTTCAAGGACGAGCTCGAAGCCGCCAGCGGGCTCCGGCCGACCTGGTCGGTCGAGGCGTTCCGTGAGGTCGAGGACAGCGTGCGCCGGTCGGTGCAGCGCGTCCGGCGCAGCGACTTCCTGCCGCACACCGACAACGTGCGCGGCTTCGTCTACGACGTGAAACTGGGCCGCCTGACCGAGGTCGCGTACTGACGGAAACCCGCCGAAGGGGCGCGGAGCGCCCTTTGGGAGACGCCTTCGGGCCTGGCGGGTCGCACCTTTAAGCTTGGCCCGGTGGGCGTCGACGCGGATGTGCTGACCGAATGGTTCGACGAAGTGGGCCGCGACCTGCCCTGGCGTGAGCCGGAGTGCACCGCGTGGGGCGTACTCGTCAGCGAGATCATGTTGCAGCAGACGCCGGTCGCGCGCGTCCAGCCGATCTGGCTCGAATGGATGGCGCGCTGGCCGGTGCCGTCGGCGCTGGCCGCGTCGTCGCAGGGCGAGGTCGTGCGCGCCTGGGGCAAGCTCGGTTACCCGCGTCGCGCGTTGCGGCTGCATGCCGCCGCGGCCGTCATCGCCGCCGACCACGGCGACGTCGTTCCGTCCGATGTGGACACTCTGCTCTCGTTGCCGGGGATCGGCGCGTACACGGCGCGCGCGGTCGCGGCCTTCGCCTACGGCAAGCGGGCGCCGGTGGTGGACACCAACGTCCGGCGCGTGGTGGCCAGGGCGGTGCACGGCGCGGGTGACGCCGGGCCGCCGTCGAACACCCGCGACATGGCCGACGTCGAAGCGCTGCTGCCGACGGAGGACGCGCCCGCCGCGAAGCTTTCGGCGGCGCTGATGGAACTCGGCGCGCTCGTCTGCACCGCGCGGTCACCGCGGTGCGCGGACTGCCCCATCTACGAAGACTGCGCCTGGCAGCACGCGGGCAGACCCGCCTACGCCGGGCCCGCGAAGCAGGTCCAGAAGTTCGCCGGGACCGATCGTCAGGTGCGCGGGTTGCTGCTCGACGTCCTGCGCGGCAGCGAAGGTCCCGTCGAGAAGGCGCGGCTCGATCTCGTCTGGAGCGAATCCGGGCAGCGCGACCGCTGCCTCGACTCACTGCTGGTCGACGGCCTGCTCGAACAGACCGGGGATGGCCTGTTCGCACTCCCTGGCGAACACTAACGCATTACGACAAAAGTTGGTCAATGGTTGTCATCGGCGCGATGGCGGGTTAGTTTTCCGGCCAACGCGCATGATGGGAGTTTCGCCCGTGGCCGACTTCGACCGACGTACCGCGCTCAAGGGCGGCCTGACGGTAAGCGCCGTCGGGCTACTGGGGACAGCAACGATTTCCGCCGCGAACGCGGCGTCCGGGGTGGCAGAACCGAAGATCTACGGCACGTCCGCGTGGAGCGCGCGGCCGCCGAACGGCGCGATCGAGGTGCAGAACCACAAGCCGACGTACATCGTCGTGCACCACACGGTCGACCCGGGGAACGTCACCGACTACACGCTCGAACACGCCTTCTGGGCGTCACGTTCCATCCAGAATTTCCATATGGACACCCGCGGCTGGATCGACACCGGCCAGCAGTTCACGAACAGCCGCGGCGGGCACATCACCGAAGGCAGGCACCGCAGCCTGGAGATCCTGCGCGGCGGGACCCAGCACGTGCTGGGCGCGAACGTGGGCAACAACAACAGCACCTGCATCGGGATCGAGAACGAAGGCCTCTACAGCAAAGAGGACGTCACTCCGGCGCTCTGGGACTCGCTGGTGAAGCTGGTCGCGTACATGGCTTCGCAGTACGGGATCTCGCCGGAGTTCATCAAGGGACACCGCGACTTCAACTCGACCGAATGCCCGGGAACCGTGCTGTACAACCGGCTTCCGGAGCTGCGCACCGAGGTCGGGAAGCTGCTGGGCACCGCTTCGCCCAAGGTGGACCTGCCGGAGTGGCCGCTGCTGAAACCCGGTGACAGCGGGCCGCGCGTGCGGACGGCACAGGAACTCCTGCGGGCACGCGGTTTCGCCGTGCCCGTCGACGGCCTGTTCGGACAGTCCACAAAGGACGCCGTCGTCGCGGTGGCGGCGCGGCACGGGCTGGAGCGCGACACCTGCGGCGCGACCGCGGCGACCGACGAGACCGGGTTCCTCGGCTCCGACGTCTGGCCGCTCATCGTCGGGTCCGGTACCGATCCGCGGGCGCTGAAAGCACGACTCGCCGGCTGAACAGCAGTGGCGAGAGGACGACCAAGGCGGCGCACCAAGGGAGCAGGCCCGTTCCCAGTGGCAGCGGCAATCCGCCGATGAGCGCTCCCCCTGCGACGGCGCCGTTCCAGGCCGCGATCGTGAGCGACTGGGCGGCGTCGGCCGCAGGGCCCGCGATGAGGGCGGTGACGGCCTGGAAGGCGGTCGGCGCGCCGCCGAACCCCAGGCCCCACAGGCTCGCGGCGGCCGGCGCCAGACCGTGGACCCCCGTCGCTCACCCCCAGCAGGACGATGCATCGCCGCGTCGAGCCCGGCGAGAACCGGCCCGATGCAGGTGTAGGCCACGTTGTGCCCCACGGCGCCACCTGGTGCCCGCCGTGCCGCCAGATGACGCCGGTGATCGAACGGCTCGCCGGTGAATACGGCGGCCGGTTCCTGCTGGGCGAGGTCGACGTCGACCAGAGCCGCGCCTGGATCGACGCTCAGCCGGCGAAGGGCTGACCGATGACGTCGGAGAGAAACGCTTCGACGGCGCCGAGGTAGGTCTCCGGCGCTTCGTCGTGCACCACGTGCCCGGCGCCTTGGACGACGATGTGCCGTCCGAGGCCGCCGGGCACGCGGGCGGCCAGCTCGGCCTGCTGGCCGTGCGGCATCGCGGTCCGCTCGCCCTCGATCGCGAGCAGCGGGCATTTCACGCGTTCGACGAACCCCCAGAAATCGCGCCGTCCCCATTCCGCCGCGATCTCGTACAGGTCCGAGAGCGACGCGATCAGGTGGTAGCCGTCCTCACGTTCCTCGACGCATTCGATGAAGTAGTCGCCGGTTTCGCCGAAGAACTCGCGCACGTGGGCCAGCGACCGGAACGGGACCGGCCACGACTCGAAGTACCCGCGCCAGGTGTCCACGGTCCGGCCTCGCTGATCCGGCGCGAAATCCTCGCAGACCACGGCGCGGACAAGGCCGGGATGGATCGCCGCGGTGACCCAGGCGTGCAGGCCGCCCATCGAATGCCCGATCAGGACGGCGGGCTCGTCGAAGGTCCGCAGCACCGCGGCGACGTCGTCGGCGAACCGCTCGGTGCGCCAGGGCCCGCCGCGCGGCCCGCGTCCGTGGCCACGCGCGTCGAGGCCGTGGACACGCCCGTACGGTTCGAGCCTTCGCGCGACCCGCCACCACGTCGTCGCCCTGCCCATGAGCCCGTGCAGCAGGACGATCGGCGGCCCGTCGCCGCCGAAAGTGATCAACCCGTCGCGCTGGATCACCACTAAGCTCCCCTCCATGCGCAGCCGTGTCCCCGCCGCCGGCCTGGTCCTGGGGCTGGTCTGCGCCCTGATTATCGGCTGTACCGCCGATCCTCCGCCTGCCACGCCCCCACCGCCGCCCCCGATGAACCCGGCTCCCGGCGCTTCGGGCGCGGGCGACCCGTACTACCCGATGGACGGCAACGGCGGTTACGACGCGGCCGAATACCAGGTCGGGATCACTTACGACCCCGCGAAAGGGCGTCTCGACGGCGACACCACGGTGATCGCGAAAGCGACCCAAGACCTCAATCGGTACAACTTGGACTTACGCGGCTTGACGGTCCAATCCGTTGAAGTGGAGGGGAAACCGGCGAAGTTCGCGCGCGAAGGCGAATTCGAACTGGTGGTGACGCCCGCCGAGCCGATCCGGAACGGGACCACCTTCCGCACGAAGATCCTCTACGGCGGCGACCCGTCGGCGACCCCCAAGGCGGGCGGCAGCGAGAACGGCTGGCAGAAGTCGAAGGACGGCGGCGCGTTCATCGTCGGCGAGCCGCATTCGGCGTCGTTCTGGTATCCCGTCAACGAAACCCCGCGCGACAAGGCGATGTTCACCCTCACCGCGCGGGTGCCGGACGGCTGGACCGTCATCTCGAACGGGCGCGAGATCCAGAAGACCTCGGCGAACGGCTGGAGCACGACGTCCTGGCAGGAACGCACGCCCGTGGCGGCCTATCTGACCACGGTGGCGATCGACAAGTTCACCGTCGACCGGATGGCACTGCCGGACGGGACACCGGTCGTGAACGCGTACGCGCCGGGTGCCGAAGACCGGCGCGACACCGGCAGGCGGCTGCCGGAGATCATCGGCTTCCTGAGCTCGAAGTTCGGACCGTACCCGGTGGACGCGGCCGGCGGCATCTACCTCGACGAGGACATCCATTTCTCGCTGGAGACCCAGACCAGGCCCACCTATGCGAAATGGGCCGACCTGATCACCGTGGTGCACGAAACCGCACACCAGTGGTTCGGCGATTCGGTGACGCTGAATTCGTGGTCCGACATCTGCCTCAACGAGTGCCTCGCCTCGTACGCGCAATGGCTGTGGCAGGAATCGCGGGACAACGAGAACCTGGACGACCGCTACCGCGCCGCCCTGGAGATCATGGGTGGCAGCAAGGACTTCTGGGCGTCGAAACTGGTCGACATGGGAGCAGGGCAGGAGTTCCACGGCGTCTACGACAAGGGGATCCTGGCCATCCACGCGCTGCGGCGGAAGATCGGCGAAGGAGCGTTCGCGCGGCTGCTGAAGGAGTGGCCGGCGGCGTACCGGAACGCCAACGCCTCCTGGGCGGATTTCGAGGCGTTCACGATCAAGCTTTCGGAGCAGGACCTGCGGCCCTTCTTCGACGCCTGGTTCCACGGCACGACGATCCCGCCGGACGCCGAACTGCTGCCGGGCACCCTGCGAGGCTGACGCCCCCGCAATTCGTCATCTACTTGCGGCAGACGCTCCTCGCGCACTGTCGCAAGCAGGTGACGAATTGCGGTGTGGCTTGAGCCGCATCACCCGCATCGCCAGGTAGCGCATCCGCAACGCCGCCCGCGACTTCGCGAAGGTCGACTCCGCGTTGGCCCGCCCCATCGCCTGCGTCTGCTCGACGAACTCGCGCATGACCGCTTCGTAGCGTTTGAGCCCGGTGTCGAGTCCCGCGGCGAGTTCCCCGGCGAGGACGTACGCGCCGACGAACGCCAGGCTCGTGCCCAGATGCCGGACGAACCGGGACTCGTCGGCGCGGAGAGTCGCCTTCGTGCGGTTCTTCCCGTCGACGAGCGTCTCGCCCTTCGGACGACCTCTTTGGCCGTTCCGCGCAGGTCGACGGCCTGGCCGCCGGGGCGCAGCGTCGGTGCGCGCTCCACGACGGTCACTTGGAAGCCGTACCGGGTGAGCCAGAAGGCCGACACCGGTCCGGCGACACTCGCTCCGGAGATGAGGATCTTGGTGTCAGCCATCCCCTGGGAAGGTCCCACGCATCACATCGCGGCGCAAAAGAGTTTCGTCGTAGGCTGGCGGCATGGCTGTCGTGAAGATCAACGCGATCGAGGTACCCGAAGGCGCAGGCCCCGAGCTGGAGAAGCGGTTCGCCGCGCGGCTGCACGCCGTCGACAACCAGCCGGGCTTCCTCGGCTTCGAGCTGCTCCGCCCGGTCTCCGGCGAGTCGCGCTACTTCGTCTACACCAAGTGGGAGTCCGAAGAGGCCTACCAGGCGTGGGCGTCCGGCCCGGCGCGTGAGGCGCACGCGGGCGAGCGCGCGAAGCCGGTCTCCAGCGGCGCGAATCTGCTGGAATTCGAGGTCGTCCAGGCTTCTGAGCCAGGTGAGTGAGCTCGAACGAGCCGCGGAACTGATCGACGGCGCCGGTGCGCTGCTCGTCTGCGCCGGTGCCGGGATGGGTGTCGACTCCGGCCTGCCCGATTTCCGGGGTGACGAGGGTTTCTGGAAGGCGTATCCGCCGTACGAGCGGCTGGGCATCAGCTTCGTCGAACTCGCCGACCCACGGCATTTCGCCGAAGATCCCGGACTGGCCTGGGGTTTCTACGGGCACCGGCTCGCGCTGTACCGCGCCACCGTCCCGCACGACGGCTTCGGTCTCCTGCTGTCCTGGGGAGCGCGCAAACCCGGCGGCACGCGCGCCTTCACGTCCAATGTGGACGGACAGTTTCAGAAGGCGGGCTACCCGCACGTCGCCGAAGCGCACGGGTCCATCCACCACTTGCAGTGTCTTGCCGAATGCACCGGCGAGATCTGGCCCGCCGGCGACCTCGACGTCCCGATCGACGAAGACACGATGCGCGCGCTGGAGCCGTTGCCGTCCTGCCCGCGCTGCGGTGGCCTGGCCCGGCCCAACATCCTGATGTTCGGCGACTACGACTGGCTCGGCAGGCGTAGCCAGGCCCAACTCGACGAGCTGACCGCGTGGCGTCGCACGCATCGCGACCTCGTGGTGGTGGAACTCGGCGCCGGGCAGGCCGTGCCGACGGTGCGGCGGTATTCGGAACTGGCCAGCGCCGCGACCGGTGCGCTGATCCGGATCAACCCGCGCGAGCCGCAGGTCCGGCACGGTCGCGGCGTCTCGCTCGCGAGCAACGGCCTCGAAACACTCAGGGCTCTGGACGCGCTGCTCACCTCGTGAGTGGCGATTCGGGTTCTAACCCGAATCGCCACTCACGAGCCTCAAGGCAGCACGACCTCCGCGTAGACGGCGTCGTGATCGCTACCGGGCGTCTCCAGTACCTTGAAGTCCGCGATGGCCGTCCGCTTGTCCGCCAGCACGTGGTCGATCGGCACCGGCGGCACCATCCCGTTCGTCCAGGTGCCCTGCAACGCCTTCCCCAGCTGATCGGCCGCGTCCACGTATCCCCTGGTCAGCAGCTCACGGAAGAGCGCGTGGTCGAGGCTGGCGTTGAAGTCGCCCGCCAGGATCCGGATGTCGTGCTCGGCGTCGGCGTACGGCAGGTCCTTGGCCTCGTCGACCCACGCGTGCCTGTCCCACATCGGCGCCGACGGATGGACCGCGACGACCTCGATCCGCACGCCGTGGCCGAGGTCCACGCTCGCGCTGGGCTGCTTGTCGTCCGAATCGCCGCTCAGTTTCAGTGGCGTGAGCGGGTACTTCGACACGAGCCCGGAGCCGTACGCCCACTCGGCCGGGTGCAGCACGTGGTACGGCAGCAGGTCGAAGAGCCCGGCCCGGTCCAGCCCGGTGATCGACTCGGGCGTCATCTCGGTCAGGCTCAGGACGTCGACCTGGTGTTCCTTCACGTAGCCGACGATCACGGCCGGATCCGCCTGGCCGCCGAGCAGGTTCGACGCCAGTACGCGAACGTGCTTCCCGCCGAGCGCTTTCTGCTCGTTCGCGAACGCGCGAGGCAGCACCATCGACGCGATCGTGCAGGTCAGTACCAGCGCGACGGCCGCGGTCCACCAGCGGCGAAGTCCCAACGCCAGGATCCCGAGCACCAGCGTCGCGATGCCGGCGTACGGCGTCAGCGCGAGCGCCGCGATCGTGTAGGTGTTGCCGTCGTAGCCCACCAGCCGCAGTGCCGTCAGCACCGCGAACGGCACGATCGCCGCGATGAGCAGCCCACCGGCCAGCTTCCGCCCGGTACCGCGGCGCGCCGGTCGGACCACCCGTTCTTCGATCACCATGACGTCGAGTATGCCGATCACCGGCGTCGTGGCGGCGGTCTCCACAACACCTCCACAACCTCCTCACGCCGCGTCTACCAGCGCGTATCAGGTCCTGTCAGGTGCTGACAGCGCTTTGTGCGCGCTCTGCCAGGCCCGGCATGCACCTTTGTCCACGGGGCGAGATCCACAGGAGGAAACGATGACTCACGCGATCAGGGCCGAGGGCCTGGTCAAACACTATGGGGAGACGAAGGCGCTCGACGGGGTCGATCTGGAGGTCCCGGCGGGCAAGGGGGTCGGGGTGCTGGGGCCGAACGGCGCGGGGAAGACGACCGCCGTCCGGATCCTGGCCACCTTGATCCGGCCGGACCGCGGCCACGCGAGCGTCTTCGGCCACGACGTCGTCAAGAACCCGATGGCGGTCCGGAGCATGATCGGGCTGACCGGGCAGTACGCGTCGGTCGACGAGGACCTTTCCGGTACGGAGAACCTCGTGCTGATCGGCAGGCTGCTGGAGTTCTCGAGGGCGGACGCGAAGAAGCGCGCGGCCGAGCTGCTGGAGCGGTTCGAGCTGACCGGCGCCGCCGGGCGCGCGATCAAGACCTACTCGGGCGGGATGCGGCGGCGGCTCGACCTCGCCGCGAGCCTGGTCGGCCGTCCCAAGGTGCTGTACCTGGACGAGCCGACCACCGGGCTCGACCCGCACGCCCGCAACGAGGTCTGGGCCGTGGTCCGGACGCTGGTCGCGGACGGCACGACGGTGCTGCTCACCACGCAGTACCTGGAGGAGGCCGATCAGCTGGCCGACACGATCACCGTGTTCGACCACGGTCAGGTCGTGGCGAACGGGCGGGCCGACGAGCTCAAGCGGCGGACCGGCGGCCAGACGCTGCAGGTCCGGCCGAGCGCGCTCGGCGACCTCGACGCCGTCGAGCGCATCCTGGCCGGGCTCACCGGGACCCGGCCGAACCGGGACGACGACACCGGGCTGCTCACCGCGCCCGTCGCCGACCCCGTCCTGCTGTCCACCTTGGTCCGCAAGCTGGACGAGGCCGGGATCACCGCGGACGAGCTGGCGCTGCGGCTGCCCAGCCTCGACGAGGTGTTCCTCGCGCTGACCGGCAAGAAGACCGGCCAGTCCACAAAGGACACGACTCCGGAAGGGAGCCTGGTATGACGACCATCGCGATGCCCGCACCACCACGGCACGTTTCACCGTCGAGCAGCGTGCGGCACGGGCTTTCCCTTGCCTGGCGCGGGATCCTGAAGATCCGCAAGAACCCGGAACAGCTGGCCGACGTCACCATCGCGCCGATCATCTTCCTGGTCATGTTCGTCTACCTGTTCGGTGGCGCGATCATGGGCAGTACGGAGAGCTACCTCCAGAACATCGTGCCCGGCATCATGGTGTTCAACATCCTGCAGGCCAGCATGACCGTCGGCGTCCAGCTGAACACCGACGTCACCAAGGGCGTGTTCGACCGGTTCCGGGCCATGCCGATCGCCAGGTCCGCGCCGCTGATCGGCGCCGTACTGGCCGACATCGTGCGGTACCTGGTGTGCATCGCCGTGCTGATGGTCGTGGCGACGATCATGGGTTACCGGATCCAGACCGGACCGGCCGAGTTCGCGCTGGCGATCGTGCTCGTCATCGCGTTCGCGCTGGCGTTCTGCTGGGCTTCGGTGTTCGTCGGGATGCTGGTGAAGAGCCCCGGCGCGGTGCAGGGCCTGATGTTCGTGGTGCTGATGCCGCTGACCTTCGGCAGCAACGTGTTCGTGGGGACGAGCACCATGCCCGGCTGGCTGAAGGCCTGGGCCGACATCAGCCCGGTGACGCAGATGTCCGACGTCCTGCGCGGGCTGATGAACGGCGGTCCGGTCGCCGGCCCGCTGACCGGGGCGCTGATCTGGATGGCGGCCGCGATCGCGGTCTTCTTCCCGCTCGCCACGTGGGCTTACCGGAAGCGCGTCTGACGGGGGTCAGGGGAAACGCGCGTGGGTCGTGAGTGGCGTTTCGGGTTCTGACCCGAAACGCCACTCACGACCCCATCTCGGCGCTGATCCAGGCCACCAGGTCCGGACGCGACAGTCCGGCGTCCTGCACGAGCAGCTCTTCGTAGCGCTCCTCGCCGAAGTGCTCCTTCAGGTCTTCGATGAGTTGCCGGATCCCGGGTTCCCCGAGGTCCTGCCTGCCGCGCAGGAGCTTCGCCGCGCCGAGCAGCCGGACAGCCGCCTCAGGCCGCCCCTGCCGGAACCGGACCAGCCCGCAGACCTCGACGATCCGCCCGAGATCGGGCATGTCGCCGCGTTCCGCGGTGGACTTCACGACGATCGCGGCACCGCGCTCGGCACCGTCCAGATCTCCGGTGGCCAGCGCGATCTCCGTGTCGATGTACCCGCCGTACTCGTCGCCGAACATGCCCGGCATCGGCACCGTCTCCATCAGCTCCCGGAACCGGGCGCCGACCGCGCGTGCCTCGTCGACGCGTCCGGCGCGGCAGAGCAGATCGGCCTTCCCCACCAGCACCATCACCGCGAGCTGGTCGTTGCCCGTGTCGATCGCGTAGCGCTCCGCGTCGCGCATCTCGCGCATCGCCGTGTCGAGGTCACCGGCCCGCGCGTACTCCGTCGCGAGCCGCCAGCGCTGCTGGATCACGTCGTCCTGCGACCCCAGTTCGAGCGCGAGGTCGAGGCCTCGCCGGTACAGCGCGAGCGCGGCGTCGTGATCGCCCGACATCGAGATGTCGCTCGCCTTCATGCCCACGGCCATCGCGGTTCCCCAGCGGTCGCCCACGGCCGTGAACCCTTCGTAGGCCCTGTCCCTGGCCATGTCCGCGCCCTCGGGGTCGCCGTCGTCGGCGAGGATGAAGCTGCACGCCCACGACCCCGCCGACCTTGCCCACGGGTCCGGGCTCGCCAGCGCCCTCTCGACCTCGCGATGCGCGAGTTCCTTGTTCTGGCTGAAGAAGGCCAGCATCGGCAGGCCGATGGCCAGCCCGGCGAACCGGGTGTGCGCGTTCGTCCGCACGCAGTCTTCGATGAGTTCCCGCACGGCTTCGCGGTCGCCTGCTCCCGGCACCATCGAGGTGATCTCGCCCATCGCCCGGAACGCGGCGGCGAAGTCCTCCTCCAGCCGGTCGCCGAAACCGAGCACTTCGGCGACGAAGGACTCGACTCGGTCGCTGTCGCCCTTCACCAGCCAGTACCAGAAGGTGTTCCCGAACAGGCGCGTCGCCATTTCCGCGTCGCCCGCGTCGATGGCCTGGCGAAGCGCTGTCACGATGTTGCCGTGTTCCGCGTCGTAGCGGGAGATGGCGACGAGCTGATCCGCGGTCCGCAGCATCGGCTCCAGCCGTTCGGCGAGCTGGGCGTAGTAGCGGTGATAAGCCTTTGTGAGCTGTTCTCGCTCTTGGGCCTCGTCGAGCCGTTCCGCCGCGTACGCCCGGATGGTCTCCAGCATGCGGTACCGCGGCTCGCCGTGATCGCCGGTGATCGCGTCCACAATAGACTTCTCGACGAGCGATCCGAGGACGTACAGGACGTCTTCGGCGGCCAGGCCGTCTCCGGCGCAGACACCTTCGACGGCTTCGACCTCGGCACCCGCCCCGAATACCGAAAGCCGCCTGGCGAGCACGCGCTCGGTGTCGTCGAGCAGATCCCAGCTCCACTCGACGACGGCACGCAGTGTGCGCTGCCTCGGCAACGCCGTCCGGCTGCCCGAGGTCAGCAGGCGGAACCGGTCGTCGAGACGCTGCGAGATCTGCGCGACGGTCATCGACCGCAGCCGCGCGGCGGCCAGTTCCAGCGCCAGCGGCATGCCGTCGAGCCGTCGGCAGATCTGCGCGACCGCGTCCACAGTGGACTCGTCGAGGAGGAAGTCCGGGCGCACGGCCACCGCCCTGTCGACGAACAGCCGGATCGCGCCCGCCTCGGCCGCCTGCGGGACGGTCGGCGTCCCGTCCGGGACGGACAGCGGGCCGAGCGGGCACAGCGTCTCTCCGTCGATGGCCAGCGCCTCGCGGCTCGTCGCGAGGATGCGCAGCGTCGGCACGCGGCGCAGCAGGGTGTTCGCCAGCTCCGCGGCCGCGTCGACCAGATGCTCGCAGTTGTCCAGCACCAGCACCGACTCGCCGGCGCCGAGCGTCTCCACGACCCTGGCCAGCGCGTCCACCGGACGCCGCATCGGATCGCCGCCGTGCGAAAGGCCGAGATCCCACAGCTCCAGGGCGGCGAAGACCGCGCCGGGCAGGTCGCCGGGGTCGCGGACGCCGGCGAGCGGCACGAACCAGACGCGTCCCCGCGCGTGGGCCGGATGCCGCGTCGCGACCTCGGTGGCCAGCCGCGTCTTCCCGGCGCCGCCGGACCCGACGAGCGTCACCAGCCGCGCGCCCGCGAGGAGCTCGGCGACCAGCTTCAACTCGTCGTCACGGCCGACGAAACTGGTCAGCCGGACCGGAAGGTGATCGACGGCCGCGGGCGGCGGGCCGAGCTCACCACGCAAAGCGGCGAGATGGATCTCCTGGAGTTCGGCCGACGGGTCGACGCCGAGCTGGTCGGCCAGCGCCGCGCGGACCTCCTCGTAGGCGGCGAGGGCGTCGGACTGCCGGTCCGCCGCGCACAACGCCCGGATCCACAGCCCGGCGAGCCGTTCACGCAGCGGATTCCGGGCGGCCGCCTCCTTCAGATCCGCCAGCACCCGCCCGTGCCCACCGAGCCGGATCTCCGCTTCGAAGCGATCTTCGACGGCTTCGATCCGCAGATCCTCCAACCGGGTCGCCGGTGCCTGCGCGAAAGAGGCTTCGAGCACGTCGGACAGCGCTTGACCACGCCAGAGCCCGAGCGCTTCGGCGAGGACCGCGGCCGCACCGGCGTCCCGGCCCGCCGCCAACTCCGCGCGGCCCTCCGCCGCCAGCCGTTCGAAGCGAAACACGTCGACGTCCTCGCGGGCGACGTCCAGCCGATAGCCGCCAGGGCCGGAGTCGAGAGCGACGCCATCGGCACGCAGGACCTTGCGCAACCGCGAGACCAGCGACTGCAACGCGTTCGCCGCGTCGGCAGGCGGTTCCGCGCCCCAGAGACCGTCGACGAGGGCCGTCGCCGGGACCGCGCGGCCGGCGTCCAGCGCGAGCCTGGCCAAGAGCATGCGGAGGCGGGCACCGCCGATGTCGACCGGGGTGCCGTCACCGGCCTCCGCTCCGACCGGGCCCAGCAGCGTCACACGCACGCCCCCAGCTTTCCAGAAGCCGCAAACGGATAGCCCCATCAGGCTGTGTCTCTCAAAGCGGGCTGTCGGGGTTCCGGACTCCGATCAGGCGACGGAAGTGGGGATTATCCGGGCACGAAGGATCTTTCCGGGCGGACGGCCGAGGTCACGGCGCTACGTTTCTGACCAAGTGTTCGTGACCGAGTCACAGCCGATCGACTGGGAGCGTGAATGAGGTACCGGAGTACGGCCGTCATCGCCGCCGTTCTGGCCGCGAGTGTCCTCGGCGGCGGGACCGCCCTCGCCGACACCGGGAAACCCGGCGCCGACGGCGCGGGCGACAGCTACTACCCGCAGGACGGCAACGGCGGCTACGACGTCGGCGACTACAACCTGAAAATCGGCTACGAGCCCGCCACCAAACAGCTCACCGGCCTCCAGACGATCACCGGCCGGACCTCCCAGGCGCTGAGTTCGTTCAATCTCGACCTGCGCGGGCTGACCGTCGACTCGGTCAAGGTCAACGGGCGAAAAGCGGCCTTCACCCGCACCGGTGACCACGAACTCGTGATCACCCCGGCGCGGTCACTGCGGAACCACGAGCGGTTCACCGCCGAGATCGCCTACCACGGCGTCCCGCGGCCGATCGAGGATCCGTCACTGGGCGAGAACGGCTGGCAGTACGCGAAATCCGGCGGCGCGTTCGTCGCGGGCGAGCCGAAATCCGCGACCACCTGGTACCCGGTCAACGACACCCCGCGGGACAAGGCGACCTTCCACCTCGCGGTCACCGTTCCCTCGGAATGGGGCGTCATTTCGAACGGCCGCGAGCGCGGGCAGTTCGCTTCGGGGAAGAACACCACGTACGTCTGGGCAGAAGAGACCCCGGCCGTGCCGTACATGACGACGGTCGCGATCGACAAATGGGAGTTCGAGCGGACGAAGCTGTCCGACGGCACCCCTGTCGTCAACGCCTACGCTCCCGGCACCCCCGCGGCGACGAAGGAGGCCGAGGCGCGGCTGCCGGAGATCATCGACTTCCTGGCGTCGAAGTTCGGGCGCTACCCGGTGGACGCGGCGGGCGGCATCTTCCTCGCCGAGCCGATCGGCTTCTCCCTGGAGACGCTGAGCAGGCCGATCTACTCGGGCGCGGCGGGCAACGTCCCGACGATCGTGCACGAGAACGCCCACCAGTGGTGGGGCGACTCGGTCGCCGTCGACAAGTGGAAGGACGTCTGCCTCAACGAATGCTTCGCCTCGTACGCGGAATGGCTTTGGTCCGAGGCGAAGTCGGGGCAGGACCTCAAGGCGCGCTACCTGACCGCCGTGCAGAAGGCGACGGACCGGTTCTGGGCAGGGAAGCTGTACGACATGGGGCCCGGCAACGAGTTCACGTACGTCTACTCGAAGGGCCCGGTGGCACTCCACGCGCTGAAGAACTACATCGGCGCGGTGCCGTTCGACCGCGTCCTGAAGACGTGGCCCGCCATCCACCGCGACGGCAACGCGAGCCTGCCGGAGTTCCAGAAGTTCGCCGAACGCGTCGCGCACAAGGACCTCCAGGGCTTCTTCGACGCGTGGTTCTACGGCAACGCCAAACCGGCGCCCGAGTTCCTCTACCCGGGAGACCTCAAGCCTGCTGCCTGACCGTCGTCACACGTTAGGGTGAGGGCATGACGTCAGTGCTCCTCACCGGTTTCGAACCGTTCGGCGGTGAGCGGGTGAACCCGTCGTGGCAGGCGGTTTCCCTGCTCACCGGCCGGCGGCACGACGCCGTTGCCGTCGAACTGCCGTGCGTGTTCTCGCGTTCGCTGGTCACCTTGCGCGACGCGATCGACGAGTACCGGCCGGAACTGGTGGTCTGCGTCGGACAGGCGGGCGGCCGCCCCGGCGTCACCCCGGAACGCGTCGCGATCAACCTGATCGACGCCCGCATCCCGGACAACGCGGGCTCACAACCCGTCGACGTCCCGGTGATCCCCGGCGGGCCCAACGCGTACTTCACCACTCTGCCGGTGAAAGCGTGTGTCGCGGCGATCGAGCACGCGGGACTTCCAGCGTCGGTCTCGCACACCGCCGGGACTTACGTGTGCAATCAGGTCTTCTACGGGCTGATGCACTTGCTGGACAACGACTTTCCCGGCGTACGCGGCGGTTTCGTGCACGTGCCGTACACGCCGGAGCAGGCCGCGCGGACGACCGCGCCGAGCCTGGCCGTGCACCGCGCGGCGGAGGCGCTGGAGATCATCGTGGACACCGCGCTTTCGGTGACCGAGGATCTCTCGACACCGGCGGGCACCCTGCACTGATCAGGGCTTGAGCTGTGCGGTGAAGAACTCGACCATCTCCGCGGTCGTGCGCGAGGTGCCGTCGCTGCGGGTCGAGACGAGCATCGCGCTCAACGGCGCGTCTTCGGTCCCGAAGAGCACGATGCCGCTTCGCTTGCCCGCGCCCGCCAAGTACCGCCCACGGAGCCCGTCGGCCGCCCAAGTGCCCTCCACGGGCTCGCCCTTGGTCATCCGCTGCCGGACGCCGTCCTCCAGACCGGTCATCGCGACGCCCTGGTAGTAGTTGATCGCGTTCGACGCCTTGTCATCCTTGAAAACACAGGTGACCGCCGACGACGCCCCCACCGTGGCGGCCGCGTCCGGCGCCTCCCGGCAGTCGTCCCCCTTCGGGACGACCGCGGCGATCCGGCGGAGGCAGTCCGTGAACCCCTGCGCGTCCTTCGTCCCCGGCTGGTCGCAGCTCACCGGTTTCGCCGGAGCCGGTCCGGCGACCGGCGCTTCCTCGCCGCCGCCGAGCAGGGCGATCGTCGTCACGATCGCCGCGAGCGCGAGCACGATGACGCCGTACGTCGTGGGCTTCTGCCAGCTCCGGCCCGGCGGGGGCGGAGGCGGCGTCCAGCGCGGCGGCTGCGGGCGCCGCGGTTGTTGTTGCTGCACTGGCTGTTGCTGCACTGGCTGTTGCCGCACCGGCGGCGCGACCGGCGCGAAGGCGGGCACGGTCAGCTGGGAGTCCTCGCCACCCGCGGGCACGTGGTGGAGCCCGAACGCGACCGCCGTCTCCGGCTGATCCTGCGTGGTCGGCGCGATCCTGAGCTGATTCGCCAGCAGACTCGCCAGCAACGGCATCCGGCTCGGCCCGCCGACGAGGTAGACGCCGCCGAGCCGGTCCGGGGACAGCCCGGCGCGGCGGATCGTGGTGGCCAGCAGCTCGGCGCTGCGCAGGAAACTCGGCCGGACGAGCGCTTCGAGCTCCGTCCGCGTCACCCGCACGTCGCCGAACGGCTCCGGCATCGGGATCTCGGTCTGCTGGTGCCGGGACAGGCTTTCCTTGGCGTCACGGACATCCTGCAGCAACGACCGGCGCGTCCGGCGGTCGCTGACCGACTGCGGGCGCAGGATCCGTTGCCACCGCGCGGGTTCGGAATGCGACACCTCGCGGCCGATGTGCACCAGCAGCGCCTGGTCGATGTCGAGACTGCCGAGATCGGGCAGGCCGTCCTCGGCGAGCACGGCGAACCCCTGCGCACTGACACCGACGACCGCGCAGTCGAAGGTGCCCGCCCCGAGGTCGTACACCGCGATCGGACCGGGCGGCCGCTGACCGTGGTTGAGGGAGGCGTAATGCGCGGCCGCGGCGACCGGCTCGGGAATGAGCACCGTCGTGGGAAAACCGGCCTTGAGCGCGGCGTCGCGGAGGATCTGCTTGCGATCCGGGCCCCAGCCCGCGGGATGGGAGATCCGCACCTGCGCGGGCAGGCGCTGGAGGAGCAGCTCGGCCTCTTCGCCGACCCGGCGCAGGACCGCGGCGAAGGCGTCGGCGATCGGCAGCGTGACCTCACCGAGCTGGAGAGCGCCCTCGTCGATGCGCCGCTTCGGATTCGCCTCGAACCGGCTCGGATCCAGCCGGGCCCGGCGTTCGGCGTCGCGGCCGACGAAGACGGTGCCGTCCTTGTCGACGTAGATCGCGGACGACATCGTCACCGACCCGTCGATCTCGACGACCTGCGTCCCCCTGCCGTGGATCGAAAGCACCCCCACCGTGCTGGAGGTACCGAAATCGATCGCCAGAACGTCCACCTGACCCCCTCCCGGACCCGAAGGCATCGTCTCACGTCCCCCGATCACGCGAGTTCCGCCTCTGATCACGCGAGTTACGTCCCTGATCACGCGTGTCGTCCGTCCAATCACGCGTGTCGTCCGTCTGATCACGTGAGTTCCCCATCCACGCACGCAGGCCCTCTGTGCGGAAAGGCGAACTCACGTGATTGGGCGCGTAACTCGCGTGATCGGGAGTCCGGAACGCGTCAGACTGCGGTCGAAATGGTGACGTCGTGATCGTCGAAATCGGCGACCACCCGCATCCGGCCGCCCAAGGCGACGATGTACCTGCGGAGCGTGTCCAGTTCCATCTGGCTCGGATCGCCCTGCTCGAGCTGGCTGATCCGCGGCTGGCTCACGCCCATCCGCTTGGCGACCTCGGCCTGACTCAGCCCCACGTCCTCGCGCAGTTCCGACAGTCGAAAGCCGAGAACGTACGCCTGAGTGGCTTCTCGCGCCTCGGCCCGCGCGGCTTCGACGTCGCGACCCGCCTCACGATCCGCGGCGAGCTTTTCGGCCTTGACCTCTTTCCAGGACCGACCCATTTCAGCATTCCTCCATCGCGTCCAGATGCCGCCGGTATCGCTCCTCCGCGATCGGGATGTTGACGTCGTACCACCGTTTCCAGTTTCCGGCCTTGTCACCGGCCACCAGAAGCACGGCCCTGCGCAACGGATCGAAGACGAACAGGATCCTGATCTCGGTGTGCCCAGCCGACGCCGGGCGCAGCTCTTTCAAGTTGTGCCTGCGCGAGCCACTGATCCGGTCGACCAGTGGCCGTCCGAGTCGCGGTCCTTCACGAGCCAGCATGTCGATCGCCTCTTCGACCCGGTCGGCCGTACGCGGTTCTTCCCGGCACAACGCCGCGAACCAGCGATCCACTTCGTCGTGAAGTTCGATCTCCCACCGCATCAGGCGACCATAATGTAGACCTTATATCGATCAGGGCGCGAAGGCCAGAGTTCCCACGGAGGTGCGCTTCCACCACTGAATGTTCCGCAGATGCAATGCCTCGCCACTCACGAGTCGTCCGTCTGATCACGCGAGTTCCGGGTCCAATCACGCGAGTTACGTCCCTGATCACGTGAGTTCCCCATCCACGCACGCAGGCCCTCTGCGCGGAAAGGCGAACTCACGTGATTGGACGCGTAACTCGCGTGATCAGACGGACGACTCGCGTGATTGAGCGGACGACACGCGTGATCGGGGCGCGAACGCGAAAGTGCCCGCCGCGGCAAACCCGCGACGGGCACTTCCGGAACCGACTGGGCTTTACTCGCCCTCGGCTTCACCGTTCTCTTCGGTCGAGCCGGCACCGATGGTCACCGGCGGGGCGTCCGGGACCGACGAGGGCCGGGCTTCGCCGCGGAAGACGAAGTGCGCCTTGTCGTCCTTCTCGCCCTCTTCGTCGTTCCAGCCTTCGACGTCGACCAGGATGATCTGACCGGCCTGGATCTCGCCGAACAGGATCTTCTCCGACAGCTGGTCCTCGATCTCGCGCTGGATCGTGCGGCGCAGCGGCCGCGCGCCCAGCACCGGGTCGAAGCCACGCTTGGCGAGCAGCGCCTTGGCCTTGGGCGTGAGCTCGAGCTCCATGTCCTTGGCCTTGAGCTGCTTCTCGACCCGGGCGGCCATCAGATCGACCATCTGGATGATCTGGTCCTTGGTCAGCTGGTGGAAGACGATGATGTCGTCGATCCGGTTCAGGAACTCAGGCCGGAAATGCTTCTTCATTTCCTCGTTGACCTTTTGCTTCATCTTCTCGTACCGGTTGGCGGTGTCGCCTCCCTGCGAGAACCCGAGCGAGACGGACTTGGAGATGTCCGAGGTACCCAGGTTCGAGGTGAAGATGAGCACGGTGTTCTTGAAGTCGACCGTACGACCCTGGCCGTCGGTGAGGCGGCCGTCTTCGAGGACCTGCAGGAGCGTGTTGTAGATCTCCTGGTGGGCCTTCTCGATCTCGTCGAACAGCACCACCGAGAACGGCTTGCGCCGCACCTTCTCGGTCAGCTGGCCGCCCTCTTCGTAGCCGACGTAGCCCGGAGGGGCACCGAAGAGCCGCGAAGCGGTGTAGCGGTCGTGGAACTCGCCCATGTCGATCTGGATGAGCGCGTCGTCCTCGCCGAACAGGAACGCCGCGAGCGCCTTGGACAGCTCGGTCTTACCGACACCGGACGGGCCGGCGAAGATGAACGAGCCGGAGGGGCGCTTCGGGTCCTTCAGGCCGGCGCGGGTGCGGCGGATCGCCTGGGAGACGGCCTTGACGGCGTCCTCCTGGCCGATGATCCGCTTGTGCAGCTCGTCCTCCATGCGGAGCAGACGCGTGGTCTCCTCCTCGGTGAGCTTGAACACCGGGATGCCGGTCCAGTTGGCGAGGACCTCGGCGATCTGCTCCTCGTCGACCTCGGCGACGACGTCGAGGTCGCCGTCCTTCCACTGCTTCTCCCGCTCACCCTTCTGGCCGAGGAGGGTCTTCTCCTCGTCACGGAGGCGGGCGGCGCGCTCGAAGTCCTGCGCGTCTATCGCGGACTCCTTGTCCCTGCGCACGTCGGCGATCTTCTCGTCGAACTCGCGCAGGTCCGGCGGCGCGGTCATGCGGCGGATGCGCATCCGGGCGCCGGCCTCGTCGATCAGGTCGATCGCCTTGTCCGGGAGGAAGCGGTCGTTGATGTAGCGGTCCGCGAGGGTGGCCGCCTGCACCAGCGCGCCGTCGGTGATGGAGACGCGGTGGTGCGCCTCGTACCGGTCGCGGAGACCCTTCAGGATCTCGATCGTGTGCTCGAGCGACGGCTCGCCGACCTGGATCGGCTGGAAGCGGCGCTCCAGCGCGGCGTCCTTCTCGATGTACTTGCGGTACTCCTCGAGGGTGGTCGCGCCGATCGTCTGCAGCTCACCACGGGCCAGCATCGGCTTCAGGATCGACGCGGCGTCGATCGCACCCTCGGCGGCACCCGCGCCGACGAGCGTGTGCAGCTCGTCGATGAACAGGATGATGTCGCCGCGGGTCTTGATCTCCTTGAGCACCTTCTTGAGGCGCTCTTCGAAGTCACCGCGGTACCGGGAACCGGCGACCAGGGAGCCGAGGTCGAGGGTGTAGAGCTGCTTGTCCTTCAGCGTCTCGGGCACCTCGCCCTTGACGATGTTCTGCGCGAGCCCCTCGACGACGGCGGTCTTGCCGACGCCGGGCTCACCGATCAGGACCGGGTTGTTCTTGGTGCGCCGCGACAGCACCTGCATGACCCGCTCGATCTCCTTGCCGCGGCCGATGACCGGGTCGAGCTTGCCTTCGCGGGCCTGCACGGTCAGGTTGCGGCCGAACTGGTCGAGCACCAGCGACGACGACGGGGTGCCTTCACCGCGTCCGGAGCCGGTCTCGGTCGACTCCTTGCCACCCTGGTAGCCCGACAGCAGCTGCAGGACCTGCTGACGCACCCGGTTGAGGTCCGCGCCGAGCTTGACGAGCACCTGTGCGGCGACGCCTTCGCCCTCGCGGATGAGACCGAGCAGGATGTGCTCGGTGCCGATGTAGTTGTGGCCGAGCTGCAGCGCTTCGCGCAGCGACAGCTCAAGCACCTTCTTGGCCCGCGGGGTGAAGGGGATGTGCCCGCTCGGGGCCTGCTGCCCCTGGCCGATGATCTCCTCGACCTGTTGGCGGACGCCCTCCAGCGCGATGCCCAGCGATTCCAGCGCCTTGGCGGCGACACCTTCACCCTCGTGGATCAGACCCAGGAGGATGTGCTCGGTGCCGATGTAGTTGTGGTTGAGCATCCTGGCTTCTTCTTGGGCCAGGACGACCACCCGCCTCGCGCGGTCGGTGAACCTCTCAAACATGTGCACTCCCTCGACTGCTGCGACGGCGGCCCGTTTCCATCGTGCTTTCACCGCGATGGATTCAGCACCGTGAGACCACTCTAGTAGCCACGTGGTCGCGCTGGCGTACCACTACGGCTGATTGCGGCCCGTTCGCGCCCGGCCCGTTCTCCGGCCGTGCGCTCTTTCATCTTCCGGTTGCCCTGCACCTTTACGTCAAGCACAACGTGCGGACACGCGTCCGGATTCCGCCGGACGGGCGTTGTCCGCTGAGCGCGAACACGGGTCCGCCCAGTGGATGGACACCCGTCCGGAGTAGTCACGGATCGTATGTAAGGTTAGGCGTACCTAATGACGGGAGGCCGGTGTGTCACGACACTACGCGCTCGCGTCCCCCGTGGACGGGCTCCGGGCCTCCCTCGCCAGGATGCCCTGGGACGCCCGGCTCCGCGGAGACGTGCCGGAGGGCGAGCCGGACTGGGTCCGCTGCGGCGACCTGCTCGGCGAACCGGCCCGTCTCGTGCGCTGGCGGGAGCGGCTCACCGGCTGGCTGGCCGAGACGTACTCGGAAGCCCCTGCGATCCCCGAGCGGACCCCGGCGAGCTGGATCCTGTCCTGGTATCTGCACGTCCCGGCCTTCGCCGGCGCGATGCTGCTGCACCACGAACGCCGCGTCCCGTCGCTGGCGCCGTCCGCGCTGGCGTTCCGGATCGGCGCCGACCGGCCCCACCCCGACTCCGTCGCCGTCCTCGGTGACGGTTTCCACTGCCTGCCGACGGACCCGGGCTCGGCGCACCCGGAGGCGGTCGTCGTCCCGGACGAGCGGGCGCTGGCGACCGTCCTGCGGGGCAGGTTCGTCGCGCACGCGAGCCGGTTCATCGACGTCTACGGGCCGCTGACGAGGCTCGGGCGGCGGCAGCTGTGGGCGGCAGCCACGGACGCGCTCGACAACGCGCTGTGGTCGGCGGGACGGCTGGGCGGGACCCCGGAGGCCGAGGGCGCCGGGGTCGCGGACGCCGCGCTGGTCCTCGAATCGCGGTTCCCGCCACTGACGTCGGCGTCGAAGCTGACGTCGGTGCCGGGAGCCGACGGCGGCCGCGAGTGGACGAGAAACCGCGAAAGCTGCTGTTTCTCCTATCTGCTGCCCGCGGAATCGGAATGCGGCGGCTGTCCGCGAATCCGTTAAGGGGTCCAGGCGGGATTCCGGCCCGTCGCACCCAACGCGCGCTCGAACGTCGTCGCGCCTTCCGCGACGGTCACTTCGTCGCCGTACACCTTCATCGCCCGCGCCTGATCACCGATCTCCAGCGCGATGGCGTACACGGCGTCGGCGACCTCGGGGAGAACGGTGAACTGCGCGCCGGTCGCCCTGGCGAGGTCCCAGCCGTGGAAGACGAACTCGTCCAGCACCATGTAGCCGGCCATCGACGCGGGCATCGGGTTGCCACCGAAGGTGGTCTGCCCCTGCCACGCCTCGGGCGTCCCGAAGACGTCCACGAGCCGCGCGGTCTGCTTCTCGATGTCACCGAGCCATCCGCCGCCGACGAGCCCTGCCTCCTCCTCGCCGGAGGACACCTCGGGCGGCGGTGTCTTGCGCCCGGCTGCTTCGAGCCAGGGTCCCCAGTAGAGAAGGTGGTTCAGCAGGGCGCGGACGTCGTATTCGGCACACGGGGTGCGGGCGGCGAGGTCGGACTCGCCGATCCCGCGCAGGATTCCGGCGAATTCCGCGGCGGCGGGGGCGATCAGGGCAGCGTGTTCGGACATGGGGGCATCAGTTCACGGAAACCGGCGCACCGTCTTGAAGAAACGCGACAGGGTTAGGTTGAGGGGGTGAGCGGGCACCGGATCCCGGCGGGGATCGTCAACGCGCGGCAGGCGAAGTTCAGCCTCGTGCGGCATCCACCCGCACCGAGCCTGCGCCCGTTCGTCGACCACCACTGGGTGCTGCGCTGGGATCTGAGCGGCCGTCCGCCCCACGAACAGGTGGTCCTGCCCAATCTCGCGGTGAACGTCACGTTCTTCCGCCACGCGGAAGGTGTCTTCGGACCGGGGAAACGACCTTTCCGCCACACCGTCGCCGACACCGGCCACGGTATCGGCGTGCGATTCCGGCCGGGGGCATTCCGGGCATTCCTCACCGGCCCGGTCACGATGATCTCCGGCGGTTCCGTTCCACTCACCGATCTCTTCCCCGGCGCCGGACCGGTGACGGAATCGGTACGGAATGCGACGAACGACTTCGAAATGGTCCGCCGGTGCGAGGAACTGCTCCTCGCGAAAGATCCCGTGCTCACCGCCGCGGCCAGGTCGGCCATCGAAGCCGTCGAAACAATCGCGGCCGATCCGGCCGTTACCAGAGTCGGCGAGCTGTCAAGCCGAACGGGCCTGTCTCAGCGAAGCCTGCAACGCCTGTTCGCCGAACATGTCGGCGCCACCCCCAAATGGGCGATTCAGGTGTACCGATTGAACGAGGCGGCGGCACGGATCGCCGCCGAGGATCGGCCGGACTACGCGGAACTGGCGTTCACGCTGGGCTATAGCGACCAAGCCCACTTCATCCGGGATTTCCGCTCCGTGACCGGATGGGCGCCCACCGAGTACGCCCGCTTGAACCGTGTACAAGAACAAGAAAGCCGCCGGGAACAGTTTCCCGGCGGCTTGTGAGTCCGAAAGACCTCAGTTCTTCTTGTGGTAGGCCTCCACGACCTCGGACGGGATACGTCCACGGTCGGAAACCTGGAAGCCGTTCTTGCGGGCCCAGGCGCGAATGGCCTGGTTCTGCTCACGGTCCACGGTCGCGGGGCGGGCGGCGGCCTTCACGCCGGCGACCGGACGAATGGCGGTGCGCTTACGGCCACCCGCGCGACGGGCGTGCTCCACATACTGGGCCAGCGCGTCACGAAGCTCTTCCGCGTTTTCCGCGGAAAGGTCGATCTGGTAGCTCACACCGTCCAAACCGAACTCGACGGTCTCTTCCGCCTCAGTGCCGTCGAGGTCGTCGACGAGAGAGACGAGCACCTTCTGTGCCATCTGTTTCCTCCTGCTGGGGGCTTACACGAATGATCTGGTACGGGGCATGCCCCGGACAGAAGACTTTGTCTAGCGACATTAATACCCGCTACCGAGACATAACGCAAATCTTGTTTACGAGAACGATCGAGGTATCTGTCACGCGGACGGGTTATTCGGGTCGGACGAGCGGGAAGAGGATGGTCTCCCTGATACCAAGGCCGGTCAGCGCCATCAGCAACCGGTCGATCCCCATTCCGACACCACCGCTCGGCGGCATTCCGTACTCCAGCGCACGGAGGAAATCCTCATCCAGGTTCATGGCCTCACTATCACCCTGCGCACCCAGCCGAGCCTGTTCCACCAGACGCTGACGCTCCACCACGGGATCGACGAGCTCGGAGTATCCGGTGGCCAGTTCGAATCCGCGCACGTACAGATCCCACTTCTCGGCCACCCCCGGCTTGCTGCGATGTTGCCTGGTCAGCGGGGATGTCTCGACCGGAAAATCACGGACAAAAGTGGGTTCGTGGAGATGATCTCCGACGAGATGTTCCCAAAGTTCTTCGACGAGTTTGCCGTGGCCTAACTTTGGGTCGAGCTCCAGCTCTCGCGCTTCGGCATAGGAACGCAGCTTGTCCGCCGATGTCTCGGGAGTGACCTCTTCCGACAACGCCCCGGACAGCGACTCGTACATTCCGAGCGTGGTCCACTCGCCGGACAGGTCGTACTCCGAACCGTCGGCGAGAGTAGCCACCTGAGTACCGAGAACGTTCTGCGCCGCCTCCTGGATGAGCTGGCGCGTCATCACCGCATTGGAGTCATAGGTCGCATACGCTTCGTAGTACTCGAGCATCGCGAACTCCGGCGAGTGGGACGAGTCGCTGCCCTCGTTCCGGAAGTTCCGGTTGATCTCGAAGACCTTCTCGATACCGCCGACCACGCAACGCTTGAGGTACAGCTCCGGTGCGATCCTCAAGTAGAGGTCGAGGTCGAAGGCATTCGAATGTGTGACGAATGGCCGCGCCGCCGCGCCGCCGTGCAGCGTTTGCAGCATCGGGGTCTCGACCTCGAGGAATCCCCGGCCGTGAAACGAGTCACGCAGGGAACGCAGCACACCGGCCCGGGTGCGGACCACGTCCCGCGCCTTGGGACGCACGATCAGATCGACATAACGCTGCCGGATCCGCGTTTCCTCGGCCAGCTCTTTGTACATCACGGGCAACGGGCGCAATGCTTTCGACGTGATCCGCCATGAGTCGGCCATCACGGAAAGCTCACCGCGCTTGGAGGTGATGACCTCGCCCTCGACGAATACGTGATCGCCGAGATCGACATCGGACTTCCACGCCGCGAGCGCGTCCGCGCCCACCTTCGCGAGGCTGATCATCGCCTGCAACTCGGTGCCGTCGCCTTCACGGAGACTCGCGAAACACAGTTTGCCGGTATTGCGCATGAACATGACCCGGCCGGTGACGCCGACGATCTCGCCGGTGGCGGTGTCGACCGGAAGACCGGAATGCTTCTCGCGCACTTCGGCCAGCGAGTGCGTCCGGGGCACCTCGACCGGATACGGATCGATACCCTCCGCGATTATCCGGTCGCGCTTGTCCCGGCGCACCCGCATCTGTTCCGGCAGGTCTTCGTCGGGGCTCACGCCCTCGGATGCGGGGATTTCAGTCATGGCGCACAGCGTACGAACCCGCCGCTTCCCTACGCCAACCGGATTACCTTTTCCGAGTCCGGACCGGCCGGTTTTCTCTCCATTAACCTGGTTCGCGTGAACTCATCCACTCCCGGCATCGAACCCGAACTGCACGCCCGCCGCGCCGCTTCGTTCGGCGCGAAGGCCGCCGCCTATGCCGCCCATCGGCCCGGCTATCCGGAAAAGGCACTGGCCTGGGGGCTGGCCGGCGCCCGGGGAACACCGGAACGGGTCCTCGACCTCGGCGCGGGCACCGGCAAGGTCAGCCAGGGCCTGCTCGCACTGGACGTCGCGGTCACCGCGGTCGAACCGGACGCGCAGATGCTCGAAGAGCTCGCCAAGGCGCTCCCGGCCGTGACCCCGCTCATCGGGACCGCGGAGCGGATCCCGCTGCCGGACGAGGCCGTGGACGCCGTGGTCGTCGGGCAGGCGTTCCACTGGTTCGAACTCGACCGGGCCTATCCGGAGATGGCCAGGGTGCTCAGGCCGGGCGGAGTCGTTGTGGCGCTGTGGAACCACGACGACGAGTCGACGGGCTGGCTGGCGGAGTTCAACACGCTGATCAAGAGCTCGATGAGCAGGCGCTGGTTGAGCGACTACGAATCGCTGCCGGAACACGAGGCCTTCGAGCCGTTCGAGAAGGAGACCTTCGGCCACAAACAACCCAGGACGGCGGAAAGCCTGGTGGAGACGATCGCCACCCATTCGCATCTGCTGGTGGCGCCGGAAGCGGAACGCGCCGCCAAACTGCGCGCGGCGCGGGAATTCCTCGACCGGAACCCGGAAACCGCCTCGGGGGAATTCGACCTTCCGCTCACCACCACGGTCTTCCGGGCGGGTGAACGATGACCGACTGGAAGGCCGCGTTCACCACGACGTTCGGCGCGCCCGCGTCCGCGGTCTCGGCGGGGATCTGGGCCGACGTCTACGGCGACGAGTACCCCGCCGAACTCGACACCTACAGCTTCGTGACCCGGACCGACCTGCGCGACATCGTGGCCGGGGCGCGACTGGAACCGGGCGGGCGGCTGGCCGACATCGGCTGCGGGCGCGGCGGGCCGGGCCTGTGGGTCGCCGCGCGCACCTACGCGACGCTCACCGGCGTCGACATCGCGGAGACGGCGCTGGCTTCGGCGCGGCGTCGCGCGGAGGCGATGGACGTCGAAGCGACCGACTTCCAGATCGGCAGTTTCTCGGACACGGGGCTGGAGGACGCGTCGTTCGACGCGGTGATGAGCGTCGACGCGCTGCTGTTCGCGCCCGACAAACGGCGCGCCTGCGAGGAGTTCGCGCGGATCCTCGCGCCCGGCGGGCGCCTGCTCGTCACGACCTGGGACTTCGACGGGCAGCCGGAGAACCGGCCACCGCAGGTGCCCGACCACCGGCCGTTACTGGAAGCGGCCGGGTTCGACGTCCATTCCTACGAGGAGACGGCGGACTGGCGGGCGCGGCAGCGGCGGACCGGGGAGCTCTCGCTGGAGCGCGTGGCCGAACTGGCGGCGGAATCCGGCGCGGATCCGGCGAAACTGCGGGCGAGCATCGAGCTCACGCTGCGGAACCAGGACCTGATGACGCGGCGGGTGCTGATCGTCGCCTCACGCCCGTGACCGAAGGCGTAACTCGCGTGATCAGAGGCGTAACTCACGTGATTGGAGGCGTAACTCACGTGATTGGAGGCGTAACTCACGTGATTGGAGGCGTAACTCGCGAGTTACGCGTCTGATCACGTGAGTTACGGGTTCGGTCACGGGCGGGCGGAGGCGTGGTTGCGCTCGTAGACGAGGCGCAGGCCAAGCAGGGTGAGATCCGGCGCGTGCTCGGTGATCGTTTCGGACTCCTCGAGCACCAAGGGCGCCAGGCCGCCGGTCGCGATCACCGCGACGGGATCGGTCCCGCCGGGCGAGAGCTCGCGTTTGATCCGCTTCACCAGGCCGTCGACCTGGCCGGCGAACCCGTAGAGGATGCCGGATTGCAGGCATTCCACGGTGTTCTTCCCGATCACCGACCGCGGCGGCACCAGTTCCACCTTGCGCAGCGCCGCGGCCCGTGCGGCCAGCGCGTCGACCGAGATCTCGATGCCGGGCGCGAACGCGCCGCCGAGGAACTCGCCCTTGGCGGAGATGGCGTCCACATTGGTCGAAGTCCCGAAATCCACCACCACGCAAGCGGTGGACGGGTGCAGATGGTGCGCGGCCAGGGTGTTCACCAGCCTGTCCGCCCCCACCTCCTTGGGATTGTCGACCAGGAGCGGCACGCCGGTGCGCACCCCCGGCTCGATGACGATCTTCGGCAACCGCCCGTAGTAGCGCGAAAGCATGACGCGCAGTTCCCGCAGCACGGCGGGAACCGTGGACAGCGCGCTGATCCCGGTGATCGCGTCCGCGTGCGAGCCGAGGAGGCCGCGCATGGTCAACGCCAGTTCGTCGGCGGTCATCCGCGCGTCGGTGCGCATCCGCCAGTCGCCGATCAGCTCTTGGCCGGAGTACAGGCCGAGCACGATGTTGGTGTTACCGACGTCGACCGTGAGCAGCAAGGGCTCAGCTTTCGGCGTGCAGAAGCGCGTCGAGACGGCGGGCGTCGGCGGTTTCGGCGACCGGGAAGGTCATCGTGTCGTCGTCGGCCAGCGTCACGGTGCCGCTCAACAGACCGGAACCCTCCGGCGCGTGACCGGGGTTGGCGCCCTTCTCGACGATCCGGTTGTCCGCGTCGACGAAGACGACCCGCGGCCGGAACGACGCCGCCTCGGCGTTCTCCATCTGCGCGTACGAAATCAGGATCACCAGATCCCCGGGGTGCACCAGATGCGCCGCGGCGCCGTTGATGCCGAGCACCCCGCTGCCGCGTTCGCCCGCGATCACGTAGGTCTCGAGCCGCGAGCCGTTGGTGACGTCCACAATGGACACCTGTTCGCCCGGCAGCAGATCCGCCGCGTCCATCAGGTCCTCGTCGACGGTCACCGAACCGACGTAGTGGAGATCGGCCTGGGTGACCGTCGCCCTATGGATCTTCGATTTCAGCATCGTGCGGTACATCGTGGACTCTCCTTATTCCCCTGCGTCCAGCGCGTTTTCCGGATGATCGACGGCTGCGCCGAGCATCACCGGGACGTTGTCGATCAGCCGGGTACTCCCCACCCTGGCCGCGATCAGCAACCGCGCTTCACCGTCCGCGGGCGCGGGCCCGAGGTCGGTTCCCCTCAACTCCAGATAGTCGACCTCGACCGCGGGACGCGCGGCGAGGGTCTGCCTGGCGGTCGCCAGCACGGCTTCCGCACCGTCGCGTCCGACGAAGGCACCCGCGGTGAGTGCCGCCGACAACACGATCGCGTCCTCGCGTTGTTCCGGAGTCAGGTAGACGTTGCGCGAGGACAACGCCAGCCCGTCGCGTTCCCGGACCGTCGGCACCCCGATGACACGGGTGTCGAAGTTCAGGTCACGCACCATCTTCTTGATCAGCACCAGCTGCTGGTAGTCCTTCTCCCCGAAGAAGGCGTAGTCCGGCCGCACGATGTTGAACAGTTTCGCCACCACGGTCAGCACGCCGGCGAAATGCCCCGGCCGCACCGCGCCTTCCAGCTCGTCGCCGAGCGCGCCGGGATGCACCGTGACGGTGGCCCCGTCGGGATACAGATCCGACGCCTTGGGCAGGAAGCCCAGCTCGACGCCGTCCTCCTTCAGCACCTCGAGGTCCTTGTCCAGCGGACGCGGGTACGCCTCGAAGTCCTCGCCCTCCCCGAACTGCAGGGGATTCACGAAGATCGACGTCGCGACGACCGTGTTCGGCAGCCGCTTCGCCCGGCGGATCAGCTCGCGGTGCCCCGCGTGCAGGGCGCCCATCGTGGGCACCAGCGCGACCTTGCGGCCGACGCCGTGCAGGGCACGCGTCACCTTGCTGACCTGCTCGGGCGGCTGGAAGGTGTGCAGCGTGCCTCGGGCGAATTTCGGTGTGGTCACTGGTTTTGCTGCCCTTCGGCGGGATCTGCGGGATCACTCAGGAGTTCGGTGAGCTCGGCGGCGGCCGAGGCATCCAGTAGCCCGGCGGCGTCGCCGCGCGCCAGCGTGCGCCTGGCCAGCGCGCGATAGCTCGGGGCGACGTCGGGGCCGCGTTCGGCCAGCACCGCGAGATGCTTACGCACGGTGCCGAGGTCACCACGGGCCACCGGCCCGGTCAGCGCCCGGTCCCCGTGTCGGAGAACATTATCCAACGCCGCCGACAACAACGGAGCCACCAGGCGTTCGGGCTGGGCGATTCCCGCCTCCCGCAACAATTCCGCGCAATCGGCGACCAGGGTCATCAGGTGGTTCGCACCGTGTGCCAACGCCGCGTGATAGAGCGCTCGCGCTTCGTCAGGGACCCGGACGGGCTCCGCGCCCATCTCCACGGTCAGCGCCTCACCGACGTTCCACGCCGCTTCGTCACCCTCTGTGGCTGTGACGCCGATGCTGCACGCGGCCAGCCTGTCGAGGTCTTCGGCGCGGCCGGTGAAGGTCATCACGGGGTGCAGGGCCAGCGGCAGCGCCCCGGCCTCGGCGGCGGGCGCGAGGACGTCGATGCCGTGCGACCCGGAGGTGTGCACGACGATCTGGCCGGGCCGCAGGGAGCCGGTGGCGACGAGGCCGCGCACCATCCCCGCGAGCGCGTCGTCCGGCAGGGCCAGCAGGACGAGGTCGGCGCGGCGGGCCACCTCGTCGGGAGGCAGGAGGGGTACGTCGGGGAGCAGTTGCTCCGCCCGGCGAACCGAAGCGTTGGAAAGGCCCGAAGCGGCGACGACGGTGTGCCCGGCCCTGGAGAGCGCGGCACCGACGACACTGCCGACCCGGCCCGCGGAAACGACGCCGACGGCCAGGCGAGCGGGCCTCATCATGGCGTGCGCCAGTGGACGCTCATGGTCGAAAACTCCTCAACTCGTTCCAGTCCCGCTCGGTGGGCGCGGGTACCAGACGACGGCGCGAGGGTAACCCTCCGGCCCGTGTCTGAAACGGCCCTCGTGACCAGCTTCACCTGACCGTGGTCACCCGCGTGGCGCGCCGTCGGCCAGCCGCACGGCCTCGGCGCGCGACGTCTTGAGCACCTGGAGCAGCTCGCGCTGCCGCTGTTTGGCCTCGTCGGTGAGCTTCCGTCCACGCCGCAGGAACGCAAGCTCGGTCACGCTGGCCTGGTAGCGGCCGACGGCCTTCGCCGCCTCCCGCCCCGACTGCTTCCGCGCCTGTTTCCGCCACGACCGCCGTCCGGACAGACTGGCCAGCAGCGGCACCTCGGACGGCGCGATCCAGCGCGCGTCGACCATCAGCGGCAACGCGGCCGCGACGATCCGCTGCTCGCGCCGCCGCTGCATGACCACCACCGAGAAGACCCCGATGAACAGCGGCACCATGATCAGGAAGTAGACGTTCAGGAAGGTCTTGGCGCCGCCGAGCAGCGCGGCGCCGTTCCACAGCGCGTGCAGCAGCACCGCGACGACGTAGCCGCCGATCGGCGCCAGGATCCGCAGCGAGCGCACCTTGCTGCTCGCGGCGACGCCGAGCCCGATCCCGGTCATGACGGCGAACAGCGGATGGGTGAACGGCGAAAGCACGCCGCGGAGGAAGAACGCCGCGAGCACGCCGGCGCTCGTGCCGTCACCGAAGCCGTGTTCGGCGAAGGCGCGGCCGAAGTAATAGATGTTCTCGGTGAAGGCGAACCCGGCCGCGGTGAAGCCGGCGTAGACGATGCCGTCCACGACACCGTCGAACTCGATCGGCCGGCGCCACCACAGGAGCAGGATGAAGGCGGCCTTCGCGGCTTCCTCGACCAACGGCGCGGAGACCAGTCCGCTGATCTTGCTTCCGACGCCGGTGCCGAGCAGCAGGTCACCGACGGCCTCGGCACCGCTGTTGAGCAGCAGCGCGATGATCGTCGCGACACAAGCGCCCCAGACGAAGGACAGCAGCAGGAGCTTCGGTGGCTCCGGTTCCCAGCGGTCGACCCACAGGAAGGCCGTGACCACCACGGCGACCGGGACCAGCGCCGCGAGCACACCGATCGTCACCGCGGGCAACCCGACCTTCTCGGTCACCGTGCCGAACACGAACAACCCGCACAGCGCGACGGCGATCAGCCCGAGCACCGGCAGCAGCACGGTGATCGACCGAGACCGGCGTGGCCGGTCGGGACCGGGCGCCGGGGAGGAAGGCTCGCTCACAGCGGGTCACCCTACCGTCGGTACGGGATACGAGCGGTACGTGGAGCTGAAGTACGCGGTGGTACCGGGCCGCAAGTGAACCCGCCCGGGTCGACCAGCGAGCGCCCTGCCGACGTCGATCGCGGTCGCGGGTTCACCTTCGAAAATGCTCAGTCCTCGGCACGCCGCCTGCGCCGCGGGGTGGACTCGTTCGCGCCGTTCGCCGCGAGCAGGTCCATCACCGACCGGCCGGAGGCGTGGGAACCCGCGGCGGGCGTCTCCGGACGGCTGTGTGACGACCCGTTGCGCGACGGCGCCTCGTCGTCCGGCTTCGCCCGCCTGCCGCCGTGACGACCGCCGGAGGACTCGGAGCTCTGCCAAGCCGGGGGCTCGCCGTCCGGGCGGCGGCGACGGCCGCCGCCGGTGGGCTCCGGCACGTTCGGGGCCGGGGTGAGCGAGACCGAGGAGTCCTCCGCCGCCCGGCGACGGCGTCCGCCGCCGTTCTGCGTCAGGCGGACCTCTTCGGGCAGCGTCGGGTTGACCGCGGGCGGCTCCTCGGTGCCGCCGCCGTGCCGCGACGGCGCCTCGGCGGCCGGACGGCGCACCGGTTCGGGCTCCGGCTGCCGCACGGGCTCTGCCCGGCGAGGCGGCTCGGACACGACCGGGATCGGCATGGGGATCGACAGCGGGGTCGGCGGCTCCGGATCACGACGCGGCTCGGGGCGCGGTTCCGGCCGCGGCTGGGACGCCGACGGCTGGGGCTGCTGCTGCGGTTTCGGTGGCGGCGTGGGACGCAGCCGGTCCTGGAAGTCGTCCTTCCTGGGGAACGCCGCGCTCAGGTCGGACACCGGGCGCTCCTGCGTCCACGACGGCTTCCACTCGCCGGTGGCCTCCATCGGCTCCGGTGCGGCGGGTTTGTTCGCGGGCGGCGGCGTGCCACCGGCCGGGTGGGACCGTTCGACCGGCTTCATCCCGGGACGGGTCAGGCCGAGCTCGCGGTTCGGCCGCGGACGGTCCGGCTCGACCCGCTTGACCGGCTTCGCCTGCGCGGCGGGCTTCACCGGCGGCGTCTCCTTGCGGGTCTGCTCCTCCGGGCGCGGCGCGGGCGGCCGCTGCACGGTGCCGGCGTCGAGCCGCTGCTGCAACGAAGGCTGCTGCGGACGGCGAGGCGGTTCGTTGCGCTGGGACTCGGGGCGCTGGGGTTCCGGGCGCTGGGGCTGCCGGGCGACGGTGGGCATCGACGGCTGCGAGACCTCGGCGCGGGAGACGCCTGGCATGGACGGGCGCGACACCTCGGCGGGCGTCACCGGCGGCGGGGTCTTGCGCTGGGGTTCTGGACGCTGGGGCTGCGAAACCTCGGCGGGCGACATACCGGGGTTGGACATTTCGATCCGCTCGCGGCGGGCGGCTTCGGCGGCGAGCGCCTCGGCCGCCTTCGAAGCGCGGGCGTCCGCCTTGCGCATGCTGCGGCGAGTGGATTCGTCGACCGGCTTCGGCCGCTGGACCTGGTTGCTCTGGCCGTAGCCATTGGTGCCGTTGACCTGGCCGTTCGACGGCTTGCGACGAGCGGCCGGCGGCGTCCCCGCCCGCGCGGACGCGGGTTCGAGGACGCGGTCGATCATCTCGGTCGGGCGGTCGCGCTCACGCTCGTCGACGTCGATGGTGGTGCTCTTGGCGGGCATCAGCTGGGGTTTGCCGTTGCCATTCTCGGATCCGGCGCTCATCAGCTGCTTGTTGTCGAGGGACCGCATCCGGGTGGCCTGCGCGGTGAGCGCGACACGTTCGAGGAGAACCTCGCCGCCGCCGAAGAGCGACTGGAGGCTTTCACGCAGGGCGCTCACCTCGGCTCTGAGCGCTTCGAGCTCGTCATGGGAGCGGTTCTCGGCGACCTGCCGGCTCTCCGCTTCGATCTCCAGCTCGAACTCGCGGCGTGCGGCGATCTCGCGTTCCAGCTCAAGCTCGTAGACGGCCTGCGCCTCGGCGACGGCGTCCTCGCTCTGTGACACGTGCTTGCGGTAGCGGACCGCCAGGAACGCACCGATCAGGGCGGCCCACAGCGCCGCGACGATGCCCAGCCGCAAGTAGCGGAGGTCGTCGGAAAGCACCAATGCGAGAGTCGCGCCGACGGCGAGAACCAAGCCGACGACAAGCCACGGCCTACCCGCAAGGCGGCCGCGCGAGTCGTCACCCACCCCGGTCATGCCCAACACCGTACCTTCTAGTAATCCGAACGAGACCTAGTCGGTACTTCGAGCGGTGGCTCTCGAGCGTTAACCGGTCGGCTCGGGACCGGGGTCCCGATCACCGCCCTCGGGGGTCCGGCAGCAGTGTTCGAGCCACAAAGCCGCAGCTACCAGGGCCACCGAGCTGACGATCCCGACCGTCGCCGAACGGAGGTCACCGCCCGCCGCGAGGAGTTCGTCACGTCGCGGAAAAAGATACGCGAAAGCCGCCAGCCAGACCCCCGTCATGGCGGATCCGGCGAGCGACGAGGCCTTGGCGAGGGCCACCGATCGAGCGACGGAGATCGCGGCGAGCACGCGGCCCTCCTTGATCCGCGAACGGATGATGAAGGCGAGCACGACCTCGCAGAGCGCGAGGACGAGCAACGTGATTCCGGCGAAGAGCGGAAGCGCGGGGATCGATCCGTAGGCGACCTGGAAGACCAGATAGGCCAGGACCAGACCCAGGAGGCCGGCCACCGCCAGCTCGCGTGGCCGCGTGAAGTGCATGGAACAACGCTACCTGGCAGGCTTGACTCTCCACCAACTGGAGAGTCGACGATGAAGCATATGGGCACCGCAGCGGTTTTCACCATCGGGGAGCTGGCCAAACGGACCGGCCTGCCGGTGAAGACCATCCGCTTCTACTCCGACGAAGGACTACTGCCACCGACCGACCGCACCGACGCCGGCTACCGCCTCTACGACGCCACCGCGATGGCGCGCCTGGAGCTGGTCCGGACGCTGCGGGAACTCGGACTGGGCCTCGCGGACGTGGAGCGGGCGCTGACCAGGGAAGCGACCATCGGGGACCTCGCGGTCCAGCACGTCGCCGCCCTGGACGAGCAGATCCGGCGGCTCGAACTGCGCCGCGCGGTCCTGCGAGCGGTGGCCAAACGGGATTCACCACTGGAGGAGGTCGAACTGATGAACAAACTCGCGTCGATGTCGGACGAGGACCGCAAACGTTTGCTCGACGGGTTCTGGGCGGACATGGTCGAAGGACTCGAACTGGACCCGCAGTTCTACGAGCGGATGCGCTCGGCGAAACCGGAACTGCCCGACGACCCGACGCCCGAGCAGCTGGAGGCCTGGATCGAGTTCGCCGAACTCGTCCAGGACGAGGAGTTCCGCGCGTCGATCCGCCGGATGAGCGAGTGGCACTCGCAGCTCCGGAAGCAGGACGGAGCGGACTTCGGCGCGAAGCAGCAGGAGCTGTGGATAGCGTGGAGCGCGAAGGCGACCGAAGCGCTCGAAGCCGACCTCGCGCCGGACTCAGCCGAGGGCCGCGAGCTGGCGGAAACGATCTTCACCCAGTCTTCGCGGAACGGCCGTGACCCGGCCGACCCCGCCTGGCGGAAGCGGCTGACCGACGGGATGGCGATCAGCATGGACCCGCGCGCCGAGCGGTACTGGCACCTGCTGGGGAAGATGAACGGCTGGCCGTCGTTCCCCTCGCAGATGCGGGAGGCCGAGTGGATCATCGCCGCCCTGCGCTCCGCGCTGGGATAGCCCGCATTTCGTCACCTACTTGCGGTGGTTGGCATCGCGAACTTCCGCAAGTAGGTGACGAATTGCGGAGGCGGGCGGCGACCGTGTGGATTTCTGGTCATCCAACGCCCCAAAATCCACACAGTCCCCGCACTAGCGGCCCGGTCACGACCGGGAGGTGACCGAACGTGAGGGCCGCTGGAGGCGCGTTTCGTCATCTACTTGCGGTGGTTGGCATCGCGAACTTCCGCGAGTAGGTGACGAAACGCGGAGAGGGATCGGTCAGGCGAGGGTGAGCGACGTCAGCCGCACGGAGTCGCGGTCCGAAGCGGGGCGGGCGGCGAGGAGGTCGGCGACCGGACCGTGGCCGGGGAGCACCGCGCCGGGCTCGATCTCCAGCCAGGGGATCAGCACGCTCGCGCGCTCCGGCGTGCCGGGATGTGGAAGCAGCAACTGGGGGTCGTCGGAGCGCACCCCGTCCACGGTCACTATGTCGACATCCAGCGTGCGCGGCCCCCAGCGGAGTTCGCGCACGCGCTCCGCCGCCTGCTCGGCGGCCTGCCCGGTGCTCAGCCAGTCCCAATGGTCACGCGCCGGGTCGTCGACCAGGACGACGGCGTTGAGGAAGTCCGGCTGGTCCTCGACGCCCCACGCTTTCGTCTCGTAAACACTCGAAACGGCGACGACCGCGGGCCGCACGGCGTCGACGGCGGACTGAAGGAACGCGAGCCGGTCCCCCAAGTTGGAACCGAGCGAAAGCAGCGCGCGGCTCATCGTTCGCGTCGCACCGTGACGGCGACGTCGTCGAAGTTCAGGGGGATCGGCGCGGACGGTTTGTGCACCGTCACTTCGACGGCGCTCAGCCGCTCGTCGCGCAGCACCTCGTCGGCGATCTTCCCGGCGACACTCTCGATGAGGTCGTACGGCTCGCCCGCGACGATCCCGGCGGCGAGCTCCGCGAGTTCGCCGTAGTGCAGCGTCTTGGTCAGGTCGTCGGAGGCGGCGGCCGGGCCGAGGTCCAGCCACACCACGATGTCGACGACGAACTCCTGCCCGTCCCGCTTCTCGTGGTCGAAGACCCCGTGCCTGCCGAAGACCCTCAATCCGGTCAACGTGATCCGGTCAGACAACGGGATTCCCCTTCCGCCAAGCCGCCGCGACGGTCACGGCGTCGATGCTCGCGCCGACCTCGTGCACCCGCACTCCCCAGGCACCGGCCGCCGCGGCGAGCGCGGACACGGCCGCGGTCGCGTTCTCGCGGCCGTCCGGCGGGGCCGGCTTTCCGTCCTTTCCGGACAAAAGACGCCCGAGGAACCGTTTGCGCGAGGCGCCGACGAGAACCGGGAAACCCAGTGACAGAACGGAATCCAGCCTGTTCAGCAGCGCCCAGTCGTGTTCGGCGTTCTTCGCGAACCCGAGCCCGGGGTCGAGCACGATCGCACTCTGGTCGACGCCCGCGGCGACCGCTTCGTCCACTCGGGACAGCAGTTCGGCGCGCACGTCCGCGACGACGTCCTCATAGGACGCCAGCGCGTTCATGTCCTTGCTGTGCCCGCGCCAGTGCATCAGTACGTACGGGACACCGGTCTCGGCGGCGACCTTCGCCATGTTCGGATCGGCCAGCCCGCCGGAGACGTCGTTGATGACGGACGCGCCCGCCTCGACCGCGGCGAGGGCGACCTCGGCCCGCGTGGTGTCCACGGACATCGCGACACCATCGGCGGCGAGTGAACGGATCACCGGCATGATCCGGGAAATCTCGGTCTCGGCGTCCACTCGGGACGCTCCCGGCCGCGTCGACTCCCCGCCGACGTCGATCAGATCCGCCCCGCGCGCCCACATCTCGTGCGCGTGCTCCAGCGCCTGCTCGACGCCCAGGTAGCGGCCACCGTCCGAAAAGGAGTCGGGGGTGACGTTCAGAATGCCCATCACCGCGCACCGGCCGGGCCGGGGCAGGGCGGTCATCGACGGCCCTTGATCAGATCCAGCGCCTCCGCCCGCGAGGACGCCGAAGTCTGCAGCAGCCCGCGCACGGCGGACGTCGTCGTCCTGGCGCCGGGTTTGCGGATACCGCGCATGGCCATGCAGAGATGTTCGGCCTCGACCACGACGATCGCACCGCGGGGCTCGAGTTTGCGCATGAGCGCGTCGGCGACCTGGGAGGTGAGCCGCTCCTGGACCTGGGGGCGCTTGGCGTAGAGATCGACGAGGCGGGCCAGTTTGGACAGGCCGGTGACCTTGCCGTGGCCGTTCGGGATGTAGCCGACGTGGGCGACACCGTGGAAGGGCACGAGGTGATGTTCACATACCGAAAACATCGGGATGTCCGTCACGAGCACGAGTTCTTCGTGTGCCTCGTCGAACGTGCGGTCCAGGACGTGGTCCGGCTCGGTGTAGAGCCCGGCGAACATTTCCCGGTAAGCGCGAGCGACCCGGGCCGGGGTCTCAAGGAGACCGTCCCGGTCCGGGTCCTCACCACAGGCGAGCAGGAGTTCGCGTACGGCTTTCTCGGCCCGGTCCTGGTCGAAGACCGGGCTTGCGCCGTTACCGCTTGGTGTCGTCCTGTCCGTCGTCACGCCGTTGCTGTCCTTCGTCCTGCTGACCGCCGGGCTGGTCAGCGAACCAGCCGTCGCGCGGGCGGTCTTCGGCGGGACGCCAGGGCTGGTTCGGCTGGCCGCCCGGCTGCGTGGCCGGGGTCCATCCAGGAGGAGCCCCGTAGTTCGGCGGGCCGCCAACGGGCCCACCCTGGTAACCGCCTGCCGGACCACCCGGCTGCTGCCCACCATATGCCTGGGGCCAGTGGCCGGTTCCGTTCGGCCCACCGTTGAGGCGACCACCGTTGGGGTAGGCGCCCGGCGGCGGCGGAGCGTACGGGTTCGCGTTCGGGTCCGGCGGCGGAGCCGGCTGCGCGTACGGCGGGCCACCGGGAAGGTCGCCGCCGCCCTGCGCGGTGCCGACCGGGGTCGGCGCCGGCTGCAGCGCCGGCTGCTCCTTCTTCTCCTCCGGCGGGGGCCACGGCTCGCCGCGCTCCATCGCCAGCTCGCCGGGGGTCTTGATCGGCGGCTTGTCGGACGGCTTGCGATCGCCGAACTCGTTGAAGATGGTGATGTGCGGGCGCTTCTCGACGGTCGCGAAGATCCGCTCGAGGTCCTTGCGGGTCAGCGTCTCCTTTTCGAGGAGCTCGATGACCAGCTCGTCCAGCACGTCGCGGTAGGTGCTCAGCACGTGCCACGCCTCGGTGTGCGCGGTCTCGATGAGCTTGCGCACCTCCTCGTCGATCTCGTGCGCGACCTCGAGCGAGTAGTCGGCCTGGCGGCCCGCCGAGCGGCCGAGGAACGGGTCGCCCTGCTCCTGGCCGTACTTGACCGCGCCGAGCCGGGCGCTCATGCCGTATTCGGTGACCATGGCGCGGGCGATCTTGGTCGCCTGCTCGATGTCGGAGGAGGCACCGGTGGTGGGCTCGTGGAAGACGAGCTCCTCCGCCGTCCGGCCGCCCATCGCGAAGACCAGGCGCCCGATCATCTCCGAACGGGTCATCAACTCCTTGTCGTCCTCCGGGACGAGCAGGGCGTGACCGCCGGTGCGCCCGCGCGGCAGGATCGTCAGCTTGTAGACCGGTTCGATGTCCGGCATCGCCCACGCGGCGAGCGCGTGCCCGCCCTCGTGATAGGCCGTGATCTTCTTCTCCTTCTCGGAGATGATCCGGCTCTTGCGGGCGGGGCCGCCGACGACGCGGTCGACCGACTCCTCCAACGCGGCGTCGGTGATCACGTGCCCGTTCTCGCGGGCGGTGAGCAGCGCGGCCTCGTTGAGCACGTTCGCGAGGTCGGCGCCGGACATGCCGACGGTCCGCTTCGCGAGACCGCTCAGGTCGGTGCCCTGCGCGATCGGCTTGCCCTTGGCGTGCACCTCGAGGATCGCCTTGCGGCCGCGCATGTCCGGCGCGGACACCGGGATCTGGCGGTCGAAGCGGCCGGGACGCAGGAGCGCCGGGTCGAGGATGTCGGGACGGTTGGTCGCGGCGATCAGGATGATGCCGCCGCGCGCGTCGAAGCCGTCCATCTCGACGAGGAGCTGGTTCAGCGTCTGCTCACGTTCGTCGTGGCCGCCGCCGAGGCCGGCACCGCGCTGGCGGCCGACCGCGTCGATCTCGTCGACGAAGATGATGCAGGGCGCGTTCTGCTTGGCCTGCTCGAACAGGTCGCGGACGCGGGACGCGCCGACACCGACGAACATCTCGACGAAGTCGGAACCGGAGATCGTGTAGAACGGCACGCCCGCCTCACCGGCGACGGCTCGCGCGAGCAGCGTCTTACCGGTACCGGGCGGCCCGTAGAGCAGCACGCCCTTGGGGATCTTCGCGCCGAGCGCCTGGTAGCGCGCCGGGTTCTGCAGGAAGTCCTTGATCTCGTACAGCTCTTCGACGGCCTCGTCGGCGCCCGCGACGTCCCCGAAGGTCGTCTTGGGCATGTCCTTGTTGAGCTGCTTGGCCTTCGACTTGCCGAAGTTGAGGACGCGGTTCCCGCCGCCCTGCGCGTTGTTCATCATCCACATCAGCAGGCCGAGCACCAGCGCCAGCGGGATGGCGAAGATCAGGATCTGGGTGAGGACGTTCTGCTGGGTGACCTTGGTGGTGAACTTGACCGGGTTGTCACCGCTCTTCAGGCCGATGAGCTGGCCGTAGATGGTGCCCGCGACGTTCGCCGGGTACTGCGCGATGATCTGGTCGACCTGCTGGCCGTCGACCTCGATCTTCTTGTTCAGCAGCAGCTTGATCTGCTGCTCCTTGTCCTCTTGCGAGGCTTCCTTGACGTTGTTCGTGGTGATCTGCTGGTTCGCGATCGAGATCGGCACCTGGGTATAGCCACGATCACTGTCGAAGATCGTGTTGTATGCGAGAAACGCCAGTACCGCCGCGAGAATCCAGAGCACTGGGTTCTTGAGCACGCTCTTCCGGTTCATACGACTCGGCCCTGGTGGCCTCGACCCTTCCTGGTTGGGCGGCTCCTGTGATACCCGCCATCACGATCTTGACGACCCATGGTGCTCCGACACCCGCCCCTCAGGATACCGCCCGCCTGGACGGACGAGGGTGGTGAGCCTCTCGGACGTAAACGGCGGACGCCGCGCGAGGGTTCCCGGAGCGTGACCGGGGCGGCCACCCTAACGTGTGTCAACCGCCACACCAGCGGCCATTTCGCCCAGTCGCGTGCGCAGTGTCTTGATGTCGGCGGGTGACACGGTGACCCATTCGCGGCCGTCCGGACCTGCCTGTGACGTGCTGAGGTAGCGCCCGCTGGCGGTGTCGAACCAGCCGAGGACCCGTGACCGCTGCTTGGCGCCCACGTGGGACCGGCTGTTCGCTGCCAGCTGACCGCCGCGCAGCCTCGGCTGGCCGGTGAGCTTGCCGAACGCCTCACGCGGATCCGCGGTGATGCGTTCACTGAGCGAGACGCGGGACTTCTCCTTGCGACGGACCTTCGCCGCTTCGGGCTCCTCGGCTTTCTTCGTCGGGTTGACGGCGGCGCGGATCGGCTCGGTGCGGCGGGCGTCGTCGATCGGCAGCGTGACGGACGCCTCGGAGCCGCGCTGACCCGGCGGCAGCAGCTCGACGACCGCCGTCGGGAGGCCGTCGGCGGGTGCCTCCCGCAGCCAGATCCCGGACTGGTCCTGGATCGCGATCACCCCGTCGCGGCCGTCGGTGGCGCCGAGCAGGGCGACCGTCGGGGCCTGGAACTCCGGGATGTGCAGCGCGTCGATGGTCAGCGAACCGCGGGCGAGGAGGTACAGCCAATCCTCGATCCTCCGCTCCAGCCTTCCCCGGGCGTCGCGGATCCCGCGGGCCTGGAGTTCGACGTCGGCGCGCTGGCGCAGCGCCCGGCGCTCGGCCTCCGTCGCGCCGTGCGAACGGACGCGCAGCGGATAAGGCAGGTCGCCGAGCTCGGCGGACTCCCAGAGGAAGTCGAACGCCATCGGTGTGAAGTGTTCTTGGTGCATGCTCCGTGCCCTCCCGGCACCTTGGCTCCTGGGCCTCGGGACACCCAGGGGGTTCACGATAGCGAAGGGGTACGACAGTCGGCGGCCGGATCCGGGAAACGTCCGTGTTCCGGCGCCGGGGCGTGCAATGAAAGGTCCCTTCATTGCAAATTTTGCAATGAAGGGACCTTTCATTGCACGCGAAGGGACCGAGAGGTCAGCGTGCGGGCGAAGCGTCCGCCGCGATCTTCCCCAGCATTTCCGTGAGCCGGTGCCGCAGCGTCGCCGGGTCCGCGGGCGCGATGGTGATCCAGTCCCGTCCGTCGGAACCGCGCGTGGCCTGGGTGAAGTACCGGCCGGACTGGGTGTCGAACCAGCTCAGCACCGAAGACCGGGTGCGCGTGCCGTGTTTGCTGCGCGCGTTGGCGCCGAACTGGCCGCCGCGAAGCCGCGGCTGCGCCTGGAGCCGCGACAGGGCCTTGCGGTCTTCGTCGGACGTCGCCGAGCCGTCGACCTGCGGCTGACGACGCTGGAGGAAGTCCGCGCCGGAGGCGCCGACCAGGCCGTCCAGCGGGAGGGTGATCGACTTCTCCGTGCCGCGCGAACCCGGCGGCAGGAGGGAGACGATCGCGCTCGCGAGGCCGTCCGGGGCGATGGGGTGGAAGTGGAATCCGCGCGGGTCCTGCACCGTCAGCAGGCCTTGCCCGCCGACCAGCGACGCGACCGCGAGCAGCGGTTCGGTGTTGGGATTGTTGAGCTGGACGCAGTCCAGGCTCAGGTCCGGCCGCGCGAGGACACCGAAGTAGTCCTCGATATGCGGCTCGGGGCGGCCGCGTTCGTCGGCGAGACGACGCTGGTTCAGCGACTGGAGCGTCTGCGTCCGCAACGCGCCGCGTTCGTCCATGGTCGCCCCGTGCGAGCGGAGTCGCAGCGGGTACGGCAGCTCACCGGCGTTCGCGCTCTCCCACAGGAAGTCCAGCTCGACCGGGGTGAGCAGGTCACCGTTCGCCATCTTCCGCCCCCAAACAAGTCAGCGGGCGCGCGGCCGGATCGGCCGCGCGCCCGGTGAAAACCGCTCTAGCGTTCGTCGTCTTCGGTCCAGGCGCCGATGACCGGCGGCGGGGTCGCCTCGTTGGCGCCGAAGGCGTCGTCCGGGTCCGGCTCGATGAGGAACGACGCGTGCGTGTGCTCCTCTTCCTGCTCGGCCTGCGCGCCGGGGGCGCCCATGCCCATGCCGCCGCCCATGCCCTGCATCGGCGGCGGGGTGGCGCCGATGGTGCCGCTGGAGGACACGATGCCCTGCTGCGGCACGGCCTGGGACGCGGCGCTCTGCGCGGGGGCCTTCTCGGTGGCCGACGCGTCGGTGCTGTCGGTGTCCTTGGCGCCGGACTTGTTGCCCTGTCCGAGCGCCTTGGCTCCGGCGTAGCCGAGGCCGCCGCCGAGCGCGGCCGCGGTGAGGGCCTGGCCGAGTCCGTTGCCACCGCTCGCCGGGGCGTGCGGGGTCGCCATCGGGGCACCCGCGCCGGAGGCGACGCCGGCACCCGGCGCGACACCGGAAACCGGCAGGTTCCCCGCGGCGGGGGTGTAGCCGGCCTGCGAGAACGAACCCGCGTCCGGACCGGCCTGGAGCGGGGCCCCGACGGCGCCGTGCGCGCCGCCGTAGCCGTGCGTGCCGGCGAGGACCGGCGTACCGGAGACCGCACCCGAGTTGAGGCCCGCGCCGCCGACATTGCCGACACCGCTGAACGAAGCGCTGTTGTGCGTGGCGGTCGGCTTCATGCCGAGGGATTCGGGGCCGAAGCTCGGGGTCGAGCTGTCGACCTCGCTCATCTCCTTGGTGTAGGCCTCGAGGAACCTGGCCTGCTCCGCCCGCACTTCCTTGTCCTGGTCGGCGAGGGGCTTCTGGTCGGTGATCATGCCGACCGGGCCGGCCGCGAGGGCCTGTGCCATCGCCTTCTCCGGGCTGTAGTCGGTCGGCTTCGGCATGAGCTTGACCTTGGTGGCCGCGTCTGCCTGCTTCTGCAGCCTGTCCGACATCGTGTGCGCGGCCTCGGAGGCCTGCGAACCCGAGTTCGCGATGGCGACCAGCGAACCCTGCGCGGCGGCCGCGCCCTGTCCGATCCAGGCGGCGCCGAGTTCGGAGATCGCGTTGTAGAGGTCGTTCGAGGCCTGGCTCAGCTTGCTGCCGTGCGAACCCCAGGACTGGCTGATGCCGGTCGCGGTGCTCGGGTCGTTGCCGAGGTTGGCCTGGTTCCACAGGTCCTGGCTGCTCGCGGCGCTTTCCCAGTTCGGCGGGTTGGTGATGGCGCGGTCGGCGCCGATGTCGAACCCGTCGGAACGGCCGCGGGCGGACGACACGATGCCCTCGGCGTGCGAGTTGTCGCCGAGCTGGACCGGCGTGGTGCTGCTGCTGCTCTCGCCGTAAGAGTCGGCGCTGTGCTTCGGTGGCATGGCTTTCTGACTCCCCCTCAGACGTTACGGAACGGCTCGGCGGCGGCCTGGTCGATCTCGTGGTACCGGGCCATCGCGGTCACGATGCCGGACTCCGCGGCTTCGTACTGCTGGTACAGGTTCTGGAGTGCCGCGGAGTAGGAGTCGCCGCCGCCGTCGGCGCGGTTCGCCACCTTCGCGGCGATCGCGTTGCCGACCGGGTTGTTGCCCAGCTTCGGCGCCTGCCCGAGGTCGCCCGCGCGCTGCAGCAGGGCCTCGACGGCGTCCTTGCCGGTGCGGATCTTGTTCAGGGCGGTCTGGGCCGCGTCCGGGTCGATCCCGACCTGGCCCTGGGCCGCGGCGTTCTTGAACGCGTTCGCGTCCGCCAAGCTGCTGTTCCCCATCTGAGCTCTCTCCGTTTCCCCCGGGCCAGGCCACGACGGCTTCGTCGGCATTGGTCTTCGCATAGGTTAACGCACTTGATCGCAGCCTATGACGCGTTCTCGGTGCTCAGGGTTCCGCATTTCCCCGGACGCGGGCAAGCGGTTCTCAAGACGTGTAAACGTGCGGATCCAGGGTGCCGATGTAGGGCAGGTCCCGGTAACGCTCCGCGTAGTCCAGGCCGTATCCGACTACGAATTCGTTGGGAATGTCGAACCCGATGTACTTGACCGGTACGTCGACCTTGACCGCCTCGGGCTTGCGCAGGAGCGAGACGACCTCGAGCGAGGCCGGGTTGCGGCTGGCGAGGTTCTTCAACAGCCAGGACAGCGTGAGCCCGGAGTCGACGATGTCCTCGACGATGAGCACATCGCGGCCGGCGATGTCGCGGTCGAGGTCCTTGAGGATCCGCACCACGCCGGACGACGACGTCGCCGAGCCGTAGGAGGAGACCGCCATGAACTCGAGCTGCGAAGGAAGAGGGAGTGCCCTGGCGAAGTCGGTCATGAACATCACCGCGCCCTTGAGCACGCCGACGAGCAGGAGGTCTCCCCGCCCCGCTCCGGGGCCGTCGGCCGGATAGTCCGCGGCGACCTGCGCGGCCAGTTCGGCGATCTTGTCGTTGATCTGCTGCTCGGTGACGAGCACGGAGGCGATCTCGCCTTCGTACACGGGACGATCCCCTCTAGGTGGTGGAATGGGGTGCTTCGAGCAAGAGCCTGCCATGCGCCCGCTTGGCCACCAACTCGCCGGGTAGCCAGACCCCGCCTTGACCCCGCCAGTTCCCCACCAGCGCGTCGACGGAACGCAGGTGGGCGTCGGTGAGTTCGCGGACCCCGGAGTCCAGCAGCCACCTGCGGAGGACGCGCCGCCGCAGCGCGGGCGGTTCGGTGGCGAGCACCGCGGCGTCGAGCCCTTCCCCGGTGAAGGCACGCAGGTGGACCTCGTCCGCGAGTGTGTCCAACGCCTCGGTGTCCTCACGCAGCTGCGCCGCCGTGCGGGCCAGCGAGGCCGCGACACCACCGGAAAGCACATCCTCCAGAAGGGGCAGTACTTCCGTCCGTAACCGGACACGGGTGAACCGCGGGTCGTCGTTGTGCGGGTCCTGCCACGGGTCGACGCCGAGCGCCCGGCACGCCTGCCGGGTGGTGGCGCGGGTGACGCCGAGCAGCGGCCGCCCCCATGGCGGGTCGTGCGGCCGCATCCCGGCCACCGATCGCGGTCCGGAGCCCCGGCCGAGGCCGAGCAGGACGGTTTCGGCCTGGTCGTCGAGGGTGTGGCCGAGCAGGACGAGGCCGTGTCCGCCGGGCAGCGCCGAACGCAAGGCGCCGTAGCGGGCCCGGCGGGCCGCGGCTTCCGGCCCACCCGCGCCCTCGACCCGCACTTTCAGGACCTCGGCGGTGTCGGCGCCCAGTGCTCGCGCCGTGCTCGCGGCTTGGGCGGCGGTCTCGGCGGAACCGGTCTGGAGGCCGTGGTCGACGACGAGTGCCCGCACCTTCAGCCCGGCGCGGGAGCCGGTGAACGCCGCCGCTTCGGCCAAGGCCAGGGAGTCCGCGCCACCGGAGACGGCGACACACACCTCGTCGGCAACGGTGGCCGACGCCAGGAAATCCCGTACGGCCGACCGCACGGCCGCGATCGCCGGATCCGGTCCGCTCACCCGTGCAGGCGCCGCACCCAGGCCGCCGGATCGGTGATCTCGGCCCTGGTCGGCAACGTGTTCGGCGAAGTCCACACCGCGTTGAAGCCGTCCATGCCGACGGCGTCGACGACGTGCTTGGTGAACTTCGCGCCCTGTTCGTACTGGCGCAGCTTCGCGTCCACGCCGAGCAGGCTGCGCAACACGCGGTCGATCAGCCCGCCGCCCTTGCGCCGCGCGGTGAACCGCGAACGGATCAGCTCGACACTCGGCACGACCTGCGGCCCGACGGCGTCCATCACGAAATCGGCGTGCCCCTCCAGCAGCGTGGAGAGGGCGAGGAGCCGGTCGAACACCGCGCGTTCGCTCGGCGACTGCAGGAGTTCGGCGAGTCCGGCGCCGCCCGTCTTGCCCTTGCCGATCTGCTTGATGGTGTCCGGCAGACGGCCGACCAGGTCGCTCAGCCCGTCCGCGTCACGGCCGGCGAGCCCGCCGATCAGGCGCTCGACCTCGTCGGCGAAGTAGTCGCGCAGCCAGGTGACCGCGGTGAACTGCAACCGGTGGGTGCATTCGTGCAGGCAGACCCACAGCCGGAAATCGTGCCCCGGCACGTCCATCGCCTGCTGGGCGGCGACCACGTTCGGCGCGACGAGCACCAGCTGCCCACGGCGTTCCGGCCCGCCGAACGGGTCGTACTGGCCGAGCACACGGGAGGCCAGGAAGGCGAGTACCAGACCGGTCTGGACACCGGCGCCACCGGCGAGCACGGGCGCCAGCGGGCCACCTTGGGCCTCCGGCAGCGCGCGCCCGGTGAGCGCGTCGAGCCCCGCGGCCGCCGAACGGACCCAGCCGGGCCTGTCGACGACTTCGGCGGGCAGCAGCGGCAGGTCGAGGCCGAGCCCGGTCAGCTCGCGGACGTGCCCCTCCGCCTCACTGGTCAGCTCACGCAGATCAGCGACGGCTTCTTCGGCCACTTCGCGGTCGACCACCGGACCGCCACGCACCAGGAGGGCGCCCGTCGAGGCGGCCAGGGACCAGTCGACCATCGAACGTGTCTTGGTCGGCGTTTCCTCAGTCACTCTTATGACGCTACCCGCTGAAAGACCGGTTTCCGTCCCGACTTCCTCACGCTCCGATTCCGGTCGCTCACCGGCAGCCGCACTTGTGCAGCGTCGCCGCGACGACGTCGAGCGCGGCCCTGCCCTTGTTCTGGTCCGAACCGGACGACATCAGCGCGAAGACCAGCATCCGGCCATCGGTGTCCAGCACCACGCCCGCCAGGGTGTTCACCCCGGACAGCGTGCCGGTCTTGCCGCGCACCCAGCCGCGGCCCGCGGCCGACGCGGGATCGCCGTAGCGCTTCTCCAGCGTCCCGCTGCCGCCCGCGACGGGAAGGCCCGCCAGCAGGGGCCGCAGTTTGGCCGTCCGCGGATCCTTGCCGTCCGGCGCCGCCGCGACCGCGAGGATCTCGCTGAGCGCCTTGGCCGGGATCTTGTTCTGGTCGGACAGTCCGCTGCCGTCGTTGATCTGGACGCCGGTGAGGTCGAATCCGGCCTGCTTGAGCACGTCCATCGTCGCGGCCGCGCCGCCGGTGAACGACGGCTCGGCGCCCTTCGTGAGCGCGAGCTGGCGGGCGAGGACGTCGGCCATCAGGTTGTCCGAAAGCTGCAGCAGCGAGTTGGCGAACTCCGCGAGCGGCTGCGACTTGACCTCGCCGAGCACCTTCGCGTCCTTCGGCGCCGTCGTCGTACCGCCGGGTTGGGCTTCGAGCTTCCCCGCGATCTTCTGGGTCAGCGCGGCCGCCGGGTTCGCGATACGGGGCGAATGGTCGTTCTTCGGATCGGTGCGGCCGCCGTCGGCCATCACGGGGAGGACCGGCGCCATGTAGGTGTTCCCGGCGGCGGTGTCCTCCGGGTCCCAGCCCTTCGCGGACGTCGGCCCCTTGAACAGGCTGATGTCCAGCTGGACCTTGGAGATCTTGCCGCCGCCTGCCTTCTTGACCTGGGCGACGAGGTCGTCGACGTGCGCGGCGCCCGGGTACAGCGGCGAGTCGGTGCCCAGCGGCAGCGACGTCAGCGAGGGGTCGCCGCCCGCGACGAGGATCACCGTGCCCGGCTCGGCGCCCTGGACGATCTTCGTCGAGAACTGCGTCCCGTGGTCCATCGACAGCAGCGCGGCCGCCACGACGAGGATCTTCGTGGTCGACGCCGGGGTCAGCGGGGTGCCGGAGTTCTTGTCCCAGAGGACGTCACCGGTCGCCGCGTCCACGACGGTGCCGGTGAGCGTGCCGAGGTCGGCGGCGCCGGCGGGGCCGGCCAGCGCGGCCGCGAGAGCTTCCTTCGTCGGCGCGACGCCGTTGACGTCGGGCCCGTGCAGGACCCGGGTGACACCGGCGGGCTTCGGGATCTCACCCTTCGGCGCGTTCGGCGCCCAGGGCAGGCCGAGCCGGTTCGACACCTTCGGCATCGCGGCGGCGCCGCCCATCCCGGCGAGCAACAGCACGACGACCAGGGTCGTGATCAGCAGGGCCTTGCGCTTGCGCTTCGGCTTCGGCGCGGGCGCGGCCTCGGTTTCGGCTGCCGGGGGTTCCTGGGACGGCGGCTCGGGCCGCTGGATCCCGACGGTGGCTTCGGAGTCGAAGCGCTCTTCGGACGGCTCGATGCGGACCGGGCGCGCGTGCATGGTCGCGGACGGGACCGGCGCGGGAAGCGGCGGCTCGACCCGGCTCTGCTCGGGACGGCGCGGCGGCTCCTGACGCGGCTGTTCCTGCCTCGGGGGTTCCTGGCGCTGGGGTTCCTGGCTCTGGGGTTCCTGTCTCGGCTCGGGTCTCGAGGGTTCGGCGTCACGCGGCGGGGTGGCGGCGCCCCGGTCGAACTGGTCCCAGTCCGGTTCGTCCTTGTGCTGCGGCTGGATCGGCTTGACGAACAGCGTCTTCGGCTCTTCGTGCTGCTCCGGCTCGACCGGCGTCACCGGCGTCACCGGCTCGAAGGCGGACCACTGCGGTGTCGGGGTCTCCGGAACGTCCGGTTCCTCATCGATGTCGCTGACCTCGACCACGGGCTGGAACCACGAGCCACTTTCGGGTGTGACCTTCGGCACTGACAACTCTTCTGTCTTGCCGTTCGCCAAGCCCGACATGGGCAGCCAGACGGTGGCCTCACCCTCCCTCTTGGCACCCTTGGGCTCGGCGGATGAGGTGTCCTTGTCGTCCGACGGCCACATCGGGACATCGTTTTCCGGCACGCAACGCTCCTTCATCCACCGTCCGGGGAAGGGGCCAAGCTCACATACGACCACATCGATGCGACCGCCCGAGCCCCCGTGGTCCACACTAGTGAAGACAAGACCATGAACTCGGTGAGCCGTCCGCGACGGCGGGGCGTACCAAAGACGAGAGCAGCGAGGCCGGCGTGGAATTCGACGTCACTATCGAAATCCCCAAGGGGGAGCGCAACAAGTACGAGGTGGACCACAAGACCGGTCGGATCAAACTCGACCGGACGCTGTTCACCGCCACGCAGTACCCCGCCGACTACGGGTTCATCGACGACACCCTCGGCCAGGACGGCGACCCGCTCGACGTGCTGGTGCTCGTCCAGGAGCCGACCTTCCCCGGCTGCCTGATCCGCTGCCGCGCGATCGGCATGTTCCGGATGACCGACGAGAAGGGCCCGGACGACAAGGTCCTCGCGGTCCCGACGAACGACCCGCGCCTGGAGCACCTGCGCGACATCCACCACCTCAACGAGTTCCACAAGCTCGAGATCCAGCACTTCTTCGAGGTGTACAAGGACCTGGAGCCGGGCAAGAGCGTCGAGGGTTCGAGCTGGGTCGGGCGGTCCGAGGCCGAGGCCGAGATCCAGCGTTCGTTCGAGCGCGAGACCGACCGGCTGGCCAAGGAGGCCGTCGACGGTCCGGCGGCTCACTAGTCGCTTAAGCACCGAAGGGGCCCTTCACCGCATCGCGTGCGGTGAAGGGCCCCTTCGCGTCTTGCTCTAAGAACCTTCTACGCCGAGTAGCCCGGGATCGGGAACGGCGCCAGGAACTCGCGGATCTCGGCGGCGATGGTGTCCAAAGCGGACTGTTCCTCGCCCGCCGCCGCGGTGATCGTGCGGTCGATCCAGTTCGCGACCTGCGTCTGGTGCTCCGGTTTGAGCCCGCGCGTGGTGATCGCGGAGGTGCCGAGCCGGATGCCGGACGGGTCGAACGGTTTGCGCGGGTCGAACGGCACGGTGTTGTAGTTCAGTTCGATCCCGGCGCGGTCCAGCGCCTGCGCGGCCGGTTTGCCCGGCACGTTCTTGTTCGTCAGGTCGATGAGCAGCAGGTGGTTGTCGGTGCCGCCGGACACGAGGTCGTAGCCGCGTTCCACCAGCGCTTCCGCCAGCGCGCGGGCGTTGGCGACGATCGTGTGCGCGTACTCGGCGAACTCCGGCTTCTGCGCCTCGCCCAGCGCGACGGCGATCGCGGCGGTCGTGTGGTTGTGCGGGCCGCCTTGCAGACCGGGGAACACCGCCTTGTCGACGGCCTTCGCGTGGTCGGCGTCGGAGAGGATCATCGCGCCGCGCGGACCGCGCAGGGTCTTGTGCGTGGTCGTGGTGATGACCTGCGCGTGCCCGACCGGCGACGGGTGCGCGCCGCCGGCGACGAGCCCGGCGATATGCGCGATGTCGGCGACCAGGACGGCGTCGACCTCGCGGGCGATCTCCGCGAACGCCGGGAAGTCGATGGTGCGCGGGATCGCGGTGCCGCCCGCGAAGATCAGCTTCGGCCGGTGCTTCAACGCGAGTTCGCGGACCTGGTCGAGGTCGACGCGGCCGGTCTCCTTGCGGACGCCGTAGCGGACCGGGGTGAACCACTTGCCGGTCGCGGACACACTCCAGCCGTGCGTGAGGTGGCCGCCGTCCGGCAGCGCCATGCCGAGGATGGTGTCGCCCGGCTGCGCGAAAGCGAGGTACACCGCCAAGTTCGCCGGGGAGCCGGAGTAGGGCTGGACGTTCGCGTGGTCGGTGCCGAAGACGGCCTTCGCACGCTCGATGGCGAGTTTCTCGACCTGGTCGATGAGTTGCTGGCCTTCGTAGTACCGCTTGCCGGCGTAGCCCTCGGAGTACTTGTTGGTGAGGACGGTGCCCGTCGCCTCCAGTACGGCCTGGGAGACGTAGTTCTCGGACGCGATCAGGCGGATCTTCTCGTGCTGGCGTTTCGCCTCGTCCTCGACGAGCCCCGCGATCTGCGGGTCGGCGGCGGCGAGCGCGGAAAGTTCGGGCTGGTGTGTCATCGGACGTACTCCTGCCAGAGACGGCCGGACCCAGGCGCGCGGTACCGGCCTTGTCGTCGCTTCCCGGTGGTGCTCCACCTCAAATGGCGCCAGTCGCTGGTGCGGACAAGCCTAGAGCACGGGCCGGGGCTCGGCGTGCGGACGATGTCCGGCGCACCACCGGCGGCTGCATCCGGCAGTGCGATCACAGAACGCCTGCGCGCAGACGGCACAGCGTTTGATCCGCCGCCAGCCGCCGAACGCGACGAGTTCGGCCAGCCCGGAGGCGCCCGCGACCAGGTCACCACAGCCCGGCCACGACGTCACCTGCACGACACGCCAGCCGTTTCCGGCCTCGACCAACCGGGGTGCGGCACCGGTCCCGGCGAGGATCCGGTTGAGCCGGTTCGCGGCCGCGTATTCGTCGGGCAGCGCCGAGACGACTCCGGCGAGCCACGGATTCCCTTGCGCCAAAAGCCTTTCCGCGACCTCGAGGGCCGGGTCGAGGTCGCGGAAAGGCGGGACGATCACGTGCTTGCGCGTCACGGTTCTTCGATCGCGACGCCCATCGAGCGGGCCGTGCCCGCGATCGTGCGCATGGCCGCCTCGAGGTCGCCGGTGTTGAGGTCGGGCAGCTTCCGCTCCGCGATCCCGCGCAGCTGCTCCTGGGTCAGCTTCCCGGCCACCTCATGCCCTGGACGGCCGGATCCCTTGCCGCCCAACGCTTTCTTGATGAGGAACGACGCGGGCGGGGTCTTCAGCCGGAGTTCGAAGGAGCGGTCCTCGAACACCGACACGACCACCGGGACGATGTCTCCGCGCTGGGCGGCGGTCGCCGCGTCGTAGGCCTTCTTGACCTCGACGAGGTTCACGCCGGTCTGCCCGAGCGTCTTCCCGAGGTCGACCACCGGCGCGTTGCCGGCGGTCAACTCGAGCGTCGCCTGGTGGGTCTTCTTCTTCGACTTCGGTGCCATACGGCCGAAGCTATGGTCTCCAGTTACTGGAGAGTCAATCGATCGGTTTGATGCCTTCCGCGTGACGGCGCGCCAGCTCCTGGTAGATCGCCGCGTTGTGCTCGACCCAGCCGCGGGCGGTGCCGTCGAGCGGGACGTGCTTCTTCGCCGGGCTGCCCATGGCGACCGTCTCCGGCGGGATGATCATCCCGGGTGTCACCGTGGCACCGGCCGCGACCAGTGCCTTCGCCCCGATCTGCGCCTTGTCGAGCACGGTGGAGCCGTTCCCGATCAGCGCCTGCTCGCCGATCGTGCAGTCGTGCACGAGGCACTGGTGCCCGACGGTGACGTTCTTGCCGACCTCGGTCACGCCGCCGTTGACGTGGATGACCGAGTTGTCCTGGATGTTGGCGCCCTCACGGATGAGGATCCTCCCGAAGTCGGCGCGCAGCACGACGCCGTACCAGACGGAAGCGCCCTTCTCGACGACGACGTCACCGATCAAGGTGGCGGTGGGGGCGATCCACGCTTCGGGATCCACCTGGGGACGGAGCCCCTCGAATTCGAACATCGGCATGCCCCGCACCCTATGCGCCCTAGCGCGTGAAGGCCCCCTTCCCTCGGCTGAGCCGAGGGAAGGGGGCCTTCACGCGCTACAGAGATCAGCCGATGGCGGTGTTCAGCAGGAGGTCCACGGCGCGGTCGTTACGCGTGGTCTCCCGGACGATCACCTCGTCGGGCGGGTAGAAACCGGGGTTGGAGCCCCGCGGGTACATCTCGAAGGTGAAGCTCAGGATCTTGTGGGTGCCCCACATCCAGTCGTCGATCGTCCCGTCCGTGATGTACAGGTCGCTCGACTGCTGCGGCGTGTAGCCGTTGGTCGCCGCCAGCTGCCTGCCCAGCGTCTGGAAACGCTGCGCCTCGGCCGCGGTCATCCCCGGCGCGGTGTCGTTGTAGGTAAAGCCGAACGGCCACAGCACGAGCTCCGAATAGGTGTGGAAGTCGATGCTCGCCTTGATCTGCTGGACGCCGCCGATCTTGCGCGAGTTCACGAAGTTGGACACGGCCCTGGTCTCCGGCGCGGAGAACGCCGACGGGCCGCGGTAGGTCTCGCTGGTCGTCGAGCCGGACGAACCGCCGCAGCAGCCCCAGTTGTAGGCCCAGTTGCGGTTGGGGTCGGTGCCGTTGCCCTGACGGTTCTTGCGCCAGTACTTGTAGCTGCCGCCGGAGATGTCGTACTCCGAGCCGTCCGGGTTGACGTTCGGGATCACGTAGATCTCGGTGCTGTCGACGAAGCGTTTGATCGCCGGGTCGGAGGCGTAGCCCTGGGTGAACCGGTTCACGATCCGCAGGCACATCTCGGTGGTGAGGTGCTCGCGGGCGTGCTGGTTGCAGGTGAAGAGGACTTCGGGCTCGTTCTCGTCCGTGGCGACGTTGTCGCTGATCTTGAGCATGTTCAGCGCGCGGCCCTGGTACGAGTTGCCGACGCTGCTCAGCCGCGCGATCGAGCCGAAATTCGACTGGGCGTTGCGCAGTTCGGTCGTGACCTCGGCGTAGTTGTGGTAGCCGGAGTCCGACGGCGGGAAGTCGTTGATCGCGTTGGTGCCGAGGGTCTCCGACCTGTCGACGACGCCGCGCTGCTCGACACGGAAGCCGAGCGAGCGGATCTTCGCCGCGTCACGCGCTTCGCCGATCACCGTGGTCGTGGAGCCGGAGGTGCCGAGGACGTCGATGCCCAGCCGCGAGAGCTGGGTGCGCTGCTGCGCGGTGGCGGTGCCGAAGACCTCGTAGATCTGGACCTGCGCGTCTTCGGCCTGCTGGTCGGCGGTCGCCGGACTCGCGGCGACCGGGATGGTGAACGCCGCGACGGCCGCGATCGCCACGGCCATGCACCGTCTTATGCGCATCGTCGTCTCCTAGCTCTGGGCAAGGGAAGGGGAACCTCACCATGGCCGGAGCCGGAAGAGGAGAACAATCCGTAACGGTACGGATCTAATGCGTATTTCTACCCGTAGTTCGCGAAACAGAGCGCTTCGATGTCGCCGCGCAGTGCGGCGAACGGCCGCCGCCGGACGCGCTGCTGGACGATCGCGCCGAGCAGGTAGGACAGCAGGGCCCGCGCCCGCGCCCGCGGGTCTTCGACGTCGAGCGGGGCGAGCAGTTCCGCGAGCAGTTCGGTGATCGACGTCAGCATGACGTCGATGGCCTGCGGATGCTGCGCGCGGCCCGCCGCGATCCAGTATTCGAACCAGAGGAAGGCCGCGTTCGGGCGGCCGGAGAACTCGGCGAGGAAGGCTTCGAGCGCCGCGAAGAGCCGCTCATCCGGGTGATCGTGCTTCGCCGAAATTTTGCGCAAATCGGCCGTGAACGTTGTGATGTGCGCCGCCATCGCGCGGTCGATCAGGACGTCGATGTCCGCGAAGTAGTAATGAATCGCACTCTTCGTGAGCGGCCCGGCCTCCGCGATCGCGCGGACGGTGCAACCCGCGAGCCCGTCCCTCGCGAGCACGACACGCGCCGCTTCGACGATCTGTTCCTGTTTCTGCAGCTGATTGGGGGAGAGCCGCGCGCTGCGGCCGGGAACGGCGGTCACGAAGTTCCTTACACCAAGTAGTCAGGACACGAGCCCTGAAGCTTAGGGCAACCGTCCTGGCCGGTCACAGCGGGTGAAAAATCTAGGTGGCTAGCGGCCGATCCGTAGCGGACAATGCGCGGCATGGTGACCTCAGGGGACAACGGGTTCAGCCCGGCCGCACGACGGCAGCTGGAGAAGGAACTCGCCGATCTGCGTGCGCAGCGCGACGCGATGGCGCCGCTCGTCGGCGAGCAGGAACGAACCGGCGACGCCGCCGATCAGGCGGAAGTACTGGACCGCGCGGAGGCCGCCGCCTACCTCGACCGGCGCATCGCCGACGTCGCGGCGAAGCTCGAGCACGGCGGCCGGAACAGCAAGGGCCTGCTCCCCGACGGCACCACCGTCACCCTCAAGTTCTCCGACGGCGACGAAGACGAGCTCCACATCGTCACGATCCCCGGCGAGGACGCCGACGCCTCCACGGTCACTTCGGACAGCCCGCTCGGCCTGGCGCTCGTGGGTGCCAAGGAGGGCGACGAGATCAAGTACCGGACGCCGCGCGGTGAGACCAGCGCCACCGTCGTCACCCTGAAGCCGCCTGCCTGACCTCGGTCCAGGTGGTCGTGAGTGGCGATTCGGGTTCTAACCCGAATCGCCACTCACGACCAACGTGCCCCACTCGCCACCGCGGCCCTCACGCCCCCGGACGGCACAGCACCGGATTCGCCAGTTCGGCGCACGGCCGGTGCCCGTGGGACCGCACGATGTCCTTGCCGACCTGGTTGGTCAGGTACCGCAGGAAGCTCGCGACGAGCGAGTCCGCCTTCGGCTCGCCGAACGTGTACGCGTACTCGGTCTCCCAGAACGGGTACGCCGCGTGGATCGCGCCCTCCAGGGTCGCCTGGTGGCCGTCGATGCGGACCGGCAGCACGTCCTCGCGTTTCGTCGCAGCGCCGAGTTCGCTGTAGCCGAGCGCGCCCGGCACGCGTGACACAGCGTCGAGGACGTCGTTCGTGGACGGCTTCGCGCAGCGCACCACTCCCGGCTGGGCGCCCGGCGCCGGTTTGAGGCAGTCGTCGGAGTTGTCGCCGGGCTCCCGCTTGCCCGCCAGGATCTGCCCCTCGAACGTCCGCCGCGTGCCGGAGTCGGAATGCCGGTCGACGAGCCGGACCGGCCGGTCCTTGCCGCCGATCTCCTTCCAGTTCGCGATCTTGCCGTCGTAGACGTCGCGGATCTGCGCGAGCGACAGGTCCTGGACGCCCGCTTCGGCGTTGATCACGAGCGTGAACAGCGAGAACGCGACCGGTCGCGGCAGCAGTCGCGGGTAGCCCTCGCCCTTGGCGCCGTCGGAGAACGCCAGCGTGCCGTCGTTCCCGGCCTGGTTCAGGCTGCCGAGCCCTTCCGCGCTCCCCCTGCTGTCGAAGGCGAACGACGCGCCCGGGCACGTCTTCGTGTACGAAGCCGTCGCCTCCTTCAGCACCGGCGCGAAAGCCGTCGATCCGGTGATCGTGAGCTTCCCGGACGCGCAGTCCAGCGGAGGCGGCTTCTCGTCGAAGACCAGCGAGCGGGTCAGCTGGACGATGCTGAGCACCACGAGGAAGCAGATCAGCGCGAGCACCGAGGTCGTCGGCCCGGTACGGCTCTTGGTCTCGCGGAGGCTGCCGCCCTTGATCTCGCCGACGACCTGCGGTTCGTCGAAAGCGTCGGGCGAGCCGTTGGGGATGCGGTCGAGTACGGCGAGGATCTTGTAGTGCGCGCCGCGGTTCAGCGGCACCCTCGGCAGGTCGATCACCCCGGCCGGCCGTTCGGGATTCTCGTCACGCGCGCCGAAACCGGAGTCGTCGCCGAAACATTCGTGCAGATGCGGCGAACTGAGCTCGGTCACCACCATCCCGGCCACGGTGCGGCCGGGGAACTTCACGCGGACGCCGACCCGGTCGTTCTCGTTGACCGCGTAGTCGTCGGTGTCGATGTCGGTGGTGCCGTTGTTCTCGATGCGCAGCAGCACGAACGACGGGTCGACGAGCCGCTCGCCGTTCTCGTGCTGGAGTTGCGCCAGCGCGTCGGCCGAGGGCGCGAACCCGCGTCCGGACGCCGTCGGAGTGTCCATCTGCACGCGGTAGCCGAGCCGTTTGCGGCCGACGAGCGCGAACTCCCACAGGAACGCGACGGCCGGGACGGCGATCCCGACCACCGCGAGCAGGACGTCCCAGGGAAAGCCTTCCAAGACCAGCCTCCAGGTTCGGGGAATCGAACCTAAGGCTCATCCCGGCCGGGGACGGCGGACTTCAGCCAGTGTTCACCGGCCGTCCGCGAAGGCGTAGTCGTCGAGGTCGAAGAACCGGCTCGTCACCATCGTTTCCAGCGTGGGCGAGGCACGGAAGGGCACGTCCCCGTTCGCGTCGAAGTAGTAGCTGTTGGCCAGTGCGCAGCTGTCCTGGAAGAACACCTGATGCTTGCGCCGCTCCAGCATGCTCCGGAAGTACCGGTCGTTGGCCTCGTTCGTGACCTCCACGCGGGTCGCGCCGGTCTTACGCGCGTTGCGCAGGCACCGGACGATGTGCGCGGTCTGCGTCTCGATGAGGTTGAAGTACGAGGAACCGTTGTAGCCGTAGGGCCCGAGAATGGTGAACAGGTTCGGGAAGCCGGGCACGCTGACGCCCTGGTAGGCCTGGAACCGGTTCTCCTCCCAGAACTTCTCCAGGTCGGCGCCGCCGGATCCGCGCACGGTGAAGGCGGGCATGTTGCCCTTCTCGAACACCTTGAACCCGGTCGCCAGCACCAGGACGTCGACCGGATGCTCGATGCCGTCGACGGTGCGCACCCCGGATCCGGTGATCGCGTCGATGCTCGTGGTCTCCAGCGTGACGTTGTCCCGGTCGAAGGTCTGGAGGTAGTCGTTGGAGAAGCTCGGCCGCTTGCAGCCCAGGGCATAACGCGGGGTGAGCTTCTCGCGGGTCACCGGGTCTTTCACGGCGCGGCGCAGATGCGCGCGCCCGATCCGCTCCCCCGCGCCCGCGGTCGGCAGGAGACGGTGGAAATGCGCGGCCAGCGGGAAGGTCACTTCGACCAGCGCCTGGCTGGCCAGCCGGGACACCAGTTTCGCGCCGGGCAGCCGCCGCAGCGCGAGCCGCGCCGCCCGCGGCAGGACGGCGTCGGGTTTGGGCAGGCACCAGATCGGCGTGCGCTGGAACACCGTCAGCCTGCCAGCTTCCGGCGCGATGGACGGGATGACCTGCACGGCCGAGGCCCCGGTCCCGACGACGGCGACGCGTTTGCCGCGCAGATCGACGCCGTGGTCCCAGCGGGCGGTGTGCATGACCGTGCCCCGGAAGGCGTCGAGCCCGTCGATGTCCGGCGGCTTCGGCTGGGTGAGCACGCCGGTGGCGCCGACGACGAACCGGGCCGTCATCGACCAGCCGTCGGCGGTTTCGAGGCACCACAGGTGCGTTTCGTCGTCGAAGGTCGCGGAGACGACCTTGCTGCCGAGGCGGGTGCGGCGGCGGATGTCGTACTTGTCGACGCAGTAGTCGGCGTACGCCTTCAGTTCGCGGCCCGGCGCGTAGACCCGCGACCAGCCGGAGATCTGCTCGAACGAGAACTGGTAGCTGAACGACGGGATGTCGACGGCGACGCCGGGATAGGTGTTCCAGTGCCAGGCGCCGCCGACGCCGTCGCCCTCCTCCAGCATCAGGAAGTCCTCGAAGCCGGCTTTTCGAAGCAGGATCGCGGCACCGATCCCGGAGAAACCGCCGCCGATGATCGCGATCTCGTGGTCCGGCGTCATGCGGGAAGTCCTTCCTTGGCGAAAAGCGAACTGGCGCCGAGCACGACGACGTCGACCTGGTGCTCGATACCTTCGGCGGTACGGATTCCGTGGGGTACGAAGGCGTAGACCGGCCAGGTGACGAGCTTGCAGCCGGGCCTTTCGAGCGCGCCGTAGTAGCCGAGACCGGGCGCCGTCCGCCGCGACCCGAAGCGGCGGTCAGGGGTCAGCAACCTGCGGATCCACGGGTCTTTCACCTGCCAGCGCAGGAAGACCCTGGCGACGGCGATGCCGAGGAGGTCCGGCCCGGGGACCGGCATCGGCACCACCCAGTCGGGTTCTTCCTGGAACACCTTCACCACCCGCGCGGTGGCCGCCACCTCGGGCACGATCTGCGCCGCCTCACGGCCGGGAGCGACCACGGCGACACGCTGCCCGGCGAAGTCGCGCCCGAACCACTCGGTGCCGCGCAGCACCTCGCCCCGGAACTCGCCGAGGCTCATGACGCGACCGGTTCGTGGGTGATCTCCTCGGTCCACGACTGCGGCTTTCCCAGCAGCCGCGCGGGGATCAGGCGGGTCATCCTCACCATCGGGTCGGCGAGCAGCCGGTGGTAGACGTGCGAGCGGTCGACGATCATCGCCGCCTGCGCCTTGAGCACGTGGTACGCCGGGATGCGTTTCGTGAACTCGCCGCGGCCGCCGATCGTGGAGAACCGCTTCACGGCGTTGTACAGCTTCTTCTCCGGCAGGCCCATCGCGACGATGTTGTCCCGCATCTTGTTGATCAGCGGGACGAACACCACGATCAGGCCGAGGACGATCTGGGGTTTGAGCGAGCCGACGGATTCGGTGAGCAGCTTGGTCGTGGAGCCGGCGCCGATCAGCTCCAAGACCTCGAAGTCGGCCGTGATGTGCCGGGACTCGTCGGAGTTGATATGCCGGAACACCTGGTGGCACACCGGATCGGAGACCTCTTCCAGCAGGAACTTCACCAGTGCCCCGTCCAGCGCGCATTCCAGCAGCGGGATGAGCGTGGCCAGCGCCGTCAGCGGCAACGTGTCGCCGTAGTCGTCGAGGACCTTGATGGCGAGCTTGACGTTGATGTTCGGCTCGGGCATCGAACCGTCCTGGTCGAGCATGCCCCAGCGCTTCATCAACGCCAGTTCGGCGTTGGCGTGCTTCTGTTCCTCGGCGTGGAAGTAGCGGTAGATCTCCTGGATGACCGGTGTCGGCGCCTTCTTGGCCAGCGAGGCGAACCCGCGGGCGCCGACGTGCTCGATCCATACGAGATCGGCCATGAACGGCCGCATCTTGGCGCGGAGTTCGTCGGTCATCGTCTCCGCGCCGGGCGCGTCCCAGTCGATGTCGGCCAGCGACCACTGCTTGTCCTTGATGGTCCGGAGCATCGCGTCGAAGTCGTAGGCCATCACTTCTCCTTTTCGGCGGGCAGGAACCGGCCGAGCAGACCGGCGATCCGCGTGTACGGGACGGGCACGAAACGCTTGGCGTGCCAGAGAAGCTGAGCGTCGGGTTGCGGCACCACGTACAGGCGGCCGCGATCGTGGGCGTCGAGGGTCATCCGGGCGACGCGTTCCGGCGAGAACCCGACCACATCGGAAACCCGCTGCGCGAGGCCGCGTGCTTCGTCGTCGATGAGCTCCCCACCGAAGATGTTGGTACGCACGAAAGTCGGGCACAGCACGGTGACCGCGACGCCCGTGCCGGACAGCTCGGCGGCCAGCGTCTCCGAAAGACTGACGACCCCGGCCTTGCTCACGTTGTAGGCGGCCATCCTCGGCGCGGCGGTGAAGCCGGCGGCCGAAGCGACATTGATGACGCCGCCCGCCTTCGCCGCCCGCATGGCGGGGACGAAGGTGTGGCAGCCGTGGATCACGCCCCAGAGATTCACGCCGAGGGTGCGCTGCCAATCGGACAGCGGGCTCTCCCCGACGGGTTTGCCGCCGGCGCCGATCCCGGCGTTGTTGATGACGAGGTCCGGCTCGCGGCCGAGCCAGGACCGCGCCTGCTTCGCGAGTTCGACGACCTCGTCCACACTGGACACGTCGCAGGCGATGGCGACCGCGTTCTCTAGCTTCGCGGCGGTTTCCTCGGCCGCTTCGAGGTCGATGTCCGCGCACACGACCCGTCCGCCGCGCCGGACGAGCTCGGTCGCGATCGCCCTCCCGATCCCGCTGCCCGCCCCGGTGACGACGGCGTGCGCTCCGTGGGTCCGTTTCACTAGGCCGCCTTTTCGATCGCTGTCAGATTTTCGGTCAGGAACCGGCAGGCACGCTCCATCGCGGGCCGCGCCTCCGGGACGAAGCGGGTCAATGCCTGGAACACGTGCATCTGACCGGGGACCACCTCGAGTTCACAGTCCGCGCCCGCGCGGCGCAGCGCCCTGGCCAGCTCGATGGCGTCCGCGGCGAGCATTTCGAGCCCACCGGCCTGGATGATCGTCGGCGGGAAGCCCTTGATGTCGTCGAAGGCGAACCGCAGCCGCGCCGAAGCCAGGTCGGCGTCCACTGTGTACAGACCGACGAGCCGGGCGGCCGCGGCAGCGGAGATCATCGGGTCCGGGCTCATGCGTTCTCTCTGGGCGGCCAACGAGAACGTGACGTCGAACAACGGCGAGAAGAGGGCCAGCGCGGCAGGCGGATCCTTGCGTTCCCGGATCAGCTGCGCGGCGAGATCGACCGCGAGATGCCCGCCCGCCGAGTCGCCCGCGACGAGGATCCGCCGATATCCCTGGCCGAGGAGCCGTTCGTAGGCCGCGCGGACGTCGTCGGCGGCGCTCGGGAAACGATGCGGGGGCGCGAGCCGGTACTCGCAGGCGAAGACCGGCAACCCGGTGCCGTCGGAAACCCGCGTGGTCAGCCCGCGATGCGTGCGCGCCGAGCAGAGCGCGTAGCCGCTGCCATGGATGTAGAGGACAACCGCGTCGCCTTCGGTCACTTCGGGACCGCGGACCCACTCGCCGCCGACGCCGGGCTCGACGCGGCTTCCCTTCAAGGGCGGCGAAGCCAGCCACAAACTGCTCGCGATGAAAGCGCGGGAGAACGCGACGCCCGCCCGGCCGGCCGGGATCGCGTTGGCGATCGGCCGCACGAAGGCGGACGTCAGCGCGGCGGCCAAACCGGGTCGCAGGCCATTCTGCGGTCGCATGCCCTCAGAATGAATCTGCGGGCACCTGCTGTCAAGATGGACGGGTGACCGCGTCCCGCCGCTACAGCGGCAAGACCGCCGACGAACGCCGCGCCGAACGACGGCTCGCGCTGCTCGGCGCCGCATTGGACATCTGGCAGGAACAAGGCTGGGCGGCGGTCACCATGCGCGGCGTCTGCGCGCGGGCGAACCTGACGGACCGGTACTTCTACGAGAACTTCGCGAACCGCGACGCCTTGCTCGCCACCGCCTGGGAACAGGTCCGCGACGAGACCCTGCGGATGGTCCTCGACGCCGTCGCCGCCCGGATCGAGCAACCCGCCCTCGACCAGCTCCGCGCCGCCGTCGACGTCGTCGTGCACCACGTGCGGGAAGAGCCGTCCCGCGCGCAGATCCTGTTCGGCGACCACGCGGGCAGCGCGGTGCTGGAGCAACTGCGGCGGCAGACCGTCCAGGAGACCACCGGCCTGCTGATCGAACTCGCGCGGCCACATCTGAAGCCGGACGTCGACGGACTGGAGTTCCGCGTCAACGTCCTGCTGGGCATCGGCGGCTTCGTCGAGATCATGCTCGCTTGGCGCTCCGGCCTGCTCGACGCGGACGCGGACACGCTCGTCGACCACCTCACGGGAGTGGGCACTTCGCTGTCGCGGATGTTCCTCAAAGGGTGACACCAACGGGTGAATTTCGGGGCGGGCCTCATCGCCTGCCCCGGAAACGGGTCAGGGCCCCATCCGGAGTGTCCGAATGGGGCCCTGACCTGCGGAGCCGCCTAGGGGAATCGAACCCCTGACCTATTCATTACGAGTGAATCGCTCTGGCCGACTGAGCTAAGGCGGCGGACATCGGGCTCGCACCCGATGACGGGGACAAGTGTAGCGGAGGCTTGAACGTCACCTTCCGGGGCCACCGTCGTTAAGGTCCTATGACGCCGGTCTCAGTCCCCCAAGATCGGCCCATCCCCACTGGAGGACCTGTTCATGCGGCAACGACTGCCCCGTGTGCTGGCGCTTCCGGCCGCCGCGGCCCTGCTTCTGCTGACCGCGGCCCCGGCGACCGCCCAGACGATTCCGACGACGCCGATCCCCGATCCGGCGAATCCGGGGCAGCCGCCGATGTCGGCGCCGATCGGGCCGCAGCCGCTGGGCAAGGCCGTCGGTGACGCGGGAGCGGCCCTCGGCGTGCTGCGGCTGCTGCCGAACGCGGTGCCGACGAGCGCCATCCTCCCCGGGGCGGGCGAGATGCTGCCGAAGCAGTCCGCGCTCGAAGCCGGGATGGGGCTTTCCAGCGCGCAGGCCAACTCCGAGGCCTACCTGAACTACGAAAAGTCGATCGCGCAGTCGTCGCCGTTCGGCCTGTCCGCCGCCGGCAACGCGCCGCAGACGCCGGGCAGCCTCGTGCAGACGGCGTTGCCGGACAACCCGAAGCCGATCAGCGGCGGCCTCAACGCGCCGAAGAACCCGCTGTTCAACCTCGGCCTGCTCAACGGTGAGGCGCATGCGCGCTGGAGCCCGACGCTCGGTCCGTGCGTCGGCACGATCGCCGACTCGAGCACGTCGATCGCGAACCTCGCGCTGCTGCCGACCATCCCGAACATCCCGGGCGCCGACCAGCTCACCCAGGCTTCGGAACAGCTCAAGTCGGGTCTGTCCGCCCTCGGCCCGCTGGCGAACCTCGGCGGCCTGCTTTCGGGCACCAGCACCAACGCCGACGGCAAGGGCGCCGTGCTGAGCCTGCCGAACACGCTGTCGTCGCGGTCGGTCGTGCGGCTGGTCGACATCCCCGGCTCGAAGAACAAGGCCGTCGAATCGACGTCGACCCTGCAAGCGGCCAACATCGAACTGCTGAAGGGCACACCGCTCGGCCTGACGATCAAGGTCGCCAGCCAGCCGACACTGCGGGTCACCTCGACCGGCGACAAGAAGACGTCGAAGGTCGAGTACACCGCGCCGGTGCTGCAGATCGTCCGCGGCGACAAGGTCCTGTTCACTCTCGATGCGAACAACCCGACCAAGGACATCCCGATCGGCATCCCGCTGCCGTCACTCAAGCAGGCCCCCGGCTTCGAGCAGCTGAAGAACGTGCCGGTCGTCGGTGGACTCGCCGAGATGATGAACGGTGCCACCAAACAGCTTCCCGGTGGCGAGGCCGGGAACGGGCTCACCCTCGACCTCGGCGTGCTGAAGCTGTCGATCGCCGGGCTGAACCAGAAGTCGAGCGACATGACCTCGCCGTTCAAGGGCTTCCAGATGGGTGCCTCGGCGCGGCTGCTGGACCTGCAGATCCTGCCGACGACGGCACTGCAGAAGGCACTCCCGCCGGACGCCGCGAAGAAGCTGCCTTCGTCACTGGCCCAGGTCTCACTCGGCGAGCAGATCGCCCGCGCGTACGCGCCGGCCGGCGGTGTCGAATGCGGCACCGTGACCCCGCCGCCCGCGGGCAACAACGGCGGCGCGGCACCGAAGGGGCCGGTCAAGAACCTGGCCTACACCAACGCGGCCTACGACACGGTGCCGATGTTCTGGTCGGGTACCGCGATGCTGCTGATCGGTGTCGTCCTGGTGGCCGCCATGCCAGGACGCCGCCGGCTCGCGGTGGTCACCGTCTCGGGAGACTCGCCGGATACGCCTGGCTCGGGGCCGGGGTCGGGGTCGCCGGGGTTCAAGCCTTCGCCGCGGCCGCGCTCGGGGGACTAGACGGGGCGAGGAGGGTGATGAACGGTCCTTTCACGCCTTGCCCCCGCGTGAGAGGTCCGTTCGTACCTCCCTCTTAGCCGCCTTTCGGAAGTCAGGGGCCTTCGCCGCTTTGATGCGGTGAAGGCCCCGTTCGCTTCCCCGTGACCGTGTGGATTTCGGTGCGTTGGATGACCAGAAATCCACACAGTCACCGGCTCACCGCCCCGCTCCGGCCGCCTTCGTCACTTCACCACTTCGCTGCGTTTCGCGGCTTCGTGCGCCTTCGCTCACTTCGCCGCTCGCCCCGCCTTCCCCGCCTCCGCTCACATCCCGCTTCCCCGCCTTCGCCGCTTCCCCGCCTCCGCCCACGTCCTGCTTCGCGCGCTTCCCCGCCTTCGCGCGCTTGCCCGCCTTCGCGCACGTCCCGCTTCGCTCACTTCGCCGCCTTCGCGCACTTCCCCATCCGCGAGCGATGCCCCCAATGCCACATTGGGGTCACTGAGCGTCTCCAATGCCACATTGGGGGCATCACGGAACCGCCACCGGCACCGCCCCGAACCCGAAGCCCCTTCACTTACCCACAGCACTTGTCCACAACCATCCCCACCTGTGGACAACTCCCACGACCAGCCCTTTTCCCCCTCCACCCCCGGTAAACTGGACTCGGGGACGCCCCCCTGGGACGGGCGGGGGCTGGGGTAGGCGCGAGAGGGAGAGCCGGGTCAGCCTTGGCGCAGGGTGGTGACCATGGCTTCGACGGCGATTCGTGGTTTCACGTTCAGGTCGATGGCCTCGCGGCATTCCAGGACGGCTTCGAGCCGGCGCAGGATCGAGTCCGGCGCCCAGGCGGAAGCGGCCTGCGTGATTTCCGAGGCGTGGTCGGGATGGTTCAGCGTCGCGCCCGCGCCGCTCGCGGTCACGAGCACGTCCCGGTAGAACGCGGCGAGATCCACCAGCGCGAGATCGAGGGTGTCCCGCTGCGTACGGGTCGCGCGTGACTTCTGGCGCTTCTCGAGTTGTTTCACAGCGGCTTCGGCGGCTCGTTTCGCCCCGCCGACGCCCTTCCCGATGCCGTCGCCGCCCATCGCGGTGCGAAGTTCGGAACGTTCGGCCTCGTCGCGGACCTTGCTCTCTTCGCCCGCGTCGGCCTCGGCCGCGCTGATCAGCTGATCGGCGCAGGTGAACACATCGGACGGACGGCGCAGGCCGAGCGGGATCCGCAGCACGGTCGCCCGTCGCTGCCGGGCGGCCTCGTCGGTGGCGAGCCGTCGCGCGCGGCCGACATGTCCACTCGAGACGGACGCGGCCCACCGCGCACGTTCGGGGTCGATACCGTCCCGCTCGATCAGCACCTGCGCGATCGCCTCGGGCGGCGGCGTCCGCAACGTGACCAGACGGCACCGCGAGCGGATCGTCACCGACACGTCGTCCGGGTGATCGGAGGGCGCGCACAGCAGGAACACCGTGCGATCCGGTGGCTCCTCGACGGCCTTCAGCAACGCGTTCGACGCACCTTCGGTCAGCCTGTCGGCGTCCTCGATGACCACCACCTGCCATCGCCCGGTGGTCGGACGGCGAGCGGCGGACTGGACCAGTGAACGCATTTCGGCGACGGAGATCGAAAGGCCTTCCGGCGCGACGAGCTTGACGTCGGCGTGCGTGCCGGCGAGCACGGTGCGGCAGCCAGGGCATTCCCCGCATCCGGTGCCGGTGCTGCACTGCAACGCCGCCGCGAAAACCCGCGCGGCGGTCGAGCGCCCCGAACCGGGCGGACCGGTGACCAGCCAGGCGTGCGTCATCGCGCCGGGCGCGACAGGCTGGTTCTCGACGATCCGCGCGGCCGCCGTCGACGCCGAAGAAAGCGTGCGCGCGGCGGGCTCCTGGCCGACGAGCTGCTTCCAGACACCGATCAGCGCAGGGGCTTCCGTCATCTCACCTCGACCTTTTCCTCCGACGGCGCGAGCCCGGCGAGCCTGCCGACGAGCACCGCGCGGATCGCGGTCCGCACGCGGTCACTCACCTCGTCCTCGGTGCCCTCCGCGTCGACCACGACGTACCGGTCCGGGTCGGCGGCGGCCATCTCCGTGAGCAGATGCTGCACCCGCCACTGCGCGTCCAGCGAGTCCGACTTCCGCATGACCGTGCCGGGATCGGCGTCGAGCAGGACCGTGATGTCCGGCCGCAGCCGGTTGGTCGCCCAGTCGGCGAGCCCTTCGAGTTCCTGGCTGTCCAGCCCGGCGACCGCGGACAGATGCGCCAGCGGCGAGTCCACGAACCGTTCCATCACCACGACCGAACCGGCGTCGAGCGCGGGCTGGATGTCCCGTTCGACGATGTCCGCCCGCACTGCGGCGGCGGCCAGCGCCTGCGCCCGCGCGCCGGACAGCGAAGCACCGGCGAGGAGCTTCGCGAGCCGTTGGTCGTCCAGCGCCGGGTCGGCCGCCAGTACGACCGGACGCGTGCCTCCGCGCAGCCATTCGGCCAGCCGCTCGGCCTGCGTTTCGGTGTTGATCGCCCGCGTCCCCTCGAGCGCGATCAGCAGCCCGTTCACCCGGCGCGGGCTGCGGCGCAAGGCGTTGCGGAGGTCGGCGAGGATCGGCTCGGCGCGCCTGTCGTCCATCTGCCGGTAGGCGACGATGCCGGCGATCAGCGCGAGGACACCGCCGCCGATCATCACCGGCCGGGTGCCGTCGATCGTGATCGTGCCGCCCCACAGTTCGACCTCGGTCGTCTGGACCGCGCTGATCAGCACCGGCACCAGGATCGTCGAGCCGAACAGCACGATCTTCATCAGCGACTGGTAGATCGCGTTGATCCGGCCGCGGATGGAGTCCTCGATCCGCGAACCGATGATCGTGACACCGGTCAGGAACGCCGTCCCGGCCCACACCCCGACGGCGGCGACGGCGACCAGCGAAACGGCGAGATGCGGCGACAGCGCGACGACGACGAGGCACAGGCCCGCGGCGACGATCGAGATCCCGAACAGCCGGTCGTGCGCGAGCCGCCGAGCGAGCTTCGGGGCCACCGCCATCCCGGTGGCGAGCCCGAGGAAGACGGCGAGCACGAGGAGGTTGAACGCCGCGTCACCGGCGAGCAGGCTCGACGAGTACGGCTTGGCCGAACCGATCACCGCGCCACCGGCGGCGAACGCGCCGAACGCGCCGATCATCAACCCGCGCACCAACGGCGTCGTCCGCACGAACCGGGCACCGTCGGAGATCATCTGACGGAAGCCGAATTTCTCCTCGTCCGCGGCCTTGACCTTGGGTTTCTCGACCGCGTGGACGTTGCGCAGCGAGAGCTCGGGGATCCGGGTGGCGATCACGATCGCGCTGGTCAGGTACAGCAGGCCGGTGATGACGACGGCGACCTTCGCGATGCCGAGCTGGGCGTCGCCCTGGAAGAAGTGGAACGTGGTGTTGCTACCGGTGAGCACGGCGTTCGCCCCGGCCGCGGTGATCACCGCGAGGCCGTAGGTCATCACCATGCCGAGCTGGTTGGCCGTCTCGACCTGGTCCGGGCGGCGCAGCAGGTTCGGCACCGCCGCGTCCTTCGACGGGATCCACATCATCGCGCAGCAGCCGACCAGGAAGTTCCCGACGAACACCCACCACGGCGTGCCGACGAACGCGATCGACAACAGGAACCCGCACCGGCCGAGGTCGCAGAGCACCATCACCTTGCGCCGGTCGAACCGGTCGGCGAGCAGCCCGCCGAGCGGGGCGAACAGCAGCCCCGGCAGCAGCGACGTCAGCACGACACCGACGAACGCGAAGTTCTGCGCGGCGTAGTTGTCGGTCAGTTTGGTGACCAGGCCGGTCAGCGTCAGCAGGTTCAGCCAGTCCGCGACGCTGCACAGGTACGAGACACCCCAGATCCGGCGGAACGGCTTGATCGCCAGCACCCGCCGCACGCGGTGCATCGTGGAAGCGTCACGCCCCGCCGAAGAACCAGTGCCCGCTTCGGGCACCGACTGCACGCCCTCGCTGATACGCCCACCCCACTAGTCACGCGGCGCCGAGGTGCGACCCGGGTCAACGCCGGGTCCCCCGACCGTATGGCCAGGGTATCCCGATGGGTGAGGTCCGTCCGGACGGCCCCGTCCGGCGCGAGCGCCGGGCGGGTCAGCCGAAGATCCCCGTGATGCTGTTGAACAGGCTGGCCAGCAGCTGGATGGCGAGGATCGCGAAGACGATCATGAGGGCGACCGCGATCATCACGCCGGCGGTGTTCGACGACGGCTTGCCGAGCCTCGGCATCTGCATGGAACGCTTGGCACGCCGGACTTCGACCTCGGCCTCTTCGTCGACCTCGACCGGCTCTTCCTGCTTTAACCGGCGCGGTGGACGGATCAGCTGAGACGGCCTCGACGGCCAGGTTCGCTGTTGGGGCAGGATCCCGATCGGCGCAGCGCCCTGCTCACCGACCGTGCTGACGATCTCGGTGGACGGACGGACGGCGGTGTGTTCGCCGCCGGGGCTTCCGGCGGGCTGCTCGTCCGCGAGCATGGCCGCGTTGACCATCCGGCTCACGACTTCGGGGTCGTGCTGGACCGGTCCCGGCACCTGCACGTGGATGTCGTCGGCCCCGGCCGACGGATTCGCTTGGGCCGCGGTGCCGGTCGTGACCAGCCCGGACAGGGGGTCGGCGAACGTGTCGCCCGGAGGATCTGCCTGAGTGCCATCGCCTTTCACGAAGTCGGGGGCATCGAAGAAGGGAGTTCCGCCCTTCCCGCTCATGGTGACCACCTCACTACGGAATGTCCTCTGCTTCCAGGGTAACCACCTCGGCTCGTCGCACATCCGCCCAATGGGCCAGATAAATGTCACGCGCCGCGAGGCTGATCTTCACATCCTCCAACAACGGTTCGAAGAAAGAACGCCGGTACCGGGCATCTGTCGCGGTTGATGCGGCGAAGTACAGACCGGAGAAAACGGCGAGGAAGACGGAGACGTTGACGAGCGCGGAACTCACCGGAAGGGGGACACCCAGGAGTGTGCCGGGCGCCGATTCGCGGCCCGCGAACTCGGTCACCACCTCCGGCCGGAGGATCAGCACCCCGAACACGACGAAGAACGCGAACACCAGCACCCCGAAGGCCACGATCTGCACCGCTTGGGCGAAGAACAGCACCAAGGCGATGTTCAAGCGCTCGATCTTCGTCAGCGCGCGCCGATCGGGCGGGGGTGTGTCGTCGTCGAACGGCGTGCCGCGCAGGGCGGGCGCCCCGGGTTCCACGGTCCACGACTTCAGCTCCTTGATCTCGTCGGACAGCATCGACGCGAGGAACACCGCGCCGATCAGCACGAGGAAGCCGACCACCAGCCACAACCGGCCTGGGGTCAGCCGTTCCACGGCCTGCCACAGCTCGGCGGTGAAGAAGCTGAACATCACCACCAGCAGAAGCAGCGGCAACGCCCGCGACGCCAGCGTGCCGATGGCCCTGACCTGCGCGACCGCGCTCCGCGCCGCCCAGGTCAGGATCGAGCCGACGCCGATGCGGACCAGCAGCATCAGCACGGCCAGCGCGACGAGATTGGCGAGGACGGCCGCCCAGAGCGGGTGCTCCCACGACACCAGCCCGGTGAGCCGTTCGCCGAGCGGCAGTACGAGCAGCCAAAAGCCGATCGTCGCCGCCATGACGGCCAGCCGGACCCGGGTGCGGTGCAGCGCCCGGAGCAGCTTCGCCATCAGGCGACCGGCGATCACCGGCACGACGACCACGGCGAACGTCAGCGCCAGCACACCGAGGACGTACGCGACACCGCTCTCGCGCATCCGGGCCGCAAGCACGTCCTCGGGGACGTCGAGCAGCTTCAGCAGCCCGGCAAGCAACAGGTCGAGCAGGCTCAGGAACACCAGCCCGGGCGTCGAACGGCGCAACATGCCCGCTCCACGCCTCCGCCGGTGGATGACCATCGGCAGCCCTCGCCGCCGGAACCACGCGTCGGCCGCCCTCCGGTCCAGGTCCATACCCGCCCCCCTCGTCCACGGCTACGTCCGGCTCAAGTCCACCGCCTCGTGCAGCCAGCCCGCCAGTGCCCGGCGGTCCATTCCACCGAACATCAGCCACCCTTCGGAAGGGGCGGCGTACAACACGAACCTCCCCAGATCGTTGTCGATGATCACGAATCCGTAGTCCGGGTACTCGGCGTTCAGCCCGCCGAAGGCGACCAGATCGAGGATCGCCGTCCCGGTCCGCGGCCGGTTCAGCGTGTCTCCGACCAGGCCGACCTCCTCGTCCTGGCCGGGCAGCGGCACGCCGTGCTCGTCGATCCTGATGCGCATGAGCTCGGTGTCGCCGGCGGGGACGTGCGGGAGCCCGCCGAACACCCGGGCTCCCAGCTCGCCGAAATCGCTCAGGCTGAACGTGGTCCGCCGTTCCGACCGCATCCGCCAGACGACCGCCTGATGCCCGTCGCCGTAGCAGTCGACCCGCACCGAGCGGGGCGCGGACGCGAAGACGCCGGTGAGGACGCCTCGTACCGAACCCCGCAGCATCACGCCGTGCATCTGGACCGCGGCCGGATGGATCTCGCCGTTCTCCATCAGCCCGGCCTCTTCGAGCATCGCCGCCTTGGCCGCGTACCGCTCGGCCTGGGTGACGAGATCCGCCGGCCCGTCGTAGGACGGGCACAGGCGGCGGATCTCGTCGTCGGTGATCTCCGGGTCGTAGCCCAGGTACACGCTCCGTCGCTCGGGCACCGCGCGCAGCACCGGCTCGGCGGCACGCTTCATCAGTTCCTTCACGGTCGCCGGTTCACGCATGGTTCTGCACCGCCTTCACGATCCATTGCTCGGCCGTCGACCGGCTGGCCGGGCCCCAGGTGAGCGTCCAGCGGCCGTCACCGTCCATCGCCGCGCTGAACTGGTATCGGCCGAGGTCGTTGTCCACCAGGCCGAACGCGCCGTGCGGGTACTCGGCGAGGATGGAGTTCCGCACCGCGAGATCGACGAGGACCGTGCCGTGCCGCGGCCGCGAAGCACCCGCACGGATCACCTCGACGGCCTCGCGGGCCCGCAGCGGGATCAGCCCGCCCGCGTCCGTTTCGATGCGCACGGTCTCGCCGGTGCCCGGCGGATGGTCGGGCAGCCCGTCGAACACCCAGCCGGGCAGCGCGCTGAGGAAACCGGACCGCAGCCGCGCTCGCCTGCCGAGCTTGTTCAGCACCGTGGTGTAGTCCTCGTCGCCGAAGAACCGGACCTCCCACGGCTCCGCGCGGGACGGGAACACCCCGGTCACCACGCCGCGGATGAACCCGCCGCGCAGCGCCCGGTACAGCCCGACGGCCTCGGGCGTGACCTCACCGCCGGGGGCCAGCCCGATGGTCGCCATCCCGCTCACGAACCGGGTGTACTGCTCCACCTCCTCGGCCAGGGTGAGCCCTGGAGTCGGCTCCTCGTCGGCCAGCACCGGCGGCACGGCGAGCTCGGGGTCGTAGAACTCCATCACCGAGGGACGCTCCGGAACCTCGGCGGACAGCGGGGCGATGACCTCGTCGATGACGTCGAAGACAGCGGTCGTTGAAGTGCTCACCTGACCATTGAACACCCTGGTACCGACAATTTTTAGAACTTTTGTTCGAACGGGTGAGGTCGGTCGGCGAGCGGTCGGTGAGCGGTTTCCGGTCGACAGATTTGCTCATCTGAGCTATTTTTTGCTCATGCAAGCAAAAGCGAAGACGTTCACCGAGAGTGCGAGACGAGCACAGATCGTGGCCGCGGCCATCGAGACGATCGCCGAGCTCGGCTACACCCGCGCGTCGTTCGCCCGCATCGCGAAACAGGCGAATCTGTCGAGCACCGGGCTCATCTCGTACCACTTCGCGAACAAGGAGGAACTCGTCCGCACGGTCCTCGAAGACGTCTTCCGCGAGATCGGCGCGTTCATGGCCGAGCGGATGGCCGATCCGCCGTCCGCGACCGCCGCGCTGCGGACGTATCTGGAGGCGAATCTCGAGTTCGCCGCCGCGCGGCCGACCCGGATGCGGGCGTTGCTGAACATCTTCCTCGGCGGCGCCCTCGACTACGACCCGGCGAACGAGCGGGCGGCGCTGGAACCGGTCGAACGCATCCTGCGCTGGGGCCAGGAGTCGGGCGAGTTCCGCGAGTTCGACGTCCACGTGATGGCGACGACGATCCGGCGTTCGGTGGAGGGTCCGGTGTTCCTGCTCGCCGGCACGACGGAGCCGGACCTCACCGCCTACGCGGCCGAGCTCGTGACCCTCTTCGATCTCGCGACCCGGAAGCAGTGATCCCGTGCTCAGGCAGTGGGGTGTGGTGCTGCTCGAGGTCGTCGTGCCCGTCGTGGGCTACTACGTGCTTCGCGGCTCCGGCGTCAGCGCGCTGTTCGCGCTCGCCCTCTGCGCCCTGCCGACCGTTCTCTTCGTCCTCTACCGGGCGATCCGGTGGCGGAAGATCGACACGCTCGCGATCTTCGTCCTGACGATCTTCGCGATCAGCGCCGCCGCCTCGTTCGTCACCGGCAGTCCCCGGTTCATGCTGGCGAAGGCGGGCTGGGTGACCGGGGTGATCGGCGCCGGTTTCCTGGTCTCGTTGCTGTTCGCCAGGCCGCTCGTGTTCGGCATGGCCCGCTCGATGGTCGCGAAGAGCCGCTTCGCGGACACCCTGCGCGCGGCCGAATGGGACGAGCTGTGGCCGCGGCACGCGTGGTTCCGGCGGGCGTGGCGGGTCGCGACCGTCCTGTGGGGTGTCGGCCTGCTCGCCGACGCCGCCGGACGGGTCCTGCTGGCGTACACGCTGCCGGTGGACGCCGTTCCCGCCCTCGGCACCGCGCTGTACGGCGTCACGTTCGTCGCCGTGCAGGTTCTGCAACACCGCTATTTCCGCCGTGTGGGGCTGTGGCGCCGTCTCGCGGACTCCTGAAAGGACCTGTCATGCATCTCCTGCTGGCCATCGTCACCGGCCTTCTCACGATCGTCGCCCCCGCGGATCCGCTGGTCGTCCGCACCGACGCCGGCCCGGTCCGCGGTATGGACTCCGGACCGACCCGGACGTTCAACGGGATCAGGTTCGCCGCACCACCCGTCGGCGAGGATCGCTGGAAGCCTCCGCGACCGCCCGAACCCTGGAAGGGCGTCGCCGATGCGACGAAACCGGGTGCCGCCTGCACCCAGTACCTGCCGGGCAGCGCCGAGGACTGCCTCTTCCTGAACGTCACCGTGCCGCGCGACGCGGGGAGCCGTCGCCTGCCGGTGCTGGTCTGGCTGCACGGCGGCGGCTACACCATGGACGCGGGAAGCCTTTACGGCGCGCGGCGCCTGGCGGACCAGGGCGACGTCGTCGTGGTGACGACGAACTACCGGCTCGGCGTCTTCGGCTACTTCGGTCTTCCCGGCCTCCACGGTTCCGGCGATTTCGGGCTCATGGACCAGCTTTCGGCACTGCGCTGGACCCAGCGCAACATCTCCGCGTTCGGCGGCGACCCACGGAACGTGACACTGGCCGGGCAGTCCTCGGGAGGGATGAGCACCTGCGCGCTGCTCACCTCGCCCGCCGCGGCCGGGCTGTTCGACAAGGCCGCGATCATGTCCGGCTCTTGCCTGCTCGACTGGCCGCGCGGAGGCCTGATCCCGAATCAGGAAGCACAAACGCCGTATTCGCCGCTCTCCAAGACCGAAGCCGACGGTGCGGCGGTGGCCGCGAGCCACGGCTGCACGGGTCCGGACACGATCGGCTGCCTGCGTCGGCTCCCTGCCGCGGATCTGCTGAAGGACAACCAGTCGTTCAGCAATCACCTGACCTATCACACGCCGTTGCTGCCGGCAGATCCCGCGAAAGCCGTGCGACAAGGCGCTTTCCACCGGGTACCGATGCTTTCGGGCGGCACGCACGACGAAATGCGCGCGTTCATCGCCGGTGTCGAAAAGCTCAAGCCGATCACCGAGGAGCGCTATCAGGAGTTCCTGCGCAAGACGTTCGGCGAGCACGCGGACGAGGTCGCGGCCGAATACCCGTCGCGGGACTACCTCTCGCCCGCCGTGGCCTGGGCGACAGTGACGACGGACCGGTCATGGGCCTGCCCGACGGCTGAGGGGAACCGGCTGCTGTCCCGGCGGACGTCCGTGCACGCCTACGAATTCGACGACAAGAACGCGCCGAACGTCAACCGCAACGACGTGCCCACCGTGCCGCACGGCGCGGCGCACGCCCTCGACCTGGTCTATCTGTTCGAGCTCAGCGGAGTCGAACAGTCGCTGGACGAGGCGCAGAAACGCCTTTCGGAGCAGATGATCGCGTACTGGACCACCTTCATGCGCACGGGTGATCCGAACGCGGCCGGCTCACCCCGGTGGGACCCGTCCGGGCAGGTGCTTTCGCTCGCGCCGGACGCGATCCGTCCTGTCGCGCACGACGCCGATCACCGGTGCGGCTTCTGGGCGGGCCTTCGCTCCTGACGCACCCTGTCTCCAAGCGCTATGAAAGGACCTTTCCTTGCAAATTTTGCAAGGAAAGGTCCTTTCATAGCGCGCTAAGGGAGCTACTTCGTCTTCGTGGCCGTCGAGCGCGTCGAGGGCTTCTTCGCCGTAGTCGTCTTCGCCGCCGTCGACTTGGTCGCGGTGGTCTTCTTGGCCGTGGTCGTCTTGGAGGCCGCAGTCTTGGAGGCCGCCGGCTTCCGTGCCGGAGCCTTGCGCTTGGGCGCGGGGCCCTTCGCGCGCTTCTCCGCCAGCAGTTCGGCGCCGCGCTCGGCGGTCAGCTCCTCGATGCTGTCCGACTTCCGCAGCGTCGCGTTGAACTCGCCGTCGGTCACGTACGGGCCGAAGCGGCCGTCCTTGACCACCATCGGCTTACCCGACACCGGGTCGTCGCCCAGTTCCTTGAGCGGTGGCTTCGCGGTCGCGGACCGGCCACGCTGCTTCGGCTCCGAGTAGATCTTCAGCGCCTCTTCGAGTGTGATCGAGAACAGCTGGTCCTCGGTCGTGAGCGAACGCGAGTCCGTGCCCTTCTTCAGGTACGGCCCGTAGCGCCCGTTCTGCGCGGTGATCTCGTCACCGGATTCCGGGTCCTTGCCGACCACACGCGGCAGCGAGAGCAGCTTCAGCGCGTCTTCGAGGGTCATCGCCTCGATCGACATCGACTTGAACAGCGAACCCGTCCGCGGCTTCGGCTGCTTCGCCTTCGCGGCCTTCTTCTGCGCGGCTGTCGCGCCCTCGGGCAGCGGCTCCGGCTCGGGCAGGAGCTCGGTGACGTACGGTCCGAAGCGGCCTTCCTTCGCCACGATCTCGTGTCCGCTGACCGGGTCCGTGCCGAGCACGCGGCCTTCCTGCGGCGTCGCGAACAGCTTCTCGGCGAGTTCCAAGGTCAGCTCGTCCGGCGGCAGGTCCTCGGGCAGGTTCGCCCGCTGCGACGTGCCGTCGACCTCACGCTCGAGGTACGGGCCGTAGCGGCCGACGCGCACGACGACGGTGTGGCCGTCGGGGTCGCTGAACAGCGGGATCGAGTTGATCTCGCGGGCGTCGATGTCCTCGACACCGGAGCCGACCAGCTTCTTCAGCCCGCCGAGGCGGCCGACGGAACCGTCGACGCCCATGTCGCCGCCGAAGTAGAACTTCGACAGCCACTGCGTGCGGTGCTCGTCACCGGCGGCGATGCGGTCGAGTTCGTCCTCCATGCCGGCGGTGAAGTCGTAGTCGACCAGCCGCTCGAAATGCCGCTCCATCAGCCCGATCACGGCGAACGCGACCCAGGAGGGCACCAGTGCGGAACCCTTCTTCCACACGTAGCCGCGGTCCTGGATGGTCTTGATGATCGACGCGTACGTCGACGGGCGGCCGATGCCCAGCTCTTCGAGCTTGCTGACCAGGCTCGGCTCCGAGTAGCGCGCCGGCGGGGACGTGGTGTGCCCGTCCGGGCTCAGGTCGGTCGCGGTCAGCGCCTGGTCCTTGACCAGCCGCGGGAGACGGCTCTGCTTGTCGTCCGCCTCGCCACCGCTCTCGGTGTCGACGGCCTCGACGTACGCCTTGAGGAACCCGGCGAAGGTGATCGTGCGGCCCGATGAGGCGAACGTGACCTCTTCGCCGCTGGTGGCGGTGCCGACGATGCGCACCGACATCGTGGTGCCCTTCGCGTCCGCCATCTGCGACGCGATCGTGCGCTGCCAGATCATCTCGTAAAGGCGGTACTCGTCGGTGTCCAGATCCTTCGCGACCTGGCCCGGCGTGCGGAAGACCTCGCCCGAGGGACGGATCGCCTCGTGGGCTTCCTGCGCGTTCTTCACCTTGCGGGTGTACTGGCGCGGCGACGGCGAGACGTATTCCTTGCCGTACAGCTGCGTCGCCTGGCTGCGCGCCGCCGAGATCGCCGACTCCGACAACGTCGTGGAGTCGGTACGCATATAAGTGATGTAACCGTTCTCGTACAGCTTCTGCGCGATCCGCATGGTGCGCTCGGAGGTGAACCGCAGCTTGCGGCCCGCCTCCTGCTGCAGGGTCGAGGTCATGAAGGGCGCGTACGGCTTCCGCGTGTACGGCTTCTCCTCGACGCTCGCGACCTTGAAGTCACGGTTCTTCAGCGCCTCGGCCAGCCGGACCGCGTCGGCCTCGGCCAGCACGCGGATCTCGTTGTTCGAAGCCTTGAGCTGCCCGTCCGAGCCGAAGTCGCGGCCGGTGGCCAGACGCGCGCCGTCGACGGCGATCATCCTGGCCGGGAAGTTGCGGGGAGACGCGTCGGCGCCAGCGTCCATCGTGGCGGAGATGTCCCAGTACGACGCCGACGTGAAGCGCATGCGCTCACGTTCCCGCTCGACCACGATCCTGGTCGCCACGGACTGCACGCGGCCCGCCGAAAGCTTCGGCATGACCTTCTTCCACAGCACGGGCGAGACTTCGTAGCCGTAGAGCCGGTCCAGGATGCGGCGGGTCTCCTGTGCGTCGACGAGGTCGCCGTCGAGCTCACGGGTGCTGTCGGCCGCGGCGCGGATCGCCTGCTCGGTGACCTCGTGGAAGACCATCCGGCGGACCGGGACCTTCGGCTTGAGGGTCTCCAGCAGATGCCACGCGATGGCCTCGCCCTCGCGGTCGGGGTCCGTCGCGAGGTAGAGCTCGTCGACGTCCTTCAGCAGGCTCTTCAGCTCGGTGACCTTGGACTTCTTGTCCGGCGTGACGACGTAGAGCGCCTTGAAGTCGTTGTCTACGTCGACACCCAGCCGTGCCCACGACTCGCCCTTGTACTGGGCGGGCACGTCGGCCGCGCCGCGGGGAAGGTCACGGATGTGTCCGACGGAGGACTCCACGACATAGTTCGCGCCGAGGTACGGGGCGATCTTGCGGGCCTTGGTCGGCGACTCGACGATCACCAGCCGACGACGGCCCGCGCCGTCGTCCGACGCCGAGGTCTTCTTCGTCCGTGCTCCTGCCACGCTGTCCTGCTCTCCGCTCATCTTCGGCGCCTTCGCGCCGCCTCTCGACCCGTCAGTGTGCACGCTCGCACCGCCCGGACCACGGCTAGGTGGTGCAACACGCCGCCGATCGTGTGTCCAGCGCATCGCCGCTGACCTCGTCGATGTTTCCTTTCAACACCTAGCACGTGATGTCCGACACGTCGGCCCGGGGGCCCGCGTGATGGCGTGAACACCCTCCGTTCGACGGTGGTGGCTCACTCCCGCCAACGCTTCACTTGATGTCCACGCCGACCCGAAAGGACTCCACGTGACCCGACGACTCCTCGGCACACTGTTCGCCATGCTGACCGCGTCCGCGCTGGTCGGGACCGCACAGGCCGAAGCAGCCACGACCACTTTCGCCGGAACCGTGGCGTTGTCGAACTGCTCCGGGTCGGTGGTCAAACCGCCCGAGGCGAGCCTCGACGACCCCGCCCTCGTCCTTTCCAACGGGCATTGCCTGCAAGAAGGTTTCCCGGACCCCGGAGAAGTAATCGTCAATCAGCCGTCGTCGAGGACCTTCAGCCTGCTGTCCAAGGACGGCCGTTCGTCGCTGGGCACCCTCAAGGCGAAGAAGCTGCTCTACGCGACGATGACCGACACCGACGTCTCGCTCTACCAGCTCAACACCAGCTACGCCAAGATCAAGGCGACCTACGGTATCGCCCCGCTGACACTTTCGCCGACTCGTCCGGCGGCGGGCATCGCGATGGACGTGGTGTCGGGATACTGGAAGAAGATCTACTCCTGCAACATCGACGGCTTCGTCCACGAGCTGCACGAGGCGGACTGGGTCTGGAAGGACTCGATCAGGTACACCTCGGCGTGCAAGACGATCGGCGGGACCTCGGGGTCGCCGATCATCGAGACCTCGACCGGGAAGGTCGTCGGCGTCAACAACACCGGCAACGAAAGCGGCCAGCGGTGCACGATGAACAACCCGTGCGAGGTCGACGCCGCCGGGAACGTGACCGTGCGGAAGGGCATCAACTACGGGGAGCAGACCTATCAGCTGACCTCCTGTCTTTCGCGCAGTGAACTGGACCTGTCGAACCCGAACTGCCGGGCTCCGAAACCCTGACCTACCCCGTCACCAAGTGCAATGAAAGGCCCCTTCATAGCGAAATTTGCAATGAAGGGGCCTTTCATTGCACTCGGGTCACTGGACTCGGGTCACTGCACTTGAGTCATCGCACTTGGGCGAGGATCAACCAGCGCGGACCACGGGTACCAGGCTCGGCCAAGCGGGTTCCGCCCCGGCGGGCGCGTCCCCGATCAGCTCCAGCACATGCGCGAGCCGCCTCCGCCCGGTGACCCGCAACAACGCCTCCTCGCCACGCTGCGCCTTCGCCGGCACGCCCAGCTGGGCCAGCGCCGCGATCAGCCGCTCGTGCGTCTCCGGCGCCTCCGGGTCGAGCGCGAGCAGGTAGCCGTTGCCCTGGGGACTGCCCGCCGCCAGCGCCCACATCCTCAACATCGCACCGTCGAGCCGGAACCCGTCCGGCAAGACCTTCTCTTCACCCCGGCTCCAGCCACGCTCCAGCGGCAGCAGGTCGACCCGGAACGGCGTTCTCACCAGCGGCCGCCCGCATTCGGCGGCCGAGACCTGCGCTTCGGCGCCGCGCCGACGGCACTCCCTGGCGAGGGCACCCGCCCGCCACGGCTCGTCGACCACGGCGGACAGCCGCGCGGCCGTTCGCCCGAAACCCGTCATCCGCCCGGGCCCGCACAGCACCCCGGCGAGGTCGGCGAGCCCCGGCCCGCTCGCCTCCGCCGAGAAGAGCGAGATCGTCCCGTCCACTCGCACAGAATAGAACACAAGTTCGAGTCATGGCCAGTGATGAGGCGGTGACTCAACGAGGTTGTTTGACCAATTCCTGGCAAATCGGGATCCGGCTGCTCGCCGCGGCGAGCTGAGGGACGTCGCTAAGGCCCCTGAGAAGGTCGAGGCGGTCTAGTTCGTCGAGCGACGTCCTCGCGTCGCGAAGCGCGGTTTTCGTCGCTTCGGGGTCGGCTGAGGAGTCGAGACGGTGGCGGACGTCGTCGGCGCGGGCGCGGATGCCTTCGAGCTGGACGACGGCGGCCGTTCGCGAGGTGTCGCCGCCGGCGACCGGGGCCGGGCCGAGGTGCTCGAGCGCTGCGGTGGTGCGGTCCAGCCCTCGGACCACCGAGGCCATCAGCTCGCTGGAGGTACGCGAAGCCTGCTGCGGCGAGCTCGGATCGACGCTGGGCAACGTCGCCAGCGTCCGGACGAGTCCGCCCGCCGCGCCGCAGTATCCCTCCGCCCAAGCGGAGGCGGGGTCGGCCTCCGACGCGCTGACCGTCGCGAGACCTTCTTGTCTGGCGTGGGAAGTCACCGCGGGCTGCTGCCCGCACCCGGCGAGGCCGAGCCCGATACCTGTTGCTAGCGCGGCAAGGACGGTGAACCGCGGCCGCACGAAAACACCTCCCGACCTGACGACTTCCCGATTGGCCCCCGACGGTACCGATACCGGTGGGCAATGCAAATCAACGTGGCGGCAAGAAGGGTCAGGAAGGCAGCTTCTTGCAGTTCGGCGCCTGTGCGGCCAGCGCTTTCAGCGACGCGTTCGTTTCCAGCTGCTGGAACGGGTCGGGCATGTCGTTGATGTCGGAGCCGATCTGCCGGAAAGCGGCCGCGGCGGCCGCCACGGCCCTCTTGTCGTCCTTCGGCGCGGCGTCCAGCGCGGCCTTCGCGGCGAGGACCTCGTCCCGGATCGGCGTCAACGCGTCGACGATGCTCTTTCGTGCCGCGTCCGCTTCCGCGCTGGGTGCCTGGCCGAGCTTCCGCAGGCCCGTGACCGCGTTGTCGAAACCGGGCGCGAACACCCCGAAGGCCTCGTCCATCACCCTCCGCGCGCTGGCGACGTCGTCCTGCTCGAAGTCGGGCATGGTGAAGTCACCGATCTTGGCGAAGTCGATCAGCGAACCGCAGAAACCGTCCATCCACGAACCCCCGGCCACGGGAGCGGGAGAAGAAGGAGAAGGGGCGGCCGCCTGCTCGGCGCCACCGCAGCCCGCCAGCAGGAGAACAGCGGCGAACAGGACGATCGAACGCCTCATGGCAGGGACTCCCCCGGATCGGTTCGGCGTGACGCGCAGAGATTAGCCTGCGCCGGAAAGCCGCCGGGCCCGCCACGGAAATCGTGGCGGGCCCGGCGGAGCAGAACTTTCGGCGTTACGCCTTCGCTTCCGCGGGCGTGTCGGAAAGGACCGACTCGCGGCGCTTGGAGACGACGATCGCGGCGACGATGATCGCGACGGCGACCAGCGAGATCCCGATCCGGACGCCGATGTTGGCGTCCGGGCCGATCGAGAACTGCACGACCGCCGGGGCGATCAGCACCGACACCAGGTTCATCACCTTGATCAGCGGGTTGATCGCCGGACCGGCGGTGTCCTTGAACGGGTCGCCGACGGTGTCACCGATGATGGTGGCCTCGTGCGCGTCCGAACCCTTGCCGCCGTGACTTCCGTCCTCCACGAGCTTCTTCGCGTTGTCCCAGGCACCACCGGAGTTGGCGAGGAAGATCGCCATCAGGGTGCCGGTCGCGATCGCACCGCCAAGGTAACCGGCGAGCGCGCCGGTGCCGAGGCCGAAACCGACCGCGATCGGGGCGAAGACCGCGAGCAGACCGGGAGTGGTCAGCTCACGCAGCGAGTCGCGCGTGACGATGTCGACGACACGGCCGTACTCGGGCCGCGTGGTGCCCTCCATGATCCCCGGGATGTCGCGGAACTGGCGGCGCACTTCGTAGACGACCGCGCCGGCGGCACGGGACACCGCGTTGACCGCGAGACCGGAGAACAGGAACACGACCGCGGCGCCGATGATCACACCGACGAGCGTCTCCGGGCCGACGATGTTCGCGACGAATTCCTTGCCATCGCCGATCGCCTTGGTGATCGCGTCCTGATAGGACCCGAACAGCGCCGTCGCCGCGAGGACCGCCGTGGCGATCGCGATGCCCTTGGTGATGGCCTTGGTGGTGTTGCCGACCGCGTCGAGCTCGGTCAGGATCTGCGCGGCGTCCTCGTCGACGTCACCCGACATCTCGGCGATGCCCTGCGCGTTGTCCGAAATCGGGCCGAAGGTGTCCATGGCGACGATGACACCGACGGTGGTGAGCAGACCGGTACCGGCCAGCGCCACGGCGAACAGCGCGACGCCGCCACCGACGAGGAAGGCTCCGAAAACGGCCGCGCCGATGACCAGCGCGGTGTACACGGCGGATTCGAAACCGACCGAGATACCGGCCAGGATCACCGTCGCCGCACCGGTTTCCGACGACTTGCCGACCTCCTTGACCGGCTTGTACTCGGTGCCGGTGTAGTAACCGGTGAGCTTGAGGATGATCGCGGCGAGCACGATGCCGATGATCACCGAGAGGGTCGCGATCAGCGCCGGGTTGCCGGACTTGCCCGCGAACGCCTGGCCGAACTCGGAGAACGAACCGGGCAGGTAGACGAACGCCGCGATCGTCGAAAGCACCGCGGAAATCCCCGCGGAGATGTAGAACGAGCGGTTGATCGTGACCAGACCGCCTTCGCCCGCCTTGGCCTTGGTGATGTAGACACCGATGACCGCGGTGATCACGCCGATGGCGGGAACGATGAGCGGGAAGATCAGGCCGTGCACGCCGAAGGCGGTGCTACCCAGGATCAGCGCCGCCACGAGCATGACCGCGTACGACTCGAAGAGGTCCGCCGCCATCCCGGCGCAGTCGCCCACGTTGTCACCGACGTTGTCGGCGATGGTGGCCGCGTTGCGCGGGTCGTCCTCGGGGATGCCCTGCTCGACCTTGCCGACCAGGTCGGCGCCGACGTCGGCGGCCTTCGTGAAGATGCCGCCGCCGACACGCATGAACATCGCGATCAGCGCGGCACCGAAACCGAAGCCCTCCAACACCTTCGGAGCCTGTCCGGTGTAGACCAGGACGACCACCGCGGCGCCGAAGAGGCCGAGACCGACGGTGATCATGCCGACGACGCCGCCGGTGCGGAACGCCAGTCGCATCGCCTTTTCGCGACCGCCGGGCTCACGCGAAGCGGCCGCGACACGCAGGTTCGCCTGCGTCGCCAGCCACATGCCGAGGTAGCCGATCGCGAAGGAGAACCCCGCGCCGACCAGGAAGAAGAGGGACCTGCCGATCTTCTCGTTCCAGTCTTCGGCCGGCAAAGCGAAGAGCAACACGAACACGATTCCCCCGAAGATCACGAGGGTGTTGCGCTGCCGTTTGAGATAGGCAGCCGCGCCTTCCTGCACTGCCTTCGCGATGTCCTGCATCTTGGAGGTGCCCTGGCCAGCGGCCAGAACCTCCTTGAGCAGAACGTAGCCGATGACCAGTGCGGCAAGGGCGACCACGGCGATCACACCGACGATGGTGTAACCACCTCCGGAGAGCGTGAGGTCGCCCTCCGCGAGGAACTGCCGGGACATTCGTCCTCCTGGAGACGTCGCCGTTGGCCAACGACGATCCGCCGATGGAACCGGCGGCTCGTGCGCTGGCATGGGGATCCGAGCCGAACGTCACGCTAGTCGCACTGCAAGGCACGTCTCACATGACGCTCGCCACAGACGGTGTGGATTGCGGGAGTGTATTGGTAGTGGGATGGAGGGCGGCAAGGCGTCCCCGCCACCGCACGTTCCGTAATCTTGTGAGGCTGGTCACTGTATCGATCACCGGCGGCCCGTTCCAGTGCTCGTTTCGTCCGGCGGCGGCCCGTTTCCGTCGGTGCGCTGTGCGAAGCTTCCGAAGGTGGACGGCACGGCGGAATCCGGTAAGGGTCGGCGGCTTCTCGACCGCGCGACGGCGGGAATCCCGGCTTCGCTGTACCCGGTCACCCATGTGGCCGAACTGCCGTCACGCCCGGCGGATTCGGTGGACTGGCCGGAGTGGGCGGCGGCTCCGGTCGTCGAGGCGCTGAGGGCGAACGGCGTCAAGGCGCCGTGGCGGCATCAGGCGGAAGCCGCGTCGCTGGCTCGCGACGGCGAACACGTCGTGATCTCCACTGGCACCGCGTCGGGCAAGTCGCTCGCGTACCAGTTGCCGGTGCTCTCGGCACTGGTCGAGGACGAGCGGGCCACGGCGCTGTACCTGTCCCCGACCAAGGCACTCGGCGCCGACCAGTTGCGCGCCGTGTCCTCTTTGGACATCAAGAAGGCGCGGGCGGCGTCGTTCGACGGCGACACCCCACTGGAAGAGCGGGACTGGGTCCGCGCGCACGCGAACTGGGTGTTCACGAACCCGGACATGCTGCACCGCGGGATCCTCTCGTCACACGCGCGCTGGTCACGGTTCTTCCGGCGGCTCTCGTTCGTCGTCGTCGACGAATGCCACAGCTACCGCGGCGTCTTCGGTTCCCATGTCGCACTGCTGCTGCGCAGGCTGCGAAGGGTCGCGGCGTACTACGGCGCCTCGCCGGTCTTCGTCCTCGCGTCCGCGACCACGGCGGATCCGGCGGCGTTCGCCGCGAAGCTCTCCGGACAGGACTGTGTCCCGGTCACCGAGGACGGTTCGCCGCGCGGCGCCCGCACGGTCGCGTTGTGGGAACCCCCGCTGCTGTCGGAACTTTCGGGTGAGAACGGGGCGCCGGTGCGGCGCTCGGCCGGCGCCGAGGCGTCCCGAATCCTGGCCGAACTGGTCATCGAGGGCGCCCGCTCGCTGGCGTTCGTCCGATCGCGGCGAGGAGCGGAGCTGACCGCTCTCGGCGCCCGGCGGATTCTGTCCGAAGTGGACGGTTCTTTGGCGGAATCCGTCGCCGCGTACCGCTCCGGGTACCTGCCGGAGGAGCGGCGTGCCCTCGAAGCGGCGTTGCTCTCCGGGCGGCTGCTCGGTGTCGCGACGACGAACGCGCTCGAACTCGGCGTCGACATCGCCGGGCTGGACGCGGTGGTGCTGGCCGGTTACCCGGGGACGCTCGCGTCTTTCTGGCAGCAGGCCGGCCGGGCCGGGCGAGCGGGTGACGCGGCACTTGTCGTGTTCGTGGCCCGCGACGATCCGCTGGACACCTATCTTGTGCACCATCCGGCCGCGATCCTGGACCGGCCGGTGGAGGCCGCCGTCCTCGACCCGTCGAATCCTTATGTGCTGGGGCCTCAACTGGCCTGCGCCATCGCCGAACTCCCGCTGACGGAACCGGAGGTCGCGGCCTTCGGCGGTGACGCGGCGCGTGCCGTGCTCGCCGACCTGGTCAAGGAGAAGATCATCCGGCGCCGCACGAGCGGCTGGTACTGGACTTCGCGCGACCGGCCGCATTCCGAGGTCGGCATCCGCGGTTCCGGCGGCGAGCAGATCGCCGTGGTGGAAGCCGATTCCGGCCGGATGCTGGGCACGGTCGACCCGGGTTCCGCCTGCTACGCGGTGCATCCCGGCGCGGTGTACCTGCACCAGGGTTCGTCCTATGTGGTCGACGAACTGGATCTGGAGACGGGTCTCGCATTGGTGCACGCGGAGGATCCGGACTGGACCACGTCACCGCGCGAGATCGTCGACATCAGCGTGCTGCGCACCGAGGAGACGCGGACGCACGGCGGGATCACGGTGAACCTCGGCGAGGTGTCGGTGAGTTCGCAAGTGGTCGGCTACTTGCGAAGGCGTCCGTCGGGCGAGGTGCTGGACCAGACCCCGCTCGACCTGCCGGAGCAGAGCCTGCACACCCGCGCCGTCTGGTACACGATCTCGGCGGAACTGCTCGGTCTGTCCGATGGCGTGGCGGGGACCGGGGGCCATCGGCCGGGGGCCGGGGTTCTGGAGCCGGTGGGGACCGGAGGCTCCAGGGTGGGGACCGGGGAACTTGGCGGAGCACCGGGGACGGGCGCCGGATTGGATCCGGCGCGCGTCCCCGGTGCCCTGCATGCCGCCGAGCACGCGGCGATCGGCCTGCTACCGCTGTTCGCTACGTGCGACCGCTGGGACATCGGCGGGGTGTCGACCGCGTGGCACGAAGACACCGGGGAGGCGACGGTGTTCGTGCACGATGGCCATCCCGGGGGTGCGGGATTCGCCGATCGCGGGTTTGCCGCAATTGTCCCTTGGCTGGCCGCAACGCGGGAGGCGATCGTTTCCTGCGAGTGCCCGGCCGGCTGCCCGTCCTGCGTCCAGTCGCCGAAGTGCGGGAACGGCAACGATCCGCTGGACAAGGCGGGGGCGGTGGCTGTTCTGGACACCGTGCTCGGGGCGTTGCGTCAGCACGGGTCCCGGTCCGGCCACCTGTTGGCTTGAAATTGTGGGTTGATCAGGCGGCGGTGCTCAGGGTCGCCACGGGGGTGGCGGCCTTGTCACCGGCCAGCGCACGGACGAGCACGTCGTGCACCTCGGTGGCCTCGGGCAGCTGCCAGCCCCAGACCTCGGGTTTGACCCGCCAGTGCACGACACCGTGCTGGAACGGCGACGGGGGCAGCGGGATGTAGTCGTTCGCGCCGTGCCACTGGATCGAAGCGTCGTCGGCCAGTTCCCGCGGGATGGTCGTGGCGACGGTGGTGAGGAACAGCCAGCGACCGTTCGGCATCGCGACGATCGGCGCCGGGTGACCGGTGGCGCGCAGCAGGCGGGCAGCGGCCTTGCCGAGCTCGTCGTCGACCTCGATGGCGTCCAGCACGGTGCCGGTGGCCACGAGCAGGCTGTGCGTTTCGTCGCCGAACCAGGTGGCGGCCTCGTGCGGGTGGGTCTCGGTCAGTTCGCGCCAGTTGTCCTGGGCCGGGACGGGACGCCGCCAGGTGAGGTCGTCACCGTCGGCGTTGAGCGCCGCGGGCTCGGCACCCGGGAGCACCGGCCAGCCACGCCAGGCGAGACCGATCGCCTCCGCACGCATTTCGATGCGGAAGGCGCCCCGCCAGCTGTCCGGCCAATTCGCGTCCAACATTACTGTCCCTGCCTCAGGTCAACTCTGTCCTGTGTCTGTCTCTGTCGCACCGGCCTCGGCGAACTTTTCGAAGTGGCGCACATCTCAATAAACGGCAAGTTGCACATCGGGAGAAGACCTCACGCGACAACCGGCGGTTACGCAGCGATGAACGCGCGGTAGTGCGACCGGACGGACCGAACGCCGGACGTCCGGTTAACCGCCGTCTCCGACCGGGCCTGGGCCGTTCGTCGCAGCCGACCTGGGCTTCCAGCCTCCGTGACGGCGCTAACGGTGAGCGGCGGACGACCGTTCGGCGGAGCGCTGATCATGGTTTCGACCGCTCGCCGTGCGTCAACGACCGCTGCCCGCGCCCAGCGGTTACTCGCGCGTACTACCGGCCGGTCACCGCCCGGCGACCGTTCACCGTGCGACGCCCGTCACGGTGGCCGGTCGACCGGACCGGCCCTGGCGCGTGCCTCGGCCCGTCCGATGGCCGCCAGGTGTCCCGACGGCTCGGATCGCACCTCGACCAGGGCGTCGCCGCGTTCCCACCGGCAGGTCAGGAGCGTGACCGACATCCGGACGGCGACCTGCAGCGCCCGTTCGCAGGCCACGCCGGGGCCGTCCGTCGCGTGCGAGGCCGCCGCTAGCGCCGCCAGATCGGCGGCGGCCTCGGCGCGGTGCCGGGTCGTGACGGCGGCGCCGATCCAGAAGACGAACGCCGCCGCGCCGATCAGGACGGCGACGATCGAGGCGGTCCACGCGGTCGCGACGCCGCGATCGTCCGCGGTCACGGCCCGCTCCCCGGCTCAGCGATGGCGAAGGCACGGGAGTTCAGCCGGATTCCCGGCAGGAGTCCGGCCACCGGTTCGGCCTCGACACCGGCGGAGATGGCGTCGCCTTCGCGGACGACGTCCAGTCGCGCGCCGGGCGGCGCGATCTCCCGCACCGCCTGCTCGGCACGAGCGGGTTGCCCGCGGGCGAGGAGCCGAGCCGCCTCGCGAGCCGCGTCGGTGCAGCGAAGCTGGTCGGCGGCGACCCCGATCCCGGCGAACAGCAGTGTCGAGACGAAGGTCAGCGCGCCGATACCGAGCGCGGCCTCCACCGTGACGGATCCGCGGTCGGGCATCAGAACTTCACCGACAAGGCCCGCTCGATGAGCCCGGTGAGCCCGGAGACGACGGCCTCGCTGCTGACGACCAGGTAGAGGACGGCGGCCAGCGCGGCGGCGGCCAAGGTGGCGATGGCGTATTCAATCGTCGCCATGCCGTCGTCGTCTCGGAAGGTGGGGAGCTTGTACATGGAATCGCCTTTCGGTTCAGTGTGTCGGTGAACCCGCGACCGCGATCGACGTCGGCAGGACGCTGCCTGGTCTTCCGACGTCACGGTGATCGACAGGGCGTCCTGCCACCGCGATAGCGGGGCCTTCGGTTGTCAGAAGAGGCCGCCGAGACGACCGGCGAGGCCGAGCACGACGGGCAGGACGCCGAGGCAGAGGAACGCGGGGAGGAAGCAGAGGCCGATCGGGGCCGCGAGCAGCACTCCGGCCCGTTCGGCGCGTTCCTCGGCCTCGGCGGAGAGCGACTCGCGCAGTCTTCGCGCAAGGTCCTTCGCGTGGGTCGCGAGCGCGGTGCCCGCTCTCGCCGTGCGGACGGCGGCGACGGACAGTTCGGTCAGGCCGGGCCGATCGCGGATCGGCGCCCAGGCTTCCGCCGGTCCGATACCCACGGCGAGGTGCGCCGTCACCGAACGCAGCGCCGCCGCTGTCTTCGGTGACGCGGCCGGTACGACGGCCTCGAGCGCGACGGGCACCGGCAGCCCACCCGCCAGGCAGGCGGCCAGCAGGTCGAGTGTGGCGGCGGACCGAAGGAGTTCGGAGACGCCTTTGTCCCGGGACGACCGTTCCCGGAGCCAGGCGAGGAGGCGTCCCGGCCGCGCGACGGTCCGGGCGGCGACATACGGCCAGGAGAAGACGGCACCGCCCAGCAGGATCAACGCCGCTCCGGTCAGCACGGCGCCACCCGCCCGGTGAGTGCCCGGCACCAGGCCGTGCCCGCCCAGATGAGCCCGCTGCCGACGACGAGCAGGAACTGACCGGCACCCGTCCCGGTGAGGACGCCGACCGGGCTCGCCCCCATCGCCTCGCCGAGTGGCAGGCACACCAGCGGGAGGACGGCGAGCACGGCGGCGCTCGCCCGCGGACCGGCCATCTTGGCTTTGAGACGGCGCCGGAAGCCGATCTCCGTCTCGGCGTCCCGTCGCGCGGCGTCGAGCACGTCGGCCATCGGAAGCCCGAACCGGTTCGCGAGGGTCCAGGCGTTCACCAGCGCCGGTGGCGCGTCCGGATCGGCGATCTCGCCGCCGAGCCGGGCGGCCGCACTGAGCCCGCGCAGCCGTTCGGACGCCGCGGGCACCGCCGCCGCGGTGGCTTCGAGAGCCGCCACCGGATGGGCACCCGCCCGGAGCTCGCCGATCATCGTCCGCAGCACGGAGGCGGTGAGTTCGGCTTCGGCCAGCGCCGCCTTCGCCCGTGCCCGCCATCGGTGCTCCTGGCGGACGGTCAAGATCACCACGAGCGTCGCCACCGCCCAGCCGATCCCGAGGACCGGCAGGACGAGCAACGCGGGCAGCGGCCACCAGCCCGCGCGGACGGCTCGGGGCGGCCGCCAGACGAACGGTGTGCCCGCCACGGGTCTCGGCCAGCAGGCCACTCCCACGCCGCAGGAGAGGAGGAACCAGGGAGTCATGCCGCCATCTCCTCGAACGGGGTCTCGTCGCCGATCCAGTTGCCCTTGCTCCAGATCGGGACGACCTTGGCCTCGCCACGGAACGACCGGAGGACGCCGACCTCGTCCAGCCGCCGGATCCCGCCCGGCAGGCGGCGCATGTGGAGCACCACCCGCACCGCAGCGGTCAGCTGGCTGTGCAGGGCGTCCCGTTTGAGCCCGCCGAGCGAGGCCAGCGCCTCCATCCGGGCCGGGACCTCCATCGGTGAATTGGCGTGCAAGGTGCAGCCCCCGCCCTCGTGCCCGGTGTTCATCGCGTTGAGCAGCGCGCAGACCTCCGCGCCACGCACCTCGCCGACGACCAGGCGGTCCGGGCGCATGCGCAACGCCTGCCGGACCAGCTCACCGAGGCCGACCTCTCCCGCGCCTTCGACGTTGGCAGGGCGGGCGACCAGGCTGACGAACTGCGGATGATCCGGTTGCAGTTCGCCGGCGTCCTCGACGCAGACGATGCGTTCGCCCGGCGGCACCGCGCCGAGCAGCGCGGAGAGCAGGGTCGTCTTGCCCGCCCCCGTCCCGCCGGACACCAGGAACGCGAGCCGTCGCCGGATGACCGAATCGAGCAGATCCGCACCGCTGGTGCCGAACACCCCGCGCAACCGGAGTTCGGCGAGATCATGACTGGCGGGCCGGAGAACGCGGAGCGAAAGGGAAGTCCCGGCGGGCGCGATCGGCGGGAGGATCGCGTGCATCCTGATCCGGCGTCGCGGTCCCGCCCCCGGCAGCCAGCAGTCGGCGAACGGTTGCGCGTCGTCCAGCCGCCGTCCACCGGCGAGGGCGAGCCGCTGGGCCAGCCTGCGGACCGCTTCCTCGTCGGCGAAGCGAACTTCCGTCTCTTTGGGACCTTCACCGTTGTCGGCCCAGACCTCATCGGGGGCGGTGACGAGAATGTCGGTGACGCCAGGCTTTTCGAGAAGCGGCGCGAGCGGGCCGACGCCGACGAACTCGTCACGCGCTAACCGGACCGCGCCGAGGACGGCGTCCTGACCGAGCGCCCCGCCTGCTTCGGCGCGGACCGCCCGCGCGACGCTCACCGGATCCGCCGGGACGGCCGATCCGGCCAGCCGCCGCCGGACCCGCTCGACCAGATCGTCGGTCATCGCGAGGCACCGGCCAGGTTTCCGCGTGCGGCCGCGAGGACTTCGGTGGCGGCCGTTGCCAGGTGTCCGCGAGGCTTCAGAAGGAACTCGCCGCGATCGAGGGCCGCCGAAAGGGATCGCTCGCGACCCATCGACGTGATGAGCGGGACGCCGACGGCGTCGGCGATCTCTTGCGGGATCAGCCCGGCGGGCGACGGACCGCGGACCGCGACCCCGATCCGGGTCGCGTGGGGTTCGAGCCTGGCGATGACCTGTTTCGCCGCCGCGCAGGCACGGAGTTCCGCGGGGACGACGACCACGACCAGATCGGCCAGCCCGATCACGGCGGACGTTTCGGTGCCGAAATACCTCGGCAGATCGCAGACGACCGTCCGGCCGGCTCGCCGACCGGCGCACAACACGCCCTCGATCGCGTCGGGCCCGGGGCCGCGTCCTTCCCTGCCGTAGGACACAAAGGACAGTGAGCCGGTCGCGTATTTCTTTCGCGGCAAGGCTTCGCTCAGCGCGGTCATCGACACCCTGCCGCCGAGGTCGAGCTCCGGCCAGCGCGGCCCGCGATCGCGTTCGGCGGCGAGGAGGACGTCGACCCCGCCGCCGAGCGGGTCGCAGTCGACGAGCAGGCCGCCGCTCCCGGACTTCTCCGCCCGGTACGCGACGGCGGCCGCCAGTACGGAAGCACCCGCTCCGCCCCGTCCGCCGATGACCCCGATGACGACGCCGTCGTCCCGAGCGGGCCCGTCGACGACGTCGGCGAACTCGCCGATGAGGTCGCTTTCCTCGTCCGGCAGCGAAAGGACCTTCTCCGAACCGGTGTTGAAGGCACGCTCCCACGTCACCGGGGTCGGCGCGCCCTTGCAGACGAGCAGGACCTTGTTCCGTCGCAGCAGGCGATTCGGTGTGCTCGCGGCCTCCTCGTCGAGCACCACTAGCGGCGCGCGGGCCCATCTCCCGCGTGCGGCGTCCAGATCCGGTGCTCGTTCGACCTCGCAGCCCGCGGCCGCCGCCACGCGCAGGATCTCGTCGAGCAGGATTTCGTCTCCGGCGACGACGAGTGGATGTTCTTCGGTCATGGCTCCCCCAGTGATCGGTCGGATTCGGGTTGTGACTCCACGGTCGCGCCACTTCCGGCCGCGCACAACGCCGTTCCGTCCCGCCTGTGGACAACCGGGGTGTTGTGGACAACTCCGCGGCGGGAGATCGGTTTCCCGGCGGTTTTGTCGGTCCCTTCCGGCACACTTCCCGGCTTTCCGTCCGCCCTGTTCCTCGACGAAACCGCGCACGGAAACCCTTGAGAGAAAAGAAAGTTAACGAACTCCGACCGATTCAGCCTTGCCCTGAAGGGATTTTCGCGACCGACAAGGTCTGAACCATTGGCAAGACGGGAAGTTAGAGGGCGGCCCTCGCCAGGGGGGAGGGACGAGGGCCGCCTGGGGTTCAGCCCCGGGGGGTCGGACTGAACCAGGGCCCGGTGCTACACCGGACAATCTCACTGTAACTCCGATACCGGCCCGTTGCGGGCGACGCCGGTACCCACAATTCGATAACGGCACGACGCGCCGGATCCGGTGCGCGGTCGTGAATTTTCCACCGCGATATCCCGGCCGTGGTCGACCAACGGGCGGGCCGATGTCCGGCTCTCCTATCCTTGGCGGGTGGACCGACCCAGCACGACGCCCAGCACGGTCGCGGCGTTCTTCGATCTCGACAAGACGATCATCGCCTCCTCGAGCGCGCTGGCCTTCAGCAAGCCTCTTCTGCGCGAAGGCCTGATCAACCGCCGAGCCGCGCTTCGCAGCGCGTACGCCCAGCTCGTCTTCTCCCTCGCGGGCGCGGACGCGGCGAAGACCGAGCGGATGCGGGCCGAGGTTTCCGCGCTGTGCGCCGGATGGGATGTCGCCCAGGTGTCCGCGGTCGTCCGCGAGACGCTGCACGACGTCGTCGACCCGCTCGTCTACGCGGAAGCCGCGGAACTGATCTCCTCGCATCGCGCGGACGGGCACGACGTCGTCGTGTTGTCGGCGACCGGCGAGGAGGTCGTCGCCCCGGTCGCCGAAATGCTCGGCGCGACGCGCAGCGTGGCCACACGGATGCAGATCGTGGACGGTCGTTACTCGGGCGAAGTCGATTTCTACTGCTACGGCGAGAACAAGGCCGTCGCCGCGAAGCAACTCGCGGCGACGTACGGCTACGACCTCACCCAGTGCCACGCGTACACGGACTCGAGCACCGACATCCCGCTACTCGAAGTCGTCGGACGGCCGCACGCGGTCAACCCCGACCGCGTCCTGCGCAAGCACGCGACCGAGCAGGGCTGGGAGATCCTCGCCTTCGAGCACCCGATGTCGCTGCGGACCCGGATCCCGGCGCGATCGGCGGGACTGGTGGCGCTCGGCGCCTTCGCCGCGGGGGCCACCTGGTACGGCTACAACCGGCGCAAACGCACCCGCTGAGCGCACACCCACACGGCGGCACCGAACCGGTTTTCGCAGCCAGGGTCGCGAATTGTCCGTCGCGGAGGGTGCCCGTGTCACTAGATCGAGCCTCTGTACCGGTGCACCCGTCTGCGCACTTGAAGTGACCCGGCTCACGGCGTAGAAAGTAGGTGCGGACGTTCGGTCGGCCAGGGAACAGGTAGAAGAGAAGCCTGTTCCACCCCGGCGAATCTCCGTGTGCGGACACCGGGTACCCACGCGCAGCGCGCCGCGGGAGGCTCGTCGTCTAGGGACTGCGTACCGGGACGCCGGACGCCGAGTCCATGAAGGTACGACCAGAGTTGCACGCTTGGTCGCCCGAGTTGCCCGCACTGACTGGCGGCGCCCGCCGGCTACGGCCGACGGGCGCCGCCAGTGTTTTACCCCTGTTTTCAAGCGTGACAGGCCCGTTCGCGTCCCTTTGTGTATGAACGGACCGATCGCGGGGGTGGCCGATGGACAAGCAAAGTGCTCGTGGGTAGCTTCCGGATATCAGTGCTTCCAGGTGGACTTCTTTCCACCTGAGAGTCAGGCACGAATCTGGGAGGCTTTGAGGTGACGACCCGAACCGCGCACGCCCGTCATCGGAGGATCCATGCGCTCGCCGTGCCCCTCGCGGGTCTGCTCACCCTCGCCGTCACGGCCGTTCCGGCGACCGCGCAGCCGGTGACGGCGGACGTGGAGGCGCAGCGGACGCTGCGCGGATTGACCCTGGAGCAGAAGGTCGGGCAGCTGTTCGTCACCTGGGTGAACGGGAAGTCCGCCGACGAGGTCAACGCCAAGAACAAGGCCGACTTCGGCGTGGACACCCCCGCGCAGGTGATCGAGAAGTACCACCTGGGCGGCGTCATCTACTTCAACAACGACAGCCGCGACAACTTCGACGATCCGGTGCAGGTCGCCAAGCTGTCGAACGGGCTCCAGCGGGCCGCCCTCCGCAGCGGCGCCCACATCCCGCTGCAGATCGCGACCGACCAGGAAGGCGGCACGGTCACCCGGATGGGTGCCCCCGCCACCGAGCTGCCGAACGCGATGGCGATCTCGGCCGGCCGTGACACCAAGGCCGCGCAGGAGGCCGCCCGGATCCTCGGGCACGAACTGCGCGCCGTCGGCATCAACCAGGACTTCGCCCCCGACGCCGACGTGAACTCGAACCCGGCGAACCCGGTGATCGGCGTCCGTTCCTTCTCCGGCCGTCCGGAGCTGGCGAGCGAGTTCGTCGCGGCACAGGTCAAGGGCTTCCAGAACTCCGGGCGGCGCTCCGAGACGGTGTCCGCTGCCGCGAAGCACTTCCCCGGTCACGGCGACGCCGCCACCGACAGTCACCACGAGCTGCCCAGGATCGACCGGAGCGAGGCCAGCTGGCGCGAGACCGACGTGCCGCCGTTCAAGGCCGCGATCAAGGCAGGCATCGACTCGATCATGAGCGCGCACATCCAGTTCCCCAGCCTCGACCCGTCGGGCGAGCCCGCGACGCTGTCGAAGCCGATCCTCACCGGCAAGCTGCGCGAGGAGCTCGGTTACCGCGGTGTCGTCGTCACCGACTCGCTCTCGATGGACGCCGTGCGCGAGATGCACAGCGACGCGGAGATCCCGGTGCTGGCGCTGAAGGCGGGCATCGACCAGCTGCTCATGCCGGTGAACCTCGAAGTCGCGATCAACTCGGTGCTCGACGCCGTCCGCAAGGGTGAGCTGACCGAACAGCGCATCGACGAGAGCGTCCTCCGGGTGCTCAAGCTCAAGCTGAACCGGGGCATCCTGACCTCGCCGTTCGTCGACCCGGCCAAGGTGATGTCGAAGGTCGGCACCCCGGCCAACCTCGCGACCGCGCAGGGCATCGCCGACCGGTCGGTCACCGCGATCCGCAACGACGGCGGCGTCCTGCCGCTCAAGCAGCAGCCCGCGAAGACGCTCGTGACCGGCTGGGGCGTGAGCACGACGACGTCACTGGCCGCGAAGCTCACCGCGCACGGCACGCAGGCGACGGCGTTGCAGACCGGCCAGACACCGACCGACGCGCAGATCGCGCAGGCCGTCGCGGCGGCGAAGAACGTCGACCTCGTCGTCGTGCTGACCAACAACGTCGGCACGTATCCCTTGCAGGGCAAGCTGTTGCAGGCGCTGGCCGACACCGGGAAACCCGTCGTCGCGGTCGCCGCCCAGATCCCCTACGACGCCGGTTACGAGAACCCGATCAAGACGTGGCTCGCCACGTACGGCTACATCTCGCCTTCGCTCGAAGCGCTGGCGAAGGTGATCCTCGGGAAGGTGAAGCCGCAGGGCAAGCTGCCGGTGGACGTCCCCGCAGGCAAGGACGTCGGCACGGTGAAGTACCCCTTCGGCCATGGGCTGACCTGGTGAACCTCAACCGCCGCCACTTCCTCGCCACCGGTGCGCTCGCGGTCCCCGCGCTGACGGCCGGGTCCTCGGTCGCGCGGGCGCAGCCGGAAAGCGAGAGCAAAGGTCCCCCGCTCACCCGCACCGGAGCGGACGTGCTGGCCGCCAAGGGCTGGGCACCGCTGTCCGGCCGGAAGCTCGGAGTGCTGTCGAATCCGACGGGTGTCCTGGCGAGCGGCGACCACATCGTCGACTCGATGGTCGCCGCCGGCGTCCGGCCGCTCGCCGCGTTCGGGCCGGAGCACGGTTTCCGCGGCAGCGCGCAGGCTGGCGGTTCGGAGGGCGACTACACCGATCCGCGCACCGGCGTGCCGGTGTACGACGCGTACGGCGCCGACGCGACGAAGCTCGCCGGGATGTTCACGAAGGCGGGTGTGGACACCGTCGTCTTCGACATCGCCGATGTCGGTGCGCGGTTCTACACCTACATCTGGTCCCTGTACACGGCGATGGTCGCGGCGGCGAAGGTCGGCGCGGCGGTCGTCGTGCTGGACCGGCCGAATCCGCTGGGCGGCAGGGCCGCCGGACCGATGCTGAACCCGGCGTTCGCCTCGGGTGTCGGCCGGAAGCCGATCGTGCAGCAGCACGGCATGACCGTCGGCGAACTCGCGCGGTTCTTCGCGGCCGAGTTCCTGCCTGCCGAGGGCGTCACGCCGGGCAAGCTCGAGATCGTCGAAGTGCGTGACTGGCGGCGTGATCAGCTCTTCGACCGCACCGGGCTGGCGTGGGTCCCGCCGAGCCCGAACATGCCGACGCCGGACACCGCGCTCGTCTATCCCGGCACCGGGATGTTCGAAGGCACCGTGTTCTCCGAAGGCCGCGGCACCACCAGGCCGTTCGAGATCATCGGCGCGCCCGGCCTCGACTGGCGCTGGCGTGAAAAGCTCGGCGAACTGCGGCTTCCCGGGGTGAAGTTCCGTGAAGCGTACTTCGTGCCGACGTTCGGCAAGTTCGTCAACGAGCCTTGCGGCGGCGTGCAGGTGACCATCACGGACCCGCGCGCGTTCGACGCCATCCGCACCGCGGTCACCATGTTCGTCACCGCGAAACAGGTGCACCCGGACAAGTTCAAGTGGCGGCCCGACAACTTCCTCGACAAGCTCTCGGGTTCCGACAGGCTGCGCACGATGATCGACAAGGGCGCCACGCCGGACGAGATCGTCGGGTCCTGGCAGGCCGAACTGGCCGAGTTCGACCGGAAACGCCGTCGCCATCTCATCTATCGCTGAGGGGAACGGCGGAGCCGAAGATGCATCCGAAAAGCAACCGAACGTGTGAACCCGCCCCGGCCGAAGGCCCCGCTATCGCGGTGCCACGGCGCCTTATCCGCCACCTTGACCTGAAAGACCAGGTCCGCGCCGTGGCGACGTCGATCGCGGTGGCGGGTTCCTCGACAAGCGCTGAGGGGAACGACCTTGCGTGTTAGGAAGATCCTGATCGCGGCTGTTTCCGTCCTGGTCGCGGCGACCACGCTGTCGACGGCGGGAGCACAGGCGATTCCGGGTACCGGAGAACAGGGAGACCGCGCGGCGGGCCGGTTCGACAGGCCGCGTGAGGGCTTCGCGCCCGCGTCCACCGTCCTGCGCGACGGCGCGCCCTCCGAGGTCGGCCTCGACCCGGCGCCGATCAAGGCGGCCGAGCAGTTCATCGAGAGCTGGACGAAGCCGGACGCCACCGGGCATCCCCACTTCTCCGGAGCAGTCGGCCTGCTCGCGCACGACGGCGTGGTCGTCGAGCGCCAGGCCGTCGGCGGCGCTGTCCGCTACGCCGACGCGAAGGGCACAGAGCTGCCACCGGAGCAGCAGGTGCCGATGCGCGCGGACACCATCTTCGACATGGCCTCGATCTCGAAGCTGTTCACCTCCATCGCGGTGATGCAGCTGGCCGAGACGGGCAAGCTGGACATCTCGGCCCCGGTGGTGCGGTACCTGCCGGAGTTCGGGGTGAACGGCAAGGAGGCCGTCACCGTCCAGCAGCTGCTCACGCACGTCTCGGGCTTCGCCGCGACACCGCTCCCGTCGCTGTGGGAGGGCTACCCGGACATCCCGTCGCGACGGAAGGCCGTCCTCGACAGCCCGCTGAAGAACGCGCCCGGCAGTACGTACCTGTACTCCGACATCAACCTGCTGACGCTCGGCTTCCTGGTCGAAAAGCTGGCCGGGGCACCGTTGGACAAGGTGGTCCAGAACCGCATCGCCGGCCCGCTGGGCCTGGCCGACACCGGATACAACCCGCCGCTGTCGAAACTCGCCAGGGTCGCGGCGACCGAGTACGCCGCGAAGCCGCCTCGGGGGCTCGTGCGCGGCGAAGTCCACGACGAGAACGCCTGGTCGCTGGGCGGCGTCGCCGGGCACGCGGGCGTCTTCTCCACCGCGCCGGACATGGCCGTGCTGGCGCAGACGATCCTCAACGGCGGCGCGTACCGCGGTCAGCGGATCCTGCGTCCGGAGACCGTCCAGTCGATGCTGACGAACTACAACCACAAGTTCCCCGACAACTCCCACGGGCTCGGCTTCGAACTCGACCAGCCCTGGTACATGGGCGCGCTGTCGGCGCCCTCGACGGCGGGCCACACCGGGTTCACCGGGACCTCGCTGGTGATCGACCCGCTGTCGAGGTCGTTCGCGATCCTGCTCACCAACCGCGTGCACCCGACGCGGAGCTGGGGCTCGATCAACCTCGCCAGGGAGGCGTGGGCGAGCTCGCTCGCGAAGGCGATGGCCGTCCGCCCGGCGCACGGCCGTGAGGCGTGGTTCAGCGGCGCCGGGGACGTCTCCACGGCCACGCTCACGACTCCGCCGCTACAGACGCGCGGTGGGCCGCTGAAGGTCTCCTTCGCCACCTTCGTGGACACCGAAGGTCCCTCGGACTCGCTCTTCTTGGAAACAAGTACCGACGGCGGAGCCACCTGGAAAACGATTACTCTGCGTGCAAACGGACCAGGCGCTCCCGCCGGGGACCAACCCGGACTCGGCGGGCACGGCCATCGGGCTTGGTGGCGGGTCGCCGCCGAGGTGTCGCAAAGCTCACAAATCACCCTCCGCTGGCGTTACACGACCGATGCCCGTTACACCGGACGGGGAATTTCTTTGGACGGTGTGAAAGTCACCGAACGCGGCCGCACACTGCTGGACAGTGAGCATAATCCGCCTACTTTCGTCGCTACCGGCTGGAAATTGAGCCCTAGGTAACCAGCCGGTTCCGATGCGGTGACCTGACCGCCCCGTTGACCGGGACACAGCCCCTTGCGTCGCGACACTAAGTTGCCAAGTCGTTAGCTCGACCTCGTTAACGGCCTCGACCTGGTTAGCGACTTTCTGGTCAACGATTAATCGCAAATCGAATCCGCAGACACGGATAGGTTGCGATCTTCCCGAAGGGTGTGGGTAGCCTTGTCGCAGATGCCAACGGTTAGTAACTTTCCCACGGTGGGCGATACCGATTCCGTAATCGCGGCCGCACCGTCCGAGGCCGTGCCGGCGCAGCCGACACGGGACGCTGACGCGAGCCCGCTTGTCCGGATTCGCTCCCTCCTGCCCGGGCTCGCCCGGGCAGAACAGCGTGTCGCGAAGGTCGTCCTCGAGGACCCCGCGACGGTCGCACGACGCAGCATCACCGAGGTCGCGCTCGCGGCCAACACGAGCGAAACCACCGTCACGCGGTTCTGCAAGGCCGTCGGTGTCGGCGGATATCCGCAGCTCAGGATCGCCTTGGCGGCCGACACCGCCCGCACGGAGGCCCGGTCGAGCCGGAACCTCGGCGGCGAGATCGGTCCGGAGGACGACCTGGCCGCGGTGATCGGCAAGGTGAGCTTCGCGGACGCCCGTGCCGTGGAGGAGACCGCCGACCAGCTCGACGTCCCGTCGCTACAGCGGGTGATCGACGTTTTGGCGGGCGCCGGCCGGGTCGACGTCTACGGCGTGGGCGCGAGCGCGTTCGTGGCCGCGGACCTGCAGCAGAAGCTGCACCGCATCGGGCGGGTCAGCTTCGCCTGGTCGGACACGCACATCATGCTCACCTCGGCCGCCGTGCTGAGCCCGGGAGACGTCGCGATCGGCATCTCCCACACGGGCGCGACCACGGACACCGTCGAGGCGCTGCGCGTGGCCCGCGAGCACGGCGCGATCACCGTCGCCGTGACGAACTTCCCGCGTTCGCCGATCACCGAGGTCTCCGACCACGTACTGACCACGGCCGCGCGGGAGACGACGTTCCGCTCGGGTGCGACCGCCAGTCGCATCGCGCAGCTGACCGTCATCGACTGCCTGTTCATCGGTGTCGCGCAGCGGCACATGGACGCGTCGGTCAACGCGCTCGACGCGACCAGGGACGCGGTTGGCTCGCACCGTCTGGGCGTCCGGCCCGACGGCAGGCGGCGGCCGCGGGAAACCGGCAAATGAGCGAAAAAGTGAGGCGCATGATGACCGTCCCACGCCAGGTGGTGCACGTCGATTCGCCAACCGAACAGCGCAATCCACGGACGACCGACATCGACCTGATGTCGACCATGGGGATCCTCGGCGCGATCAACGCCGAGGATCGCCGGGTCCCCGAAGCCGTCGCCGAGGTGCTGCCGCAGGTGGCACGGGCGGTCGACTTCGCCGTGGAAGCGCTGCGGTCGGGAAACCGCGTGCACTACTTCGGGGCCGGCACCTCCGGCAGGCTGGCGACGTTGGACGCGGCGGAGCTCGTGCCGACGTTCAACGTGCCCTCCGATTGGTTCATCGCGCATCACGCGGGCGGCGCACGCGCGCTGCGCCAAGCCGTCGAAGACGCTGAGGACGACGCGAAGGCCGGAGCCGCCGAGGTGACCGAGTCGGTCGCCCCCGGCGACTTCGTGCTCGGGCTGACGGCTTCCGGCCGGACTCCCTACGTCCTCGGCGCGCTGGCCGCGGCCAGCCGTCGTGGCGCCCGGACCGCTTTGGTCTCGGGCAATCCGGCCGCGGTGACGCCGCCGGGGGTCGATGTCCTCATCGCGGTGGACACCGGCCCCGAGGCGATCGCCGGGTCGACGCGGATGAAGGCGGGCACGGCGCAGAAGATCATCCTCACGGCGTTCTCCACCGCGACGATGATCAAGCTCGGCCGCACCTACTCGAACCTGATGGTCAGCATGCGGGCGACCAACGCGAAGCTGCGCGGACGGACCATCCGGATCCTGCGCGAGGCCACCGGGATGAGCATGGCGGACTGCTCCGACGCGCTCACCGAGGCCGACGGCGACCTCAAGGTCGCGCTGGTCCATCTGCTGTCCGGCGAGGACGTCGCGAACGCGGCGAAGGCGCTGGCGGCCAACGATGGCCACGTACGCAAGGCTCTCGACTCCCTGCGGGTGCGCGCGAGCTGAACCCGATCGCCCAGGCTCCCTGGTCTTCGCGACCGAAACACCGGCGGACAGGCCCGTTCATCCCGGCGCTTCGCGCTCACGCGACGCGAACGGGTGTCCGTCGCCGGGATGACGCTGCTCGGCGTCATCGGCTGGGGGTCCTGACGCTTTCGTGGCGCCGCGCCAGTACGGGCTCGGCGCCGCAGGCGTGTCCGTGGTGACCCCGGTGCCCCCGCCGACCCCGATGCCGCATTGGGGACACCACAGCAGGGGAAGTCGAGCGGCCGCGCGATATTTAGCGTACCCACGCTAACGATAGCAAGGGTCCCTTGCTATCACTTTCGGTCAGGCGGGCTGGGCCACCGGCCTCCGCGAAGGAACCGAAAGCGCGAAGGCGAGCAGAGCGACGAAGGCGGCAACGGGGCCGACCCACCAGACGCCCGCCGATGACAGGACGACGCCACCCAGCGCGGCACCGAGGGCACCGCCGCCGTAGATCGCGGAACCGTTGAGCCCCAAGGCGACCGTCGGCGCGTCGGGCGCCAGCGAGAACAGCCGGTGCTGCTGCGGCACCATCAGCATCCCGCCGAACACCCCCGAAGCCAGCGCGAAGACCAGGGCGCCGGGCAGGCTCAGCACGGCGAAGTCCAGCAGCGCCAGCGTCGCGACCGTGCCGACGAGCGAGATCGAGCGGACGCGCGCGGAGCCGAGGGAGTCGGTCGCGCGGCCCGCGAAGGCGTTGCCCGCGATCTGCCCGATCCCGAAACCGACGAGCAGCCACGAGATCATCGCGCCCGCCGCCACGGGCGCCACCAGCACCGGCAGGTACACGAAGGCCGCGAAGCCCGCAGCGGTACCGAGAACGCTTACGCCGAGCACGCGCGCGATCGGCGGCCGCGCGACGACGGCGAGCCTGGCGCGCAGGGTCACCGTCGGCATCCGGACGCCGGGCAGCAGCGGCACGAGCAGCGTCACCACCACCGCCACCGCGCCGATCCCCCACATGACCGCGCGCCAGCCGAACCAGTTCCCGGCGAGTACCCCGATCGGCACGCCGAGCACCATCGAGACGCTCATCCCGGCGGAGACGGTGGCCAGCGCGCGGCCGCGGCGCTCGTCCGAGGCCAGTGCCCCGGCGAGGACGTAGGCGTTGGATTGGAACGCGGCGGCGCCGAGGGCGGCCAGCACGCGCGCGACGGCGACCACGGCGAAGGACTCGCCGAGCGCCTGACCGGCCATGCCGATCGTGAACAGCACCATCCCCGCGCCGAGCACCCACCGCCGATCGAGTTTGCCGGTGAACGCCGCGATGAGCGGCGACGAGATCGCGTAGGTCACCGCGAAGACCGTGGTCAGCTGGCCCGCGGCGGCTTCGGAAACGCGCAGGTCGGCGGCAATGGTGGGCAGCAGCCCGTTCAGGACGAACCCGTCGGTGCCGACGGTGAACGTCCCGACGGCGAGTACCAGCAGAGCCCCCAGAGCGAGCCGATCATTAGATGATCGTCGAATCGTCATGAGAGGTATAGTGGCCGGACTATTCGATGACTGTCAAACAGTTGGAGCGAAGTGAGCACCACGCTGCCGCAGCCGGTGACCGAGGAGATCGAGATCGTGCCGGTTCTCCAGGCGCTCGCGGATCCTGTACGCCTGGAGCTGATCCGCGCCCTGCGAAGCAACCCTTCGCCGCGAAGCTGCGCCGTCACCGAGTACGACGTCGAGATCAGCGCGCCGACGCTTTCCCATCACTGGAAGGTCTTACGCGAAGCCGGCCTCACGACGACGTTCGTCGAGGGCCGGACCCGCTGGGTCGAGTTACGGACCGAGGACATCCACGCGCGGTTCCCCGGGCTACTGGACGCCGTCCTCGCCTAGCCGCCACTTCGCCGCGAGTTCTCCCGCGGCGCACACGCCGACGTCGAGCAGATACGGCCCGGCCTGACCGCAACCGGATCCCGGCGCGATCGGCTGACCGTGCCCCATCCCGGTGACGGCGTGCGTGTCGACGGCGGCGCCGACGTCGGTCCACTGCTCGGCAAGCTCGCGCATGTTCATCGGGGCGACCGTGTAGTCGGCCGTCCCGTGCCAGACACTCACCGGCGACCGCGGCCCCGTGCCCGCGGCGCGCACCTTGTCACCCCACTGTTCCGGGGTCAGATCCTTGCCGGGGTTCATGCAGGAGTACGCGTCGATCATCGAAGCCGCGCAGCCGTAAGGCAGTCCCGCGACGACACCGCCGCCCGCGAACAGCTCCGGATACGCCGCCAGCAGCACCGAGGTCATCGCTCCGCCCGCCGACAGACCGGTCACGTACGTCCGGCTTCCAGCAGCGTACCGCGTCATCTGCGCGATCGATTCGGCCTCCCCGGACCCGCGCTTGATGTCGCCCGCCTGGAACCAGTTGAAGCACTTGCTGAAGTTGTTCGCCGAGACCTGTTGCGGCAGAACGAGTTTGAAGCGCAGCTTATCCGCGAGCCCGACCCAGCCGGAGCCGCGCGCGTAGCCGGCCGCGTCCTGGGTGCAGCCGTGCAGCACGACCACCGCCGGACGTCCGGACGGCAGCCCGTCGGGAACGTATTCGAACATCCGCAAAGCACCGGGATTGCTCCCGAACCCGGTCACCGGGCGGATCGTCGCCGCCTGTGCCGGAGTCGAAAAGAGAAGGGTCAATGCCGAAACCACCGCGCCGATGAGGAGTTTTCGCATCACCCGAGGGTAAAACCGCCACCCGCGGGGTTTCCACGTGGCAGACCACCACAGCCGCGACCTGTTTTGTGTGGCCGCGCCCGGTACCGGCCTCCGAAGACCGCGCTTATCGTCGGCCGATGCGGCTCATTCTGGTCCTCGCGATGATGCTGGCCCTGGCCACCCCCGCCCAGGCGGCAAGCGGTTGCGGGAACGTGCGCGTTCCCGGCGCCGCGAAACAGCAACTGTCCTGTTTGGACGATCTGACGACCACCGGGACCCTGGCCACCGGTCATACGGTCCAGGCCGACTGGGCCGGGCTGACCTCGGCCGGTTTCCCCGCGCCCAACGGAGTTCCCGGCGTCCAGATCGACGGCTACTTCCCGGACACCTCGACGTCGAACACCACGCACGGCTGGAATCACGACGCGCAATTCGTGCTCCGACTGCCGGATCACTGGAACGGCGGCCTCGTCGTCTCGGGATCCCCCGGCGTGCGGCGGCAGTACGCGAACGATCGCGCGATCGGCGACCAGGTCCTCGCCGCCGGCTACGCGTTCGCCGCCACCGACAAGGGCAACACCGGCGCCGGTTTCCACACCGACGGACGTCGCCCCGGCAACGCGCTCGCCGAGTGGAACTCGCGGGTCACCCAGTTGACCATCGCCGCGAAGGCCGCCGTGGCGCACCGCTACGGACGCCCGCCGAGCCGCACGCTCGCGGCCGGGTTGTCGAACGGCGGCTACCTCGTCCGCTGGCAACTCGAGAACCGGCCGTGGCTCTACGACGGCGGCATCGATTGGGAGGGCACGCTTTGGCACGAAGACGGGCCGAACCTGTTCACCTTCCTGCCGCCCGCGATCAAGGCCTACCCCGCGTACGCCGCCGGTTCCGCGCAGGCCCACCAGCAGATCCTCGACGCCGGTTTCGCACCGGGCTCGGAATTCCTCTGGCAGTATCACAACGACGTCTACTGGGGCCTGACGCAACGCATCTACCAGGCCGAGTTCGACCCGGCGTTCGCCGGAACCGACTACGACTACGCCACTCGCCCGCGGTCGGTGCACCGTGCGGTCGACCGGATTTCGCTGACCGGCCGGATCGGCAAACCGCTGATCACCCTGCACGGCACCCTCGACACCCTCCTGCCGATCACCCGCGATTCCGACGTCTACCAGCGCATGATCGCCGAACAGGGCCGCGCCGGGTTACAGCGCTACTACCGGGTCGTCGACGGCAACCACGTCGACGGGCTTTACGACGCGTACCCGGACAAGCTGCGGCCCATCGGCCCGTGTTTCCGCACGGCGTTCACCGCGCTCGAAGGCTGGCTCGACGGCGTCCGCCCGCCCGCTTCGGCGACGATCCCACGCGCGAGCGGTGACCTGGCGACCACTTGCGCACTAAGCTGATCGGATGGAATTCCAGGACGTCGTACGACGCCGTCGCATGGTCCGGAAGTTCACCGATGAACCCGTCGCCGAGGCGAGCCTTCAGCGCATCCTGCGCAACGCGCTGAAGGGTCCCTCTGCCGGTTTCTCACAGGGACAAGGATTTCTCGTTTTCACCGGCGAGGAACTGGCGAAGTTCTGGGAGTTCGGGGCGAGCTGGGCGCCGGAAACCGTGACCACGGCCCCTGTCGCGATCGTGCCGCTCTCGGTCAAGAACGCGTACCTCGACCGCTATGCCAAGCCCGACAAGGGAGTCGCCGACCGCGACGACTCGTGGTGGCGCGTGCCGTACTGGGATGTCGACACCGGGATGGCGACGATGCTGATCCTTCAGACGGCCGTCGACGAGGGCCTCGGCGCGGTGTTCTTCGGGCTCGCGCCGGAAAGCGTGGAGCGGCTTCACAGCGAGTTCGGGGTGCCTGCGGATCACGACCCGATCGGCGTCGTGGCGCTCGGACACGGTGACGAGCCCGGACCTTCACCCGCCTCTTCGGCGACCAAAGTCGCTCGCCGCGGCTTCGACGAGGTCATCCGTTTCGGTCACTGGTGAGGCGGTGCAGCCTGAGCGCCAGCTGCAGTTCCAGCGCGCGCTCGGGCGCCTGCCACTGCTCGCCCAGCAGTGACGCGATGCGGTCCAGCCGCTGCACGACGGTGTTGACGTGCACGTGGAGAAGTTCCTTCGCCCGCGTCAAGTTGCCGCCGCAGGCGAAATACGCGCGAAGGGTGCCGATCAGATCCGTGCCGCGGCGTTCGTCGTAGTCGAGCACCGGGCCGATCGTGGCGGTCACGTACGCGCCGAGGTCGGCGTGGTCGCCGAGGAGCAGCCCGACGAACCCGAGATCTGCCATGCTCGCGCCTTCCCCCGCCCGCCCGAGTGCCAGCAACGACGCGACGCACCGCGCGGCTTCGGCGTGCGCCACGGCCAGTTCCCGCGGCGACGCCGCCGGGCCCGCCGCGCCCACCGTGACCGGACAGTCCATTGTGGACGTCAGTTCGGCGGCGACCGATCCGGCCAGCGCCCCGGGCTCCGCGCCGCGGACCAGCAGGACGACCTCGTCGGCGTGGACACCGACCAGATCCGCGTGCCGCACGGCCGCCGCGGCCAGCCGTCGCCGGGAGACGTCGTCGGAATGCGCGACCAGCACCGCATGCGGTGTCGACAAATCGACTCCCAAGCGACGACCGCGGGCCAGTAGCGCGGAGGGGTTGCGGCCCGGCGCGGTGAGCAGGTCCGACAACAACTCCCCGCGCACCTCGTCCTCGGCGCGCGCGACGGAACGCCGTTGCATCAGCAGCACCGCGGTGACCACGCCGGCCCGCTCGAACAACCGCCGATCGGCCTCGCCGAGCGACGGCCCGCCGCCGAGCACCAGACTGCCGAGGAATTCCTGCCCAGCCTGGACGGCGCACAGCCAACCGTCCTCTGTGGACACCGCCCGGCCGCTCGCCCGGGACGCCGACACCGCAGCACGCGAGAGACTCAGCTCCGCACCGGTGCGGGCCAGGACGACGCCGTCCGCGTCGTAGACGGCGATGGCGCCGCCGAGCACGTCCGCGACCGCGGCGGCGACCTCGGCAAGGTCGCCGCCGCGCAGCACGAGATCCATCAGCCGGTCGTGCGCGTCTTCGGCGCGGCGCATCGCGTCGTTGTGCGCGCTGATCGTCGCGTTGGCGGCGTTCAGCTCGGCGACCGCGCGGCGCGTCTCGTCGAGCAGATGCGCGTTGTCCAGTGCGATCGCCGCGTGGTCGGCCAGCGACGACAGCAGCGCGACCTCGTCGGGCGAGAACTCCCGCGTGGTGCGGTCGGAGGCGAACAGCACCCCGATGACCTTGCTGCCGATCGCCAGCGGCACCCCGAGGATCGCGGTCAGCCCCTCGTCGAGCACCCCGGTGTCGATCGACGACGTATGGCGGAACCGCTTGTCGTCGAAGTAATCCGCCGTCGCGTACGGCCGCGCGGTCTGCGCGACCAGCCCGCCGAGCCCCTCGCCCATACCCAGCACGATGTCCTGGAACAGCGCGGAAACCGAGCCGTCGGTCACGCGGACGTAGGTCTTGCCTTCGGTTTCGTCGTTGAGGCTGAGATACGAGACGTCCACGCCGAGCAACGCCCGCGCCCGCCGCACGATCGACCGGAGGACGGCGTCCGGATCGTCCAGCCGGGCGAGGTCGCTGGCCGTGTCGAACAGCGCGGCCAGCTCCGCCTCGCGCCGCCGGTGCTCGGCGACGGTGTCCCGGATCCGCAGCGCCAGCTCGGTGGCCTTCGGATCGACAGGGACCTGCGCCAGCTGCTCGCTGCCCGCCCCGGAGGCGAGCAGTTCGAGCAGCCGGCGCAACCGCGTCGCCGTCTCAGCACCGTCCACAACGGTCATGCTGGCACGTGACCGCGCTCCGTGAGAACTTCGGAGTGCAGGGACTCGCCCTTGGTCTCGCGGGCGGCGAGCAGCGCGATCACGGTCAGCACGCACATCGCGACCACGTAGAGCGAGACCGGGATCGTGCTGCCGAACTCCTTGAACAGCGCGACCGCGATGAGCGGCGCCACCGCCCCCGCCGCGATCGACGACAGCTGCCCGCCGACCGAAAGGCCGGTGTAGCGGACCCGCGTCGGGAACTGCTCGGAGAAGAACGCGGCCTGCGGCCCGTACATCGCGCCGTGCAGCACCAGCCCGACGGTCGCCGCGAGAATGATGACACCGGAATTCTTCGTGTCGAGCATCGCGAAGAACGCGAAACTCCACGCCGCCATGCCGACCGCGCCGAACAGATAGACCGGGCGGCGGCCGATCCGGTCGGAAAGAATGCCCCACAAGGGAATCGTCACGAAATGCACGGCGGAGCCGATGAGCACCGCGTTCAGTCCGGCCGACTTCGGCAACCCCAGCCCGGTGGTGACGTAGACGAGAATGAACGCCGTGATCACGTAGTACGAAACATTCTCCGCCATGCGCGAGCCGATCGTGATCAGCACCGCGCGCCAGTTGTTCCGGAACACCTCGACCACCGGCGCGTGCTCGGGCTTGCTCTTCTCCTGCGCGGCAAGGAACACCGGCGATTCGCTGACCGCGAGCCGGATCCACAGCCCGATCACCACGAGGACACCGGAAAGCAGGAACGGGATCCGCCAACCCCAGCTGAGGAACGCCTCATCGGACTGCGTCCCGGCGAGGATCGCCAGGACCGCCGTCGCGAGCAGGTTCCCGCCGGGAGCACCGCACTGCGGCCAAGACGCCCAGAACCCGCGGCGTTTGTCGTCGCCGTGTTCGGAGACGATCAACACCGCACCGCCCCATTCGCCGCCGAGCGCGAAACCCTGTACCAATCGCAGCAGCGTCAGCAGGACCGGCGCCAGGACACCGACGGAGGCGTACGTCGGGAGGATGCCCATCGCGCAGGTCGAACCGCCCATCAGCAGCAGGCTCAGCACCAGCAGCTTCTTGCGCCCGACGCGGTCTCCGAAGTGCCCGAACACCAGCCCGCCGATCGGCCGCGCGAGGAAACCGACCGCGTAGGTCAGGAACGCGAGCAGCGTGCCGGTGAGCGGATCGTTGGTGGGGAAGAACAATTTGCCGAACACCAGCGCCGCGGCGGAGGTGTAGAGGAAGAAGTCGTACCACTCGATCGTCGTGCCGATCAGGCTGGCGCTGACGACCTTCGCGATCGAGCCGCGGTTCTGCGTGGTCACCGGGGAGGTCCTTTCTGGGAGAGGGTTCACGCGGCGGTCCAGCCGCCGTCGAGGGGGATGGACGTGCCGGTGACGTGGGCGGCGTGGTCACCGGACAGCCAGAGCACGCAGGCGGCGACGTCGGCGGGTTCGATGAGCCGTTTGATCGCCGACCGGCGGAGCAGGACCTGCTCGATGACGGCGTCGCGTTCGAGCCCGTGCTCTTCGGCCTGCGCCTGGAGCTGGCCGGTGACCAGCGGTGTGCGGACGTAGCCGGGGTTGACGCAGTTGCTGGTCACGCCGTGTTCCGCGCCTTCGAGCGCGGTGACCTTGGAGAGCCCTTCGAGCGCGTGTTTCGCGGTGACGTACGCGGATTTGAACGGGCTCGCGCGGAGGCCGTGGACGCTGGACATGTTGACCACGCGCCCCCAGCCGCGGTCGTACATGTTCGGCAGCACGCGGCGGATGAGCAGGAACGGCGCGGTGACCATGAGCGCCTGGATGCGGGCGAACGTCTCCGGCGGGAATTCGTGGATCGGCGCGATGTGCTGGAAACCGGCGTTGTTGACGAGGATGTCGATCTCGGCCGGGAGGGTCTCGACGGCCTGGGCGTCGGTGAGGTCGACGACGTGCGCGATGCCGTTGATGCCGGCGGCCGCCTTCTCGACGGCGTCGTCGATGTCGGCGAGGTGGACCTTGGCCCCCGCCTCGGCGAGCGCTTCGGCGCAGGCCAGGCCGATCCCGCTCGCCGCGCCCGTGACCAGCGCGGACTTACCGGCAAGATCGCTGTGATACGCACCACTCATGCCGGACGACGTTAGGTCGCCCGGCCCGCTTAGGCCATGTGGTTACGCCCTACACCTGCTCAAGATCCCGTGTGCGCTCCGCACACCCCGCAATTCGGCACCTGGTTGCGATGGTTGTGCGTGCAAGCATCGCAACCAGGTGCCGAATTGCGGGGGTCAGCCGGCGGCGTCGGAGATCGACTTCGCCTCGCGGGCGCCGGTCTCGAAGGCTTCACACGAAAAGAGCAGCCAAGCCCGGACGCCATCAGGAGTTCCGCCGGAGAACGCCGAAGCGGCTTCGAGGTACTTCGGCACGCGCCGGAAGTACGCCACCTCGGGCACCGTCAGCGCCTTCGGGTCCAGCCCGGTCGCCACCGCGGAAAGCCGCGCCGCTGCCCTCGCGACGACACCGTCCGCGGAGCCGAAAGGCTTGAGCGCCAACAGTTCCCCGTGCACGACGGCGGTCAGCACCGGCCCCGGCACCGACGTCGCGCCGGTGATCAGTTGCGCCAGCATCTCCAGCCGCGGACCGACGTCGCCGGACGACCGCGGCCGTCCCAGTGCGTCGGGATCCGTCACCAGATCCGACGCGGCGAGAAGGTGCAAGCGCGCCAACGCCTGCAACGGAGCACGACGCCAGGTCGGAAGCAGACCTTCCAGCGCTTCCGCCACCCGCAGCGCGCCGGCCAGCACCGGATCGGTCACTTCACCGGATTCGGGCAGTTCGGGCGCGGCGCCTTCGATCCCGGCCGACGCCCGCGCCGACCGCACGGACGCTTCGGCGGCCGTCTCCGCGCCGCCGCGCAGGTTGGCGGGCAGCCGGTGGACGGCGAACACCGCGTCCTGTGCCGATTTCGCGGCCGCGGCGACCCCTTCGAGGTCCAGCAGCGGCTTCAGCGGATCCGTCACGCGTCCAGCACCTGGCCCTCACGGCGTACGACCGGTGCCTGCACCGACCACGGGAAGTTGATCCACCGGTCCGTGTGCTTCCAGACGTACTCGCATTTGACCTCGGAGCGCGGCTTCTCGTAGACGACCGCGCAGCGCACCTCGGCGACGTGGTCGGCGCAGAAGTCGCGGACCAGCTTCAAGGTCGCACCCGTGTCCGCGACGTCGTCGGCGACGAGCACCTTCTTCTTCGTCAGGTCGACGACGTTCGGCACCGGCGGCAGCATCACCGGCAGGTCGAGACGCTGATCGACGCCGGTGTAGAACTCGACGTTCATCACGTGCAGGTTCTTCACGTCGAGCGCGTAGCCGAGCGCGCCCGCCACGAACAGCCCGCCTCGCGCGATCGACAGGATGAGGTCCGGCTCGAAGCCGTCGTCGGCGACGGCCTGCGCCAGCTCCCTGCTGGCCGTCCCGAACAACTCCCAGGTGAGCTCTTCCCGCTCCTCGGCCATGCTGCCTCGCCTTCTCGATCGTTCCCGCGAGCATAGGCAACGCCTCAGTGGCCTTCTCGAATGCTTCGAAACTGGCTCTCCAGTAAGGCCATTGCCGTCCGTAGCGTCGAGCCCGTGACCGACTGGAACACCCACGCGACCTTGACCGGCGAACGCGTCCGCCTCGAGCCGCTCACCCGCGATCACGCGAAGGGCTTGTTCGCGGCGGGCTCCGACCCGGCGATCTGGACCTGGCTCAGCCTCCGGCAGCCGCGGGACCTCGCCGCGGCCGAAACCATGGTCGACGACATCCTCGCCGACCCGGACCGCCGCGCCTGGGCCCAGATCGACGCCCGCACCGGCGAGGTCGCGGGCACGACTTCGTTCTACGCGATGAACGCGCGCCACAAGATCGTTTCCCTCGGCTACACCTGGATCGGTTCCGAATGGCAGCGGACCGGACTCAACCGCGAGTCGAAACTCCTGTTGCTGCGCCACGCTTTCGACGACCTCGGCGCGAACCGCGTCTCGTGGGAGACCGACATCCGCAACCTGCAGTCCCAGAAGGCGATCGAACGTCTCGGCGCGCAACGGGAAGGGGTGCTGCGCGCGCATCGCGTCCGGCCCGACGGGACCATCCGTGACACCGTCGTCTACTCCGTCACCGGACCAGAATGGCCCGCGGTCCGTACCGCTTTGTCCTCAAGCGTGTGAATGCCGCGCGCAACCACGATGCAACCTTTTACTTCGCGTCGTAACGTCGATAGCGTGCCAACGGGCGTGAAGACACGCGAATCACAGGAGGCATCGCACCATGACCGAGCAGTCGCCGGCGCTGGACAATTTGCTCACGGAGAGCAGGACCTTCCCCCCGAGTGAGGCTTTCAGCGCGCAAGCGAATGCCACCGCCGACTTCTACGCCGAAGCCGACGCCGACCGCGAAGCGTTCTGGGCCAAGCAGGCCGAGCGCCTCCACTGGGAAACGAAGTGGTCCCAGGTACTGGACTGGACCAATGCGCCGGTGGCGAAGTGGTTCGTGGGCGGGAAGCTCAACGTCGCGTACAACTGCGTCGACCGCCATGTCGATTCCGGGCACGGCGACCAGGTCGCCATCCACTGGGTCGGCGAGCCCGGTGACAACCGTGACATCACCTACGCGCAGCTGAAGGACGAGGTTTCCAAGGCCGCAAACGCCTTCGAGTCCCTCGGCCTCACGGCGGGCGACCGGGTCGCCATCCAGATGCCGATGGTGCCCGAAGCGATCGTCGCGATGCTCGCGTGTGCCCGCATCGGCGTCCTGCACAGTGTCGTCTTCGGTGGTTTTTCCCCGACAGCACTGCGATCCCGGGTGGACGACCAGGCGGCGCGGATCGTCATCACGACCGACGGCCAGTACCGCCGCGGCAAGGCCGCCCCGATGAAGGCCAATGTCGACGAAGCGCTCGAAGGCGCCGAATCGGTCGAGAAGGTCATCGTCGTCCGCCGCACCGGCGAAGAGGTGCCGATCACCGAAGGCCGTGACCTCTGGTGGCACGAACTGGTCGACAGCCAGTCCGCGGAGCACGCGCCGCAGGCGTTCGACTCCGAGCACCCGCTCTTCATCCTCTACACCTCCGGCACCACGGGGAAGCCGAAGGGCATCCTGCACACCTCCGGCGGATACCTGACCCAGGCGGCGTACACGCACCACAACGTCTTCGACCACAAGGCCGGCGAAGACGTCTACTGGTGCACCGCCGACATCGGCTGGATCACCGGGCACACGTACATCGTGTACGGGCCCTTGGCGAACCGGACGACGCAGGTCGTCTACGAAGGCACGCCGAACACCCCGCACGAGGGCCGCCACTGGGAGATCGTCCAGCAGCACAAGGTCTCCATCTACTACACCGCGCCCACGCTGATCCGTACGTTCATGAAGTGGGGCAACGAGATCCCGCAGAAGTACGATCTCTCGTCGCTGCGCGTGCTCGGCAGCGTCGGCGAACCGATCAACCCCGAAGCGTGGATCTGGTACCGCGAGAACGTCGGCGCGAACTCGGCGCCGATCGTCGACACCTGGTGGCAGACCGAGACCGGCGGGATCATGATCTCGCCGCTGCCGGGCGTCACCGCCACGAAGCCGGGCTCGGCGCAGAGGGCACTGCCGGGTATCTCGGCGAAGGTCGTCGACGACCAGGGTGTCGAGGTCGGCAAGGGCGGCGGCGGTTACCTCGTGCTCGACAAGCCGTGGCCGGGCATGCTGCGCGGCATCTGGGGCGACGAGGAGCGTTTCCGCGAGACCTACTGGTCCCGCTTCGCCGACCAGGGCTACTACTTCGCCGGCGACGGCGCGAAGTACGACGCCGACGGTGACGTCTGGCTGCTGGGCCGGGTCGACGACGTGATGAACGTGTCCGGGCACCGCATCTCGACCACCGAGGTCGAGTCCGCGCTGGTCTCGCATCCGACGGTCGCCGAGGCCGCCGTCGTCGGCGCGACCGACCCGACCACCGGTCAGGGCATCGTCGCGTTCGTCATCCTCCGCGGCAACGCGGTGGATGGTGGCGATGAGGCCGTGCAGGAGCTGCGCAACCACGTCGCGAAGGAGATCGGCCCGATCGCGAAGCCGCGGCAGATCCTGGTCGTGCAGGAGCTGCCGAAGACGCGGTCGGGCAAGATCATGCGCCGCCTGCTGCGCGACGTCGCCGAGAACCGCCAGGTCGGCGACGTGACCACGCTGGCCGACTCGTCGGTGATGGATCTGATCTCTTCGGGCCTGAAGACCGGCAAGTCGGAGGAGTAACTCCACCTCGCGCGCGCCATGAAAGGTCCTTTCCTTGCAAATTTCGCAAGGAAAGGACCTTTCATGGCGTTCGACACGCCTACCACACCCCGGTTCGCTCTACTCGAACGCCTGTTCTAGGATGTGCCGGGTACCACCCCATACCCGGGCAAGGAGACGACACCGACGATGACCGTGGATGCCTTGACACGCACTGACGCCGTGTCCGAAGAAGCGGCTACCGAAGCGCCCGTCGACTCGACGCCGCAGGCGGAGACGGCCGAAGCCCCTGCCGAGGCCAAGACCGAGACTCCGGAAACCCCGGAGACCCCCACCGAAGACGCCACCGACGGCGCGGTGGAATCCCCCAAGCCCAAGCGTGGCCGCCCGAAGGTCGCCACGACGGCGAAGAAGACCCGCACCGTCGAGCTGACCCTCACGGTCACCGGCACCGCCGACGGCGAGTGGCAGGCCGAGCTCAAGAACGGCGCCAAGTGGGTCGCGAAGGGCCTGGAGATCCCGGCCGCGGCCGTGTCCCGCGCCGCCAAGGAACTGCACGCCGACCTGTCGGGCCCGATCGACGAGGTCATCAACGCCGCCCGCGAGCTGCAGGCCGCGAAGGTCGCTCAGCTCGAAGCCGAGCTGGAGAAGGCGAAGCTGGCGCTGGCCGAGCTGGACGCGTAAGACTTTCCTCCCGACCGGGGCGGACGCTGGATATCAGTGTCCGCCCCGGTTTTTCATTCCGCGATCGGCGGCCGCGAAGGCAGTGGCGTCTTGAACTCGACCCACTGACTGTCCACGATGGCCTCGACGCTGTGCGGGACACCGCGCGGGTGGACGATCGTGCCGCCGGCTTCGAGGGTCACTTCCCGGCCGTCGAGTGTGCCGCGCAGCGAACCCGAAACCAGGTACACGATGCTGTCGTGATCGTGGCTGTGCACGGGAGAAGCGACGCCCGCCGGGTAGGCGATCTCGTACGCCAGCCCGCCTTCCGCCGTGGCGAGCGTCCGGAACCGGCCCTGTCCGCCGATCAGCGGCAGACCCTCCACTGTGGACATCGGCGACCAGGTCATCGCGCGGGCTCCATGGCCGCCGCCTCCTCCTCGCGGTCCGGGTCACGGGCGAGCACGACACCGATGACGCTCACCACCGCGGTCGCGAGCAGGTAGACGCCGATCGCGACCCAGGTGTCGAAGCCGGCCAGCAGCGCCGTGAACAGCAGCGGCGCGGGCGCCCCGCCGATCACGCCGGCGAGGGTGTACGCCAGCGAGCTGCCGGTGTAGCGCAGGCGCGGCGAGAACTGCTCGGTGACGAGCGCGGCCTGCGGGCCGTAGAGCGCGGCGTGGATGACCAGCGCGAGCACGATGCCGAGCGCCAGCATGAGGAACGAACCGCCGCTGACCATCGGGAAGAACACGAACGGCCAGATCCCGGCCGCGATGGTCGCGACCAGGTACATCTTGCGCCGCGAGACACGGTCCGAGAGCGCGCCGAACAACGGCATCAGCACCAGCTGGAACGCCGAACCGATCATCACCGCGGCCAGCCCGGCGCCACGGGAGAGGTCGGTGTGCGTGGTGACGTAGGTGAGGACGAAGACGGTGAACAGCGCGTACAACACGTCCGGGCAGACGCGGATCAGCACGGCCGCGACCAGCGCGCGGCGTTCGGTGCGGAAGACCTCGGAGATCGGCGCCGACGAACGCTCGCCGCGCTCCTGGATCTGTTTGAAGACCGGCGTCTCCTCCAGCTTGAGCCGGATCCACAGGCCGAAACCGACCAGCGCGCCGGAAAGCAGGAACGCGATCCGCCAGCCCCAGCTGTTGAACTGGGCCTCGGTGAGCAGCGCGGCCAGTACGGCGAGGACACCGTTGGCGAGCAGGTTGCCCGCGGGCGGGCCGATTTGGGCGGCGGACGCCCAGAAACCGCGTTTGGCCGGATCGCCGAACTCGCTGGAGAGCAGGACGGCGCCACCCCATTCGCCGCCGATGCCGACACCCTGCGCGAACCGCAGCGCCACGAGCAGCACCGCCGCGAAGCCGCCGATGTTCTCGTAAGTGGGCAGGACACCGATGAGGAAAGTCGCCACCCCGGTGAGCACGAGCGTCATGACCAGGATCCGCTTGCGGCCGAGCACGTCGCCGAGGCGGCCGAAGAGGAATCCGCCGAGCGGCCGGGCGAGGTAGCCGACGGCGTAGGTGGAGAACGCCGCCATCGTGCTCGCGAGCTGATCTTCCGAGGGGAAGAAGAGATGCCCGAAGATCGTCGCGGCCGCCACCGAGTAGGCCGCGAAGTCGTACCACTCGAGCGCTGTTCCCGAGAGGCTGGCCGCGAAGGCCTTGTGCAGCGAACGCCGGTCACCGGCTGGTGAGGTCATGTCCACATCCCGTCCGTAGGAGATCCGCAACCCCGCCGGGAGGGGTTGAATTGCGGATATACTCCTTGTATACAAGCTGTATGCGCAACCCCCAATCTCGGAGGACAGATGCCTGAGCTGCGTTTCACCCTTCCCGGCGGCGAGGAGCGGCGAACCGAGGTCCACACGCTGCTGAACGCCGGATACGCCGGTCGCAGCCAGGAGGACGTCGCCGCCCATGTGGCCGAACTGGCCGAACTCGGCGTCCCCGCGCCTTCGGTGATCCCGGCGCTCTACCCGGTCGCGCCGTACCTGGCGAGCCAGACCGACGAGGTCCCGGTGCAGCACGAGCGGACCTCCGGCGAGGCCGAATGGGCCATCGTCATCACCGGCCCCGCGCCCGAGGACGTCCTCCTGACCGCCGCCTGCGACCACACCGACCGCGCGCTCGAAGCGCACGGCGTCGCGTGGAGCAAGAACGCCGGCCCCGACGTGCTCGCCGCCAAGGCCTGGCGCCTCGTCGACGTCCAGGACCGGCTCGACGACCTCACGCTTTCGGCTTGGGCCGGGGAAACCCTGATCCAGCAAGGAAAACTCGCGGAGCTGCTGCCGCCGTCGTACTGGCTGGACGTGCTGCGCGAGCGTGACCTCTACGCCCCGGGCACCGTGCTGATCTCGGGGACCATCCCGATGGTGCACGGCGTCGACCAGTTCGCCGATTCCTGGCGGGTGGAACTGGGCGACCCGGCGACCGGCGAGACGATCGAACTCGCCTACACCGTGCGGCGGCTGCCCGAACCGATCGGCTGAAGCAGTTCGCCGACGAAGACGCGGTACTCGTCCTTCATCGGCAACTCACGCTCCACGCGGACGCGGCGGCGGGTCGCGGGGACCTCGATCTCGCGCACCGGATCGAATCCGGTGCGCTCGTAGGATTCCCAGTACAGCCCGACGCCGCGTCGCTGCCAGGCGGGCACTTCGGTGAAGTTCACGCCATGCGCGTAAAGCAGCTCGTTCTTCTCGGGGATACTCGCGCCGTCCAAGACGTCTCCCGCTTCCCGCGCCGATTTCCCCGCCTTGCGCAAGATCCAGTAGCACCAGCCGTTGAGCGCGCAGCGTGTCGCGTCCGCTTGACGCCATGAGAAATAGTCGACGACGTCGTCCGCCGTCGTGCCGAGCCAAACCCGGCCGTCGAAATGCGCGGGCACTCCGGCCGCGTGCGTGAACGCCGCCGACGCGATCCCGGCGGAGATCGACACGAGCTTCTCGACACCCCTTCCGAACAGGTCGGCGGCGGGATCGAGCAGGATCGAGATCTCGTCGCTCTCGGTGTAGACGTACGGCGCGGCGAAGTCCGCCATCAAGGCCTTGGCCGCCTCGACCATGCACTCGCTGAACCGGGGATCGAAGGGCTTCTCGAACCGCGCTTCGGTGAACTTGGAGAACCCGCGGCCGTCCACGCGGAGCACAGTCCACGATCCCGGCGGGACGGTCAGGCCGTGGAACCACTCGCGTTCGCGTTGCCGCGCCTCGAAACCGCCGGATTCCACGGTCACCCCCGTTCCACGACGAAACCACCCTCACCGTCGAATCCGACGGTGTACAGCTCATCGAAACCATCCTCGGCGCCAGGTCGCCTGAGGCGTTTCAGCGTCGCATACAGACCGACGTCGGGCACCCGGGTTTTCCCTTTCCTGAGCGCATTGCGCCCGTGGGACCCGGCGAGGTCGGGCGGGAACCAGTAGCCGCGCACCCGCGCGCCGTACCGCCTGGCGACCTCGACCAGCGGCGCCCATTCCTCCGGCGAGGGGTTGGTGTTGTCCACGACCACCGAACGGCCGTCCTCGAGCGCTTCGGCCAGCATCCGCAGTTGCCGGACCTGGGGACGCCGGGCGTTGGGGAAGGTGTCCTTGCTGACATGGACGTGTGTGCTCGCGAACTCCCGGCGGAAGAACGTCGTCTTCCCGGACGCCTGGAGCCCGATCAGGATCACCACCTCTGCCACGGACTGAACCTAGCCGATGGGTTAGGTAAGGCAATAGTCAATAAGGATTGCCTCTATTTACCGAAACGGCCTTCGCTCGCCGGATACCGTTCTTTGTGTTTCACTGAAAAGGTGACCGAGACCGTATCGACCGCACATCCGCACGAGCCGCACGCGGATCTGGGCGGCAAGCTGAACTGGCTTCGCGCCGGGGTTCTCGGCGCGAACGACGGGATCGTTTCGGTGGCGGGCATCGTGGTCGGCGTCGCGGGCGCGACCACCGACTCCACCGTGATCGCGACCGCGGGAATCGCCGGACTGGTCGCGGGCGCCCTTTCGATGGCGGGCGGCGAATACGTGTCGGTGAGCACCCAGCGCGACACCGAACGCGCCCAGTTGCGGCTGGAAAAGCGTGAACTGAAAGAGATGCCGGAGGCCGAAGAACGGGAACTCGCGGAAATCTACGAGGAGAAGGGGCTCTCTCCGGAACTCGCCGCCGAGGTCGCCCGCGAACTGACCGAAAAGGACGCGCTCCAGGCGCACGCCGAAGCCGAACTCGGCATCGATCCGGACAATCTGACCAGCCCTTGGCAGGCGGCGTGGGCCTCGTTCGTGGCGTTCACCGTCGGCGCGCTCCTGCCGCTGCTGTCGATCGTGTGGACGCCGACCTCGGCGCGGGTCTGGGCGTGCGCGTCGGCGGTGGTGGTCGGCCTGGCGCTGACCGGGTTCGTCAGCGCGAAACTCGGCGACGCCCGCGTCGGCCGCGCGCTCGCGCGGAACGTCGGCGTCGGCGCGCTGACGATGCTGGTGACCTACTACGTCGGCGTGCTGTTCGGCGTCAGCGTGGGCTGAACCGGCGCAGAGAGGCGTCCGTGCCCAGCTCCGCGCGGGCGGCCGGGTTCTCCACGTAGAACCGCACCAGGTGATAGACCACGGTCGGGTCGAGCGCGAACGACGTCGTGTCGATCTCGATCATCGGCGCGGGCGGCAGCTTGTCGAGCTGCCAGATCCCGCCGAGCCGCCGCTTGTCCCATGGCGCGTTGGTGTAGGCGATCACCAGCACTTCGGGCGTTCCGTTGTACGCGGCCTTCGCCCCGGCGAACGCCTCCCACGGCAGGAACGACGAAAAGGCCCTCCCGCGCTGGAAAATCCCCTGCCGAGCCAGGACGACCCGGCCGCGCTGCAACCGGCCCGCCACCACGAAGACGAGGAAACTCGAGAAGAACAAGGCGGCGAGCCCCATCAACGCCGCTCCGACCGGTGCCGCCGCCCCCTCTTCGCCCGCCGACAGGAAGTCCCAGACGCCCAGCGCGCAGAGGGCCGTCAGGCAGACCATCAGCAGTGTCAGGACGGTGAAGGCCGCTTGCGAGTAGCGGATTTCGGTGGCCGGGTGCCCGTCGTAGGTGGTGATCGCGATGTCGGCATGGCGATGCCCGGGACGGATCCTCGTCACCAGCCCGTACACCGCTGTGAGCAGGAACAACGCCGCGAGCAGGAGGGCGTACTTCAGCGCCCCGGCCTTGCCGATCGCGACGAACCCGAACCCGACGGGCACACAAGCGACCCCGAGGAGCACCACGAAGACCAGCGCCGCCTTGTACTTCCCGCCGTCACCGGGCGGCCATTCCGCGGGTCGCTCGCCGAGGTCAGAAGATGGCATCCCACGCGTCCTTGGCGAGTCCGCCGATGGCCTTGCCCGCATCGCCCACAGCTTCGGCCCCGTCCTCGATCGCTCCGCCAACGTCGCCGATCCCGTTCGTCCACAGGGAATCGACCATGCCCGACGCGAATACACCTACCACAGCACCGCCGATGGCACCGACCGCCGTTCCGACGACGGGCACCGGGATCAGGGTGCCGATCGCCGCGCCGGCGGCCACCGAGGCGCCGAAACCGACGCCACCGGAAACGATCGCCTGCGCGGCCGGTTTGCCGTTGGCGATGTCGTAGGCGACCCCGGCGACGGCGAGCGCACCACCCGCTCGAAGGCCCCACTTGGCCGCGTTGGCGTCGGTGTTCTTCGCCGCGGCCGCGACGTCGTCCGCCTGCTGGGCAGCGGTCCGGCCGAGGTCGACATCGCGATAGATCTGCGACGCGGGGGTCCCCGCCGGCGCGGTTCGCGCCCGCTCCAGGAACTTCGCGGATTCCTCGGAAAGGAACTTCGCCTGTTTGCCGAGAATCGACGAATGTTTGGCGGCGAGTGTCCCGGCGGCGCCGCTGGTGAGGTCGCCGACCACGAGGAACCACTTCTGCGTGACGTCCTGCCAGACGTTCTTCAGCGTGTCACCCGCGAGTTTCGCGATGTGGCTCGCGGCGTCGGACTCGGTCTTGGCCGTGTTGTACGCCTTGACCTTGGCCGCGTGCGCGTTCGACGCGGTGACGGCGTCGTCGTGCGCCTTCACGGCGTCCGGCGTGGCGGCCTCGCCGGTGGGTGCCGCGCCGGGCGCGGACGGGCCCTTGCCCGGATCCTCGATGACGTCGCCGTTCACCGTGAGCCCGGCGGCGGCGGCGCGTTTCCGGACCCCGCGCATGTCTTCCTGGGCGCGGTGGAGGTCCGCGGCGTAAGTGTCGAAGTTCTGCGCGGCCGTCTTGGCCGCGGCGGACAACTGGTCGGTCTTTTCGGCACCGGTGGTCATCTTGGCGCGGAAGGCCTGGCCGCCCTCGCCGCCCCATCCGGCGTCCGCGCTGTTCCTCGCGTGGTAGATCTGCGTCGCCGCGTCCGAAACGCTTTTCGCCAGCGAGTCGCGCAGCCAATGGCCCGCGCCGCGGACGCTTTCGGGATTTCCCTCGATCTTCGTGTCGATCCCCATGGTCAACGCCCCCCGGCCGCTTTACGGACGTCTTCTCCCGCGGCGTGGTCCTGCTCGCGGTAGCCCTTGTTCGCCGAAGCGACGTCGTCGCCGGCACCGGCCGCACCGAGCACCAGGGCACTCGCGTTCTCGACGAAATGGGCGAGGATGCCGACGACCGCGGGCGTACCGACTCCCGCGTCGGGAGTGCCGGGGACCGAGTTACCCAGCTTGTCGACGTCGGAACTGGCGTTGCGCAGTTTGCTCGCGATGCCGTCGAGGACGTCGTGATCGACCTTCGGCCCGGTCACGCCGCCCCCTCCTGCCGTTTGTCCTCGGGAATCACGACGTCGAGCAGCAGCAGCTGAAAGGGCTGCGCCTTCTGCAACGCGTCGAGCCCGGGTGTCGGCATGACGATCCACGGCTGATGGGGACCACAGCAGTCGTGCAGGCGATCGAGCGCGGAATAGGCGAGGAGCGCGACCCTGCCGTCTCTCGTCGTGCGCATGGCGACGCGCGCCTCAGTGGCGTCGGCCACCGCTTCCATACAGGGCAGGTACACGACCGGCGGGAATTCCCGCGGGATCGGCTTGCTTTCCGGCTGTGCGTTTTCGGGACTGGTCATTTCGTCAACCCTGATGGTCCGTTTTGCGTCGTCCATGGCGATCGTCTCAGTTCGTCGGCTTTGACGCAGTTCGGCGCCGTGGGGTTCCCGGACCGGAATGGACGAAGGCCCCCTTCCCGCGTTGTGCGCCGGAAGAGGGCCTTCATCAGGTGAATCGGAGCGTCTAGTGAACGCCCTTCATCAGCTTGCGGATCATCGGCGTCGCCACCAGGAGCGCCACACCGACCACGATGGCCACTCCGCCGACGATGCTGAAGTACGGCGCTTCGTTCTCCACCGAGTAGTACTCGGCGAGCTTTCCGGACATCGCCGTACCGAGCGAAATGGACAGGAAGTTCAGCGCCACCATCTGCGTCCGGAACGCCTCCGGCGCGAGTTTGGTCGACAGCGAAAGGCCGACCGGCGAAAGCATCAGTTCCGCCATGGTGAACACGAACAGGATGCCCGCCAGCGCGAGCAGCGGGCTCGCGTTCTTGCCGCTGCCGACCATCGGGAGGAACAGCAGGAACGCCAAGCCCATGGTGACGGTGCCGAGGACGAACTTGATCGGCGAGGACGGCTGCTTGGGGCCGAGTTTCGTCCAGATCGCCGCGATCACCGGCGCGAACAGGATGATGAACACCGGGTTGATCGAGTTGACCCACGCCACCGGCATCTCCCAGCCGAAGACGGTGCGGTTCAACCGCTCGTCGGTGTAGGCGGCGACGACGGTGAACTGCTGCTGGTACAGCGAGAAGAACGCCGCGCTCGCGATGAACATCGGGATGAACGAGTACACCCTGGTGCGTTCGTCGGAGGTGATCTTCTTGCTGCTGATGATCACCACGAAGTAGATGACCGAGATGACCGCGACGGCCCCGACGACGATGTCGACCAGGTTCGCCGGGTTGATCACACCGAAGACCACCAGCAGGACGATCGCCGCGACACCCACCGCGGTGCCGCCGAGGACCAGCGGACGCCGGGAGGCGGGCAGCGGGTTGGGGATCTCGCTCGCCTTCTCGCCGAGGTTCTTGCGGCCGATCGTGTACTGGATCAGGCCGAGCGCCATGCCGACCGCGGCGAGCCCGAACCCGACGTGGAAACCGATCTCGCTCTGCGCGAGCCCGGTCAGCAGCGGCCCGACGAACCCACCGACGTTCACGCCCATGTAGAAGATCGTGAAACCGCCGTCACGACGCTCGTCACCTGGCGCGTACAGCGTCCCGACGATGGCGGTGGCGTTGGACTTCAGCCCGCCGCTGCCGACGGCCACGCAGACGAGGCCGACGCCGATGCCCGCGAGACCGGGCAGCACGGCGAGGCTGACGTGCCCGATCATGATCAGGATCGCGCTGTAGAACAGCGTCCGTTCGGAGCCGAGCACGCGGTCCGCGACCCAGGCGCCGATCACCGCCGACAGGTAGACCATGCCGCCGTACGCGCCGACGATGCCGAGCGCGGAGGCCTTCGGCAACGCCAGGCCGCCCTGGCTGACTTCGTAGTAGAGGTAGATCGGGAGGATGCCGAGCATCCCGTAGAACGAGAAACGCTCCCACATCTCGACGCCGAAGAGGTTCGCGAGCCCTCGTGGGTGCCCGAAAAACCTCGTGTCTCGCTGGACCTCGGTAGAGGTACTCACCATGCCGTCCTTTGTGAAGACATCGTTGTCGGTTTCCGATTGACATGCTAGAAGCCCACCATGTGGACGGGACACCGACGTCCGCATGATCTCTGTGGCAGCTGTCATGAAAGCGAGATTTCCGCAGCTCGAGGTATTAAAATCGCGTCAAGGTGCGCCGGGAAGTCTGGTCGGCAACAGTGTTCGTCGTCGCCGAAAACCGGAGGATGCTTTGTCCGGACCCACCCGCCCCGCGAAAGCCGTCGCCGAATTCGCCCGCTACCTGCGCACGGAGACGACCGGCGGGATGATCCTGCTCGGCGCCACCGCGATCGCCCTGCTCTGGGCCAATTCGCCCATTGACGACGTTTATCGCGCGATCCGCGATTTCCGGCTCGGCCCCGAATTCCTCCACCTGAATCTGACGATCGGCGACTGGGCGAAAGACGGCCTGCTCGCGCTGTTCTTCTTCGTCGCGGGGCTCGAACTCAAACGCGAACTCGTGGTCGGTGAGCTCTCCCGGTTCAAACAGGCGATCCTGCCGGTGGTCGCCGCGTTCGGCGGCATGATCGTCCCGGCGCTGGTCGCGCTCGCCGTCGGCTGGGGAACGCCGGGCATCGAACGCGCGTGGGCCATCCCGGTCGCCACGGACATCGCGTTCGCGCTGGGCGTCCTCGCCCTGACCGCGTCGAACCTGCCGAGCAGCGCCAGGGTCTTCCTGCTCTCGCTCGCGGTGGTCGACGACCTCGGCGCGATCCTCGTCATCGCGATCCTGTTCACCGCGAAGTTCGACCTCGTCGCCGCGGGCGTCGCCGTCGTCGCGCTCGCGTTGTACGCGTACCTGCAGAAGCGCCGAGTCCGCAGCGCCTGGATCTACGTGCCGCTGGCCCTGATCACGTGGGTCGCGGTGCACTCGGCCGGCGTCCACGCCACCATCGCCGGCGTCGCGCTCGGCCTGCTCACCCGCGTCCGCGCCGACGAAGGCGAGGAGCACGCGCCCGCGATCCGGCTCGAACACCGGTTGCAGCCGTGGTCCGCCGCGGTCGCGGTGCCGCTGTTCGCGCTGTTCGCGGCCGGGATCAAGGTGGACGCCGAATCGCTCGGCGAGGTGTTCACCACGGCGTTGCCGCTGGCCATCCTGGTCGGGCTGGTCGGCGGGAAGCTGATCGGGATCTTCGGCGCCAGCCTGCTCGCGGTGAAGTTCAAACTCGCGGAGAAACCCAGGGGGATGGGCTGGCGGGACATCGGCGCGCTGTCGATGCTCGGCGGCGTCGGGTTCACGGTGAGCCTGCTGATCGCCGATCTCGCGCTCGACGGGGAGTCCGTCGAGCTGGCGAAGGCGGCGGTGCTGATCGCTTCGGCCATCGCCTCGCTTTCGGCCGCCGCGATGCTCGTGCACCGCAGCCGCGTGCACGCGAAGGACGATTGAGAGCCCGACACTCGCCGGTCCGCCGCGCCCGTGATCGGGGCACGTGGCACGATGACCGGTGTGAGCAGCCCCAAGCACGAACGTACCGGCCCCGACGGCGTGGGGGCCGTGCCCTACCTCCCCCTGTCGAGCGATGACGACGTGGTAGCGAGCGAGCAGTCCCTCGGGAAACTCGTCGGCGATGCCACACAGCACGTTTCGACGCTGATCCGCGCCGAGGTCGAGCTGGCCAAGTCCGAAGTCGTCGCGGAGGCGAAGAAGGGCCTCAAGGGCGCCATCTTCTTCCTTGTCGCGCTGGTCATCGGCCTGTACAGCTCGTTCTTCTTCTTTTTCTTCCTCGGCGAACTGCTGTCGGAGTTCCTGCAGCGCTGGGCGGCGTTCCTGATCGTGTTCGGGCTGATGCTCGTCTCGACGGCGGTCGCGGGCTTCCTCGGCTACCGCAAGGTGAAGAAGATCAAGGCGCCGGAGCGCACGATCAACAGCTTCAAGGACACCGCCGCCGCGTTCAAGCCGCGTCACGGCGCCGAAGACCAAGACTGAGTCTTCGAGCGGTGCAGGCGACACCGGATCCGTCGATCGTCCGGATCGACGGCCCGTGGACCCATCGTGACGTCTCGGCGAACGGCATCCGGCTGCACGTCGCCGAACTCGGCGACGGGCCGGTGGTCCTGCTGCTGCACGGGTTCGCCGAGTTCTGGTGGACCTGGCACCACCAGCTGACGGCACTCGCCGACGCCGGTTTCCGCGCGATCGCGGTCGATCTGCGCGGCTACGGCGACTCGGACAAGCCCCCGCGCGGCTACGACGCGTGGACCTTGGCCGGTGACGTCGGCGGGCTGATCAAGTCGCTCGGCGCGCGCAAGGCCCATCTCGTCGGACATGCCTGGGGCGGCATGCTCGCGTGGACGGTCGGCGCGCTGCACCCCCGGCTGGTGTCTTCGGTCAGTGTGCTGGGCGGCGCGCATCCGCTGGCGTTGCGCCGGGCCGTCCGGCGGCCGGGACAGTTGCGCGCGTCGGGACATCTGTTCCGTTTCCAGTTGCCGATGGCGCCGGAAAAATGGCTGGTCAAGGACGAAGCGCTCGCCGTCGAAGAGCTGTTCCGCGCCTGGTCCGGTCCACAGTGGACGGACACGCCCGACTTCATCGAGACCGTGCGGACGTTCCGGCAGGCGATGCTCGTGCAGGGAGTTCCGCACAGCGCGCTCGAGTACTACCGATGGGCGTTCCGCGCGCAGTTCCGCGGCGAAGGCCGCCGGTTCAGCGAAGCACTGCAAGGCCGCTTCGCTCCCCGCGTGCTGCAACTGCACGGCGAGGAAGACCGATGCGTTCTACCCGAGACGGCGGCGGCGTCGCGGCGCTGGGCCCCGGACGCCCGTCTCGAGCGTTGGCCCGGCATCGGGCACTTCCCGCATCTGGAGGCCCCGGAGCGCACATCGGCGGCACTGCTGGACTTCCTCCGTATCTTGGAGGCATGACCGAGCGCAAACCGACGGGCGTGTCGTTCGAGTCCTGGGTGGACCGGCAGGTCCGCGCCGCGGAGGCGAAGGGCGAGTTCGACGACCTTCCCGGCGCGGGGAAACCGCTGCCGAAGACCGACGGCGACGACACGGCTCTGGCCTGGGTGGTGAACAAGGTCCGCGCCGGAGGGCACGACGTTTCGGCACTGCTGCCGCCGTCGCTGGCCATCGCGAAGGAACTCGACGACCTGCCGGACACGCTGGCGCGGGTGCGCCGTGAGGCACGGGTGCGGGAGATCGTCGAGGACCTGAACGAACGGATCCGCGCCGAGCACCGTCGTCCGGCGGGCGGCCCGGTGTTGCGGGCACGGCCGATGGACGTGGAGGAGACCGTCGCTTCCTGGCGCGAAGGCCTCTCGTCAGGCTCCTGATTCACCCTCCGCACGTGCGGGCTCAGTTCGCGCAGGGGCCGGTCGACGCGTTCGCGCTCAACGCCGGGGCCGTGTCCACCACCGGCCGCACCTGCTCCGAAGTCAGCGTGAAGCCGGTCTCCGGGTCTTCGACGGCCGCGCCGAAGACGACCCCGATGACCTCGCCCTCGGGATTGATCATCGGCCCGCCCGAGTTGCCGCTGCGGACCTGCCCGCGCACGGTGAACACGTCCCGCTGCACGGTGTTGGACTCGTAGATGTCCGGCCCCCGCAGGTTGATCCGGCCGCGCACTCTGGCGGACGTCGCGGTGTACGGGCCGTCGAGCGGGTAGCCGAGCACGATCGCGTCGTCGCCCGCCCGCGCGACCTGCTGTTTGAAGGGGAGCACCGGCGCCTGAAGCCTCGGCACCGCGAGCACGGCCACGTCGGCCTCGGGGTCGAAGTAGACGACCCTGGCCGGGAACTTGCCCGAAGTCGACTCGATGGCGACTTCGTCGGTCCCCGCGACGACGTGCGCGTTCGTCATCACGCGCTGCGGCGCGACGACGAATCCGCTGCCCTCCAGCGCCCGCGAGCACGAAGTCGCGTTCCCGCGGATCTTCACGACGCTGCGGTGCACCTGTTTGACGATCGCGCTCGCCTGCAATGCGGTGTCCGGCGGGCTGGTGTCCTGGACGTTCGGCTTCTGGAACGGGTCCACAATGGACGGGAAGCCCGACGCGTCGAGCAGTTTGCGCAGTTCGCTCGGGAAGCCCTGCGCCGCGTCCGGCATGACGTTGTTGACCTCGCCGAGCACGACCGAGCTGTTGATCGACTTCGCCAGCCCAGGCACTCCCGAGACGGCCGTGAGCGGCGTCGCGATCAGCCACGCGACCACGAACACCACGGCGGCCTGCACCACCGCGCCGAGTGTCTTGTCGACCCCGGAAAGCTTGTCCGGGTTGATCTTCTGCCGCAGTTTCCGGCCGGTCCAGACCCCGAGGGTCTCGCCGAGCGCGACCAGGAACACCACGGTCGCCACCGCGAAGGCGACCTTCGCCGCCGGATGTTCGAAGAGTTCGACGATCAGCGGTGCGATCTTGATCCCCGCCAGCGCGCCGAGCACCACTCCGACCAGCGAAGGAAGGGCGATGATCACCCCCTGGAACGCGCCGGACACGCCCGCCAGGAGCGCGAGGAGGATCACCAGTACGTCGACCCAGTTCACCGGCGCCTACTCCTTCTCCGGCACTTGCCGCCCGTCGACCCGCGCCTGATGTTCGGCCAACGCTACGTCAAGGTCCCGGACGTCGCCGTGGTCCCAGTCCCGTTCCCAGCCACCGAGCGACAACGTCATCGCCAGCAGGCCACCCGTGAAACCCCAGACGAAAAGCCCGCCCACGTCGAACGCGGGCCCCTTCCAGTCGTACCCCTCGCGCGTCACCTGGAACCGGTTGGCCGGGTCGGTGAGTTCCGCGACCGGCACCCTCGCCACCGCCGCCGTCTCGCCGGGATCGACGGCGTGCACCGGGGACGGTGTCCGCCAGTAGGCGAGCACCGGCGTCACGGCGAAGGCGGACACCGGCACGAACAGTTCCGGGAAGATCGCCACCGGCAGCACGCCCGCGGGTTCGACGCCGGTCTCCTCCTCCGCCTCGCGCAACGCGGTGCCGACCGGCCCGTCGTCGTCCGGCTCGGCGCCCCCACCGGGGAAGGAGACCTGGCCCGCGTGCGAGCCGAGGGTGTCGGCGCGGCGCTGGAGCAGCACGTCCGGCCCCTGCGGGCCCTCGCCGAAGAGCATCAGGACGGACGCGGACCGGTAGCTCGCGTCCGGTGGCACGCTGAACCGGCTGAAGGTCGCCGCGTCGAGGTCCCCGCTGATCTTGACCAGCGGCTGCAACCAGGCGGGCACGGCGTCGGTGTCCACGAGGGGGCCGGTCATGGTTTCCCTTCCACAGCGGCGCGCACCTGGTCAGTGTTCACGAAGACACGTGGGTTCTCGATGAGCCGGACATCGCCACCCGCCGTGACCAGGTACGTCGCGGGGAGGGAGGAAGGGACCTTTAGTGCCGTCCGCACCGGGCCCGACTGTCCGTCACCGTCGAACACCGACGGCAGCCGGACGCCCAGATCGCTCAGCATCGCCAGCCCGTCGGCCCCGGAGCTCGCGACCTGGACGAGGAGCACGCGGGCGGCGCCGGGCGACGCGGCGTACTCCTGGAGCAACGGCAGTTCGGCGCGGCACGGCTCGCACCACGACGCCCACAGGTTGACCAGCACGGGAC